>CAXUHK010000151.1:2486-9202 GCA_964250775.1 uncultured Acetobacteraceae bacterium | reverse complement strand
AGCGCGCGCCGAGCAGGGCCACCAGCGGGTCCGGCAGGCCCGGGCGCATCGCCGTCATGGGACCAGGACCGCGCGGCCCCTGATCTCGCCGTGGTGCAGGTCGTGCAGCGCCTGGTTGGCGTCGGCCAGCCGGTACTCGCGGGTGGTGAGGTTGACCAGGCCGCGGTCGGCCAGCGCCATCAACTCGACCAGCTCGGGATAGGTGCCGACCAGGTTGCCGACGATGGTCTTCTCCGAGGTGATCATGTCGAGCGTCGGCAGCTCGATCTTCCCGCCATAGCCCACGATGTAGTAGGAACCGCCGTTGCGGGTCGTGGCGATGCCCTGGGCCACCGCGTCGCCCTCGCCCACGAAGTCGATCACCGCCTCGGCGCCATGCCCGCCGGTCAGCGCCATCACGCTGTCGACCATGCCCTCGTCCGCCAGCACCGTATGGTGCGCGCCGCATTGCTTGGCGAGTTCCAGGGCGGCGGCCGAACGGTCGATCACCACGATCTCGGCGGCGCACAGTGCCCTCAGCACCTGGATGCCGATATGCCCCAACCCGCCGGCGCCGATCACCGCCGCGAACTCGCCCGGCAACAGGTGCCGCGACGCCTTCTTGGCCGCGCGGTAAGCGGTCAGGCCGGCGTCGGTGTATGGCGCCACATCCTTGGGCGACAGCGACTGCGGCAGCTTGATCAGCGCGCGCTCGCCGCTCAGCAGGTATTCGGCGTAGCCGCCATCGGCGTTGATGCCGGGGAAGCGGCTGTCGGTCGCGTGCATGTCGTCGCCGCGCCGGCAGGCGAGGCAGTGCCCGCTCGTCACCAGCGGATGGCAGATCACCGCGTCGCCGATGCGCACGCTCTCGACGCCGCTGCCCACCGCCTCGACCCAGCCGGCGTTCTCGTGGCCCATGATGTAGGGCAGCGTCACGTCGACCTTGCTGCGCCAGATGCCCTCGACGACGTGCAGGTCGGTGCGGCACACCCCGGCGCCGCCGATGCGCACGATCACGTCGTTGGGCTTGGCGATCCTGGGATCGGGCACGTCCTGGTAGCGCACGAACTCGGCGCCGCTCAGGGTCTCGTCGTATTCGTGCAGAACGGCTGCCTTCACGGCTCGTCTCCCCCTTGCTTCGGGCGTTGCCTCCGCAAGCGCCGCGCCACAGGGCAACCAATTGAAACCGTTCATGACAGGCGATGCGCCACGCGCCGTTCCTGAACAGCCGGCGGAACACGGGTGTTGCGTTTCGGAACACCGCGCAACGGGATGGCGCCAGCGGCGGGAACTGCGTTAGGCTTTGTCTTTCGGGCACGGACCCGCGCAGGAGGAAGATGCTGCTGTCAGCGGACGACCGACTGGGCCGGGCTCGGATCGTGCTGGAAGCGCGCGGCGTCGCCGCCGAGGACCTGCTGCCGCGCCCCATCGCCGAGAGCTGGCGGCGCTGCCTGGCGCTGGGGCTCGACCCGCGCCACCCGCCGCCGCTCGCCACCGTGGACGCGCCGGCGCTCGGGCAGGCGCGGGAGCGGGCGGCGCTGATGCATCGGCTGGCGCTGGGGGAGATGCAGACCCTGTATCACCAGATCGCCGGCACCAACTTCATGATCGCCTTCGCCGACGCCGACGGGATGCTGCTCGACACCATCTGCGACAGCACGTTCGGCGAGGCCGCGCGCGCCGCCAGCATCCGGCCGGGGACGCTGTGGGGCGAGGCGCAGTGCGGCACCAACGCGCTCGGCACCGCGGCTTATACCGCTTCCGCCGTCACGGTGCACGGCGGCGAGCACTTCTTCAGCCGGCACGGCGCGCTGACCTGCACCGCCGTGCCGGTGCTGGGGGTGGACGGCACGCTGGCCGGCGTGCTCGACGCCTCCTCGGATTGCCGCTCCCGGCAGCAGCACACGCAGGCGCTGGTGGCGATGGCGGCGGTGCAGATCGAGAACGGCCTGTTCCGGGAGCGTCACCGCGCCGACGCGATCATCGCCTTCCACAGCCGCGCCGAGTACCTGCACACGCTGAGCGCCGGGCTGCTGGCGGTGGACCGCGACGGGGCGATCCTTGCGCTCAACGCCCGCGCCCATTTCCTCCTGCACGGCCTGCCGGCGATGCGCGGGCGGGGCTTCAACGAGGTGTTCCGCACCGACCTCGCGGCGCTGCTGCGCGCCGGGGATGCGTGCCGTCGCCTGGAGGACCGGGTCGGCAGCACGTTCGCGGCACGGCTGGAGACCTTGCCGCAGCCACGCGCCATTGCGGCCAAACCTTCAACGCCGGCCGCGTTCGTGGCGCAGGATGCGGCGGTCGTGGCGGCGCTGCGGCAGGTCGAGGCAGCCGCCGCGCGTCGCCTGCCGATCCTGATCCGCGGCGACACCGGCACCGGCAAGGAAGCGATGGCGCGCCACGCGCACCGCGCCAGCGGCCGGCGCGGCCCGTTCGTCCCGGTCAACTGCGCCAGCCTGCCGGACACGCTGGTCGAGGCCGAGCTGTTCGGCCACGCCGACGGCGCCTTCACCGGCGCGCGGCGCGGCGGCTCGCCCGGCCTGGTCGCCGAGAGCGACGGCGGCACGCTGTTCCTCGACGAGATCGGCGACATGAAGTGGCCGTTGCAATCGACGCTGCTGCGGCTGCTGGACGACTGGACGGTGCGCCCGGTCGGCGGCGGGCGGCGGCGGCAAGTCGACGTGCTGCTGGTCGCCGCCACCAACGTCGACCTGGAGCGCGCGGTCGCTGACGGCCGGTTCCGCGCCGACCTGCTGTACCGCATCAACACGGTGGACGTGACGATGCCGCCGCTGTCGGCGCGCGGCGACTTCGCGGCCATCGCGCGGCGGGTGCTGGCCGAGGTGGCGCCCGAGGCCCGCCTGTCGCCGGAGGCGCTGGCGATCCTCGCCAGGCGGCCGTGGCCGGGCAACATGCGTGAGCTGCGCAGCGCCCTGGTCCGCCTCACGCTGATCGATCCGGCGCGGGAGATCGACGCCGATGCCGTGGCGATACTGGGCGGGCTGCCCGAGCGTGGCCCGGACGCACCCCATGGTTTGCGGGCGCTGCAGGCCGAGCGCGTGCGGCAGGCACATCGGGCACTCGACGGCAACGTCGCCGAGACCGCGCGCCAGCTCGGCACGTCGCGCAACACCGTCTACCGCGCGTTGCGAACGCCGCCGCCGCGCGGGCAAGAGTCCGCACCGTGAGCTGGCCGGGCCATGAGGAATGGCTCGACGCCGAGGCGGCGGCGGTGGGGCTCACGGTCGCGCCGGCCTGGCGGGCGGCGATCCTCGGGCATCTGGCGGTGTGCCTGCGGCACGGCGCCGTGGTGCTCGACTTCCCGTTGCCCGACGACGCGGAGCCGGCGCCGGTGTTCTCCGCTTGACGGAATGGGACGGTGCCGCCGGGATCGCCGCCGCCGTGACGCGACGCAGCCGCAGCGCCCGCGGCGTGGTCGACGCGGCATTGGCGCGGATCGCCGGCGGCGTGGCGCTGAACGCCTTCACCACGGTCATGGCCGAGCGCGCGGTGGCCCGCGCCGCCGCGATCGACGCCGATGTGGCCGCCGGCCGGCCGGCCGGGCCACTCGCCGGGGGGCCGGTCGCGGGCAAGCACCTGTTCGACCTCAAGGGCGTCGTCACCCGCGCCGGCTCGCGCATCAACCGCGCCAACCCGGCCGCGACGGCGGACGCGGCGCTGGTCACGCGCCTGGAGCGAGCCGGCGGCGTGCTGGTGGGCGCGCTCAACATGGGCGAGTACGCCTACGACTTCACCGGCGAGAACCTGCACGACGGGCCGTCGCGCAACCCGCAAGACACGGCGCGCATGACCGGCGGGTCGTCCGGCGGCTCGGCCGGCGCGGTGGCGGGCGGGCTGGTGCCGCTGGCGCTGGGCTCGGACACCAACGGCTCGATCCGGGTGCCGGCCTCGTTCTGCGGCCTGTTCGGGCTGAAGCCGACCTATGGCCGGCTGAGCCGGGCCGGCACGTTCCCGTTCGTCGCCAGCCTCGACCACCTGGGACCGCTCGCCCGCAACGCCACGGACCTGGCGCTGGCCTACGACGCCATGCAAGGACCGGACGCGACCGACCCAGCCTGCGCCGGGCGACCCGTCGAGCCGACGCTGCCCAGGCTGCGCGAAGGCGTGCGCGGCCTGCGCGTGGGCGTCGCTGGCGGGCACTTCGCGCGCGGGCTCACCGCCGAGGCGCGCGACGCGGTGGCGCGCGTGGCCGCTGGCCTGGCGGCGGAGACCGGAACCGCGTTGCGTGACGTCGAGTTGCCGGAGACGGGGCGCGCCCGCTCGGCTGCCTACGTCATCACCGCGGCGGAAGGCGCCGCCCTGCATCTGGCGCGGCTGCGCGGCCAAGCCGACCAGTTCGACCCGGCGGTGCGCGACCCGCGGATCGCCGGCGCGTTGCTGCCCGCCCCCCTGGTGGCGCCGGCGCAGCGGGTGCGCCGCGGGTATCGCGCCGCGGTGCTGCGCGCGTTCGACGGCATCGACCTGCTGGTGGCCCCGGCGACGCCCTGCACCGCACCGCTGATCGGGCAGCAGGAGTTCATGCTGGACGGCGAGATGGTACCGCTGCGTCCCAACATCGGCGTCTACACGCAGCCGATCTCGTTCATCGGCCTGCCCGTGGTGAGCGTGCCGGTGCCGCTGCCGGGCTTGCCGATCGGCGTGCAGCTCGTTTGCGCGCCATGGCGGGAAGATTTGGCGTTGCGCGCCGCCGCGGCGCTGGAGGCGCGCGGCCCGGTCCGCGCGCCGCGCCCGCCGGCGTGATGGAAAGCGACCTGCCCCACGTCAAGGCCGAGGTGGAGGCCGCCTTCGCGCGCTACGAGGCGGCGCTGGTCGGCAACGACGTCGCCACGCTGAACGCGCTGTTCCGCGACGCACCCGAGACGATCCGCTACGGCATCGCCGAGAACCTGTACGGCTACGACGAGATCGCGGCGTTCCGCGGTGGCCGCGCCGCGTCCGGCCTGGCGCGGACCACTTCGCGCACCGTCGTCACGACCTATGGCCGCGACCTCGCGGTCGCCTCCACGCTGTTCCATCGCGACACGGCGCCCGGCAAGACCGGCCGCCAGATGCAGACCTGGGTGCGCTTCCCCGAGGGCTGGCGCATCGTCGCCGCGCATGTGAGCCTGATCGAAGCTTGACCAAGGCGGCCGGTCAAATCTCGATCTTGCCGTAATGCGGGATTTGCACCGTCTCCAGGTCGTGCTCGATGCCCAGCAGGGTCTGCGGCACCCGCGCCTTGAGCACGAAGAACCACGCCAGCCCCACCAGCATGTAGGCGATGAACAGGTACGGCCAGACGTTGTTCGGGTAGTCGGGCACCGGATAGACGCTGCCGACCAAGGCCACCACCATCAGCAGCGCGCCGAGCCCGCCCAGGAACCAGTCCAACGCCGAGACGGTATCCATCTTGCGCATCAGGATCGGGGCGCAGATCGAGCAGAGCAGGTAGACGAAGATGAAGCCGAACGTGGCGACGGTGCCGTAATAGCCGACCAGGTCGCTCTCCGCCTGCCCGGCGAAGGCGGCCAGCACGCCGAAGTTGAGCACGGCGCCAACCAGCAGGGCGGTGTACGGCGTCTGCCGCCCGCTGTGCACCAATCCCATCGTGCGGTGCAGGAACTGGTAGCGGCCGAGCGAGAACAGCATCCGGCTGAATGCGTTGAGCGAGGCCAGCGCGCAGGCGAAGGCGCTGATCGCGGCGCCCACATAGACCAGCACCGTGGCCAGCACCGAGATGTGGGTGGTGATGTCGGACAGCGGCGTGCCGCTGGCGCCGAGCTTCGCCGCGTCGTCGCCGAAGCCCAGCGTGATGACGTAGGTGGTGAACATGAAGAACAGCCCGGCCACGATCGGCGTCAGGATGACGGCGCGCGGGATCGAGGTGCGCGGGTTGCGCGTCTCCTGGCCCAGCGTGGAGGCGCTCTCGAAACCCACGTAGGAGAAGATCGCGAACACGCAGGCCTGGCCGACGTTCTTCAAGTCGGCGCCGGCGAGGTGGGTCTGCTTGGCGTCGACCGCGAAGCCGTAATGCCCCCAGGTGACGACGCACACTGCCAGGATCGCGGCCATGGAAATGGCTTCGAGCGTGAGCCCGAGGCGCGAGGACATCCGCATGTCGCGGTACGCCAGCACGAAGATCAGCGTCGAGATCAGGAAATACAGCAGCACGTTCGGCAGCGGGACGCCGATGCCGAGCGCCGCCAGCAGCGTCTTGAGGAAGATCGACGTGGCCACGGTCAGCGACATGGCGGTCGCGATGTAGGCGAGCAGCATCGCCCATCCGGACAGCAGGCCCCAGGACGGGCCGATGCTGCGGGCGACGTAGATGAAGAACGACCCGGCGGAGGGAATGCGGGCGGCGAGCTTGCTCACGTTGATGCCGACGATGACCAGCGCCACCGTCGCGAACAGGTAGACCAGCCAGGACGCGGTGCCGGCCAGGCCGGCGACGACCGAAATGGCCAGCGCCGGCGTGAAGGTCGGCGAGACGTTGGCGACCGATTGGCCCAGCGCCTCCGGAAACGAAAGGCTGTCCCGCCGCAGGTCCGACATGCCGCGCACTCCTATGTTGGCTGCGGTCCCGGCGGGACAGCTTGCCTGTGGAGGTGCAAGTTACACGCCAGCAGAGAGAGAGAGCTGCGGCAGCGTCCGACGGGTGCGGCGGTCCTGGTCAAGCCGGCGCCCCCCCCCCCCCGGGGGAGGCACACGGGGGGGCGAAGGGCAAAAGAGCCCCC
>CAXUHK010000151.1:0-2476 GCA_964250775.1 uncultured Acetobacteraceae bacterium | reverse complement strand
TCGCGAATGGCTCAGAGCGGCAGCACGTCGGGGATGTCGTTCGGGATCTTGGCGATGTCCGCGAGCGACAGGTTGAAGTGCGCGGCCACCATCGCCGGCGGCGTGCGCGCCAGCCAATCCGAGAGCGAGATTTCCTTGTACGCGTCGGCCCTGAAAATCTCGATGAACACGAGGTCGGTGTCGCCCACGTTCTTGATGTAGTGGCCGTGGTTCTGCCTGATGTAGCCGATGTCGCCGGCCTTGAAGTTGTTGGTGATCGCCTTGGGTCCGGTGTTGAACACGGTCATCTGCGCCGATCCCTCGACGTAGTACTGCCACTCGTCGGCGTTCGGATGCCAGTGCATCTCGCGCAGGCCGCCCGGCCGCAGCGTCACCAGCGCGGCGGCGACGGTGGTCGAGGCCTTGAAGTTATGGCTGTCGACGACCTGCACCGTGCCGCCCTTGGCCTGCTTGGTCACCGGCCCGCTGGCGAGCGAGAAGGTGAACGGGTTCGGCGGCAAGCCGTTCGGCCCCTTGACCGCGTTCTGATCGGCGGCGAGCGGGCCGGGCATCTCGCCCTGGTAGATCCACAAGTCGTGCAGCGGGGTCTTGCCGAACGCCTCGGCCGGCAGGTTGAAGTTCTGCGCCAGCACGTCGGGCGGCGTGTGGGCGATCCAGTCCGTGACCAGCAGCGTGTTGTATTCCGATTGCTCGCCCTTGTCGAAGGCGAGGATGAACTCCGCCCCGTCCGGTCCCAGCCCCTGCAGCGAGTGCGGGTAGCCGACTGGGAAGTACCAGAGGTCGCCCTGCTTCACGTCGGCGACGTAGGCGCGGCCCTCGGTGTCGAGCGTGGTGACGCGGCAGGCGCCGTAGGTCATGTACGCCCACTCGGCGGCCTGGTGCCAGTGCAGCTCCCGCACGCCGCCGGCCGCGAGGCGCATGTTGACGCCGGCGATCTCCTTGGAGACCTGGAAGTCGGACTGCGTGACCTGGCGCGCCCAGCCGCCGGCCTGGATGCGCCTCGGCGCGTTGTTGAACGACGCCCAGAACAGCGGCAAGTCGCCGGCATCGGTGGGCGGCGGGCTGAACACGTCCGGGAACTGCCCGGAGATGGCCGGGTTCTGCGGCCCCGGGTCGATGACGCTGCGCGGCGTGGCCCGGGTGTTCACGCTGCCCTGCGGCGGCTCGTCCGGGTTGCCGAACCCAGCGGCGCTGGCGGCGCCGGCGGCGGTGATGGCCCCGGTCATGGCTCCGGCGGCAAGCAAGTTGCGCCGCGAGAAATCCGTCATGGGCAGTCCCTCCTGTTGCATGGCTCGAAACATTGGGACCGCCCCAATGTCCGCCACTGCACGTCGTGTACGTGCCGATGCACCGGATGAATGCCGCGTCCGCGTCAAGGCACCTTCTCGATCGCCGCCAGGCAGCGCCGCACGCTGGAGCGCAGCCACTGGTGCTCCGCCTGGGTGTCTCGCCGACGGTGCCAGGTCATGGTCAGGTGGATCGCCGGCGCCGCGCAGGGCAGGGCATGTGCCACCAGGTCGCCGCCCTGGCGCAGCCGCGCGGCGACGCGGGCCGGCAGGACCGCCACCAGGTCGGCGTTCGCGAGCGCTTCCGGAACGGCCAGGAACGGCAGGCTGAGCGCCACGACGAGGTTGAGGCCGGCGGCACCGAGCGCCGCCTCCAGGAACGCCAGGCTGTCGCCGGTCGAGGTGAGGGCCAAATGCCGCAGCGACGCCAGGCGCTCCAGCGTGAGCTCGTCCGCCGCCGCCGGGTGCTGGCGGCGCATCACCGCGACGTAGCGGTCGGTCAGCACGCGGCTGCACTTGAAGCGCTCGCCGCCGTCCAGCAGCCGGGTCAGCGACAGGTCGATCAGCCCGGCATCCAGCTCGTCCAGGATGTCGCGCGTGCCGCTCGGCACCACCGTCAGGCCGAGGCCGGGCGCCTGCCCGCGCAGCGCCTCAACGATCCGGTTGGTCAGGGCGAACGCGGTGTAGCCGTCGACCGCAATGGTGAACTGCCCGGCCATGTCCGCCGGTCGGGCGGCCTGGGGTTCGAGCGCCACCTGCAGCCCGGCCAACGCCTCGCGCACCGCGCGGCCGAGCTGCTCGCCGCGCGAGGTAGGCGACATGCCATCCGGGCCGCGGACCAGCAGCTCGTCGCCCACGGCCTGACGCAGGCGGGCGAGCGCGTGGCTGACCGCGGGCTGGCTGAGGCCCAGCCGCTTGCCGGCCTTGGTCAGGCTGCGCTCGCGCACGATGGCGTCGAACACCGCCAGCAGGTTGAGGTCGAGGCCGCTCAGGCTGCCCATCGCCACGGTCGCTAAGCCGCTGCCTCCAGCGCCGCTTCGGCTTCGAGCCAGGAAGTCTCGGCCGCCTCGGTCTCGCGGGCGATGGCGGCGAGGCGGGTCTGCGCCGCGGTGATGTCAGCGCCGCGGGCAGTGGCGTAGATCGCGGGGCCGGCCAGCTTGGCCTCGATCCGCGCCCGCTCGGCCCCGAGC
>CAXUHK010000150.1:0-9398 GCA_964250775.1 uncultured Acetobacteraceae bacterium | reverse complement strand
CCATAAGCGAATCCTCTAACTGAATAAACCTTCATATAGTGGGTCGCTGCAACAGTCGAACAGCGGAGGACCCATTCATGCCCGACAACAACCGCATCGCGCTCGTCACCGGCGCGAACAAAGGCATCGGGTTGGAGATCGCCCGCCAGCTCGCGCAAGCCGGGGTCTTCGTCATCATCGGCGCCCGCGATCCCGGCCGAGCCAGGGCGGCCGTCGAAGACCTTGCAACCCAGGGGCTCCAAGCACGATCCGTCCCGCTCGACCTCAACGACCATGAGAGCATCGAAGCGGCTGCCGAGACGATCCGAGCGGAACACGGCAGGCTCGACATCCTCGTCAACAACGCGGGCATCGTCGATGCCGCCGACGGCCCGCCGACCGCCTCCTCCCCCGAGGCCGCCCGCCGCATCCTGGATACCAACTTCGTCGGCACCTTGGCGGTGACGCAGGCGATGCTACCGCTGCTGCGGAAGTCGACGGCGGCACGGATCGTCAACTTGTCCAGTTCTTTGGGATCGCTGACGCTCAACGGCGATCCGACATCTCCGTACTACTCCGCACGGTTGATCGGCTACAACGCCTCCAAGGCGGCGCTGAACATGCTGACCATACAACTGGCCGAGGAGCTGCGCGACACGCCCATCGTCGTGAATTCGGTGAGTCCCGGCTTCGTAAAGACGGATTTGAACGGGCACAGTGGTTTCATGACGCCCGAAGCGGGCGCGAGACTGCCAGTCGAGTATGCGTTGCTCGGCGAGAATGCCGTTTCCGGCCGATTCGTGGAGGCGAGCGGCGAGACACCTTGGTGAGTTTGCGCCTCGAAGCCCGGCTTCGCGGCCCTTCGACCGACCTGGACGGCGACGGGAGGTCGCGGCGGCCGCAACCCGCAAGCCGGGGCCGGCGTTGGGCGGCTTGATCAACGTCGAGAGTATGCCGTGGCCTCCTCATCCTCGCGCCTGGCCGCATCCCACGTCATGGTCATCACCGGCGGCTCCTCCGGCATCGGGCGCTGCACCGCGGAGCTGTTCGCCCGCCGCGGCTGGCGCGTTGGCCTGATCGCGCGCGGCGAGCCGGGCCTGCAGGCGGCCGCCGCCGGCATCCGCGACGCCGGCGGCCATGTCGCCACGGCCCGCGCCGACGTCGCCGACGCCGACGCGCTGCAGGAGGCCGCCGACCGGTTGGCGCGTGAGCTCGGGCCGCCCGAGGTCTGGATCAACTGCGCCGGGACCAGCTTCTTCGCCCGTTTCACCGACATGACCGAGGCGGAGTTCCGCCGCGTGGTCGACGTGACCTTCATGGGCGCGGTCCACGGCACCCGCACGGCGCTGGCGGCGATGGCGCCGCGCGGACGCGGCAGCATCTTCAACATCGCCTCCGCCGTGGGCTTCCGCACGGTGCCGCTGCAATCCGCCTACTGCGCGTCGAAGTTCGCGCTGCGCGGCTTCACCGAGGCGGTGCGCGCCGAGCTGATGCACGACCACAGCCCGATCCATCTCGGCATCGTGCATCCGCCGGCGGTCAACACGCCGTTCTTCAGCCACGCCGGGATGCGCATGACCGACGACCACGCCGGCCACAGCCCGGCCCCGCCGCCGCCGGTCTACGCGCCGGAACTGGTGGCCGAGGGGATCTGGCTCGCGGTCAGCGAGCGGCGGCGCGAGTTGCGCATCAGCGGCAGCTCGGCGCAATTCGCCTGGATGAACCGGCTGCTGCCCGGCGTGCTCGATCAGGTCGCCGCACGGCTCGGCGTCATCACGCAGATGACGTCGCGCGCCGAGGTCGCGGCGGTGCGCGACGTGTCGCTGTTCGAGCCGCCGAAGCTGCCCTCGCCGGTCGCGGGGCCGTTCGGCCACGTGGCGCGCACCCGCAGCACGCAGATGTGGGCGCAGCGCCACCGGCTGCAGATCGGGCTGGCGGCGGCGGGGCTGCTCTACGCGATGCTGCCGCGCCGACGCCGGGGCTGACGCTACTTCTTCACGTACGGCCAGAGCAGGTTCATGTCGGTCGGCCCGAGCCGGTCCGACGCGGTCCTGGCCTGGTGCCAGTACGGGTAGAGCAGCGGCGGGCGGCTCACCTCCTCCAGCGTCGCGACCTCGGCCTCGGTCAGCTTGAGGTCGGCCGCCTTCAGGTTGGCGGCCAACTGCTCCTCGGTGCGCGCGCCGACGATCACCGACGTCACCGCCGGGCGGGCCAGCAGCCAGGCCAGCGCCACCTCGGCCGCCGAGACGCCGCGCGAGTCGGCCACGGCCACCAGCGCGTCCACGATGTCGTACAGCTTGCCCTCGTCGCGCACCGGCGGCTCGCCCCAGTCGGTCAGGTGGCGCGAACCCTCGGGGTGCGGCTTGCCGCGGCGGTACTTGCCCGACAGCAGCCCGCCGGCCAGCGGGCTCCAGACCAAGATGCCGAGGCCCTGGTCGAGCGAGATCGGCACCAGCTCGTATTCCGCCTCGCGCGCCTGCAGCGTGTAGTGGATCTGCTGCGCGACGAACCGCGCCTCGTGCGCCCGGTCGGCGGCGGCCAGCGTCTTCATCAGGTGCCAGCCGGAGAAGTTCGAGGCGCCGATGTAGCGGACATGGCCGTGCTTCACCAGCGTGTCCAGCGCCGCGGTGACTTCCTCGACCGGGGTGATGCCGTCCCACTCGTGGACCTGATACAGGTCGATGTGGTCGACGCGGAGCCGCTTCAGGCTGGCGTGGCAGGCGGCGATCAGGTGGTGGCGCGACAGCCCGGCATCGTTCGGCCCGTCGCCCATCGGGAAGCGCGCCTTGGTCGCGAGCAGCAGCCGGTCGCGCTTGCCGGCGATCGCCTCGCCGACGATCTCCTCGGAGACACCCTTGGAGTAGATGTCGGCGGTGTCGATGAAGTTGACCCCGGCGTCGAGGCACATGTCGATCTGGCGGGTGGCGCCAGGCACGCCCGTGTCGCCCACCTTGCCGAAATTGCCGCCGCCGCCGAAGGTCATGGTGCCCATCGTCAGCACCGACACCTTGAGGCCCGAACGGCCGAGTTGGCGGTATTCCATGCGTTTGCTCCCTGGCGGATTGATGCGGCGGCCGGCCGCCTGCGGTCCTGAACGCGACGCCGCGCGCTTGGCTGCCTACTCGTCGTCGTCTTCGAAGCAGGCAACGATGTCACGATGCCCGTGCAGCACGTTCACCACCTGGAACGCGCCTCCTTGGTAACGAAAGAAGATCACGTAGTCGCGGTAGGCAAAACTGCGGAGACCGGGAGCGAGTTCGGGTCGCGACTGGCCCAGCGTGCCCGGTAACGAGGCGAGGCGTCTGCATTTATCTTTAAGTAGTTCGACGAATTGCCTTCCGACGGCCCGGCTCCCGGCGGCCTGGGAAACATAGTCGAGGATATCAGCGAAATCACGTCTCGCCGAGAATAGGAAGATGAGTTTCGGCACTCAGAAGCCAGCTTTTCTCAACTCCTCTATCTTTTCGTCGAGCATCGCATCCAATTCCTCCTCGGTGCATTCTCCGCCCTCGGCAATGGAGTCGTTTATCGTCTTGCGCAACGCTTGCAGTTTCGCTTCACGTTCCTTGTCCAAGTCAAGCCGCTCTCGTGCAACGCCCATTTCAACACCTCCTCATCAGAGTCATCCGTTCGATGCAGCCTACTCGAAAACCATCCGCGGCAGGTACAGCGACACCAGCCAGTTCGGCGCGTCCACGATCGAACTGATGCGCAGGTCGGCGCAGACGCTGCACAACATATAGGCATTCACCGCCGCCATGCCGTGCTGCGCACCCAGCAGGTCGACCATGCCTGAGACCGCGTCGCGGGCGCAGCGCATCAGGTCGGGGCCGATCCCGGTCGTGACCTCGTAGCCGCGCGCGTCGAGGTGGCGCGTCGCCGGGCCGGGCAGCACCAGGCGCGGGAACTTGAGCGGGGTCGCGCGCAACAGGTCGAAGCGCAGCGTCACCGTCATCGGGCTCTCGATCGCGGTGCCGCAGACCTCGCCGTCGCCCTGCGCCGCGTGGGTGTCGCCCACCGAGAACAGCGCCCCCGCGACCTCGACCGGCAGGAACAATTCGACGCCGGCGGCGAGGTCGCGCACGTCCATGTTGCCGCCGACCCGGCGCGGCGGCACGATGCTGTGCAGGCCCGGTTCGGCCGGAGCCAGGCCGATGGTGCCGCAGAACGGCTTCAACGGCACCCGCGCCATGGCCCCGAACGCCGCCGGCGCCAGGCTGCCGGGATCGTATTTCCACAGGTGCAGCGCCGGGTCGGGGAACTGGTCGGCGAGCAGGCCGAAGCCCGGGATGTTGGCGGTCCAGCCCCAGCCGGAGGGCGCGAACTCCAGCACCGTCACCTTCAACACGTCGCCCGGCGCCGCGCCGTCCACGAACACCGGGCCGGTCACGGGGTTGATGCGGCCGAAATCCAGCGCCTTCAGGTCGGCCAGGGTCGAGTTCGCCGAGAGCTGCGCGCCCGAGGAATCGACCGTCTCGAACGTCACCGTCTCGCCCGGCGCCACGGTCAGCGCCGGCGACAGGGCGTTGTCCCAGCCGTGGTGGTGCTGATGGGCGTGCAGCGTGTGCGCGGCGTGGTGGTGCGCCATCCCGGTCGCCTCCTTGTGTTGCGGCACGAGCTTTGCTCAGATTGTGCCGAGGCGACAGGGGTTCGGGGTAAGGTGCTGCAGACAGAGGGCTATGCGCAGTTCCGTGACCACCGGACCTGGTATCGGGTGACCGGCGAACTGGGCGGCGCCAAGCCGCCACTGCTGGCGCTGCACGGTGGCCCAGGCTGCACCCACGATTACCTCGACAGCATGGTCGATCTCGCCAACGGCGAGCGTGCGGTGGTGCATTACGACCAGATCGGCAACGGCCGCTCGACGCACCTGCGCGACGCCGATCCCGGATTCTGGACCGTCGAGCTGTTCCTCGACGAGCTGGACAACCTGCTGGCGCATTTGGGTGTGGCCGAGCGCTACGACGTGCTCGGCCAGTCCTGGGGCGGGATGCTGGCGGCCGAGCACGCGGTGCGCCGCCCGCCGGGCCTGCGCCGGCTGGTAATCGCCAACAGCCCGGCCTCGCTGCCGACCTGGGTCGCCGAGGCTAACCGGCTCCGCCGCGAACTGCCCGAGGAGACACAGGCGGCGCTGTCGCGGCACGAGGCGGCGGGCACGCTGGACCATCCGCAGTACCTAGCCGCCACTCGCGCGTTCTACGACCGCCATGTCTGCCGCATACCGTGGCCGCCGGAGGTGGCGCGCACCTTCGCCGCCATTGACGACGATCCGACCGTCTATCACACCATGAACGGCCCGACCGAGTTCCACGTCATAGGCACCCTGCGGGGTTGGACCATCGAGGACCGGCTCGACCGTATCGCGGTGCCGACGCTGCTGCTGTCCGGCCGGTTCGACGAGGCGACGCCGCTCACCCAGCAACCGTTCCTGGACAGCGTGCCCGATGTGCGGCAGGTCGTGTTCATGGAATCGAGCCACCTGCCGCATGTCGAGGAACGGCCGCTGTACATGCGCACCGTCGCCGGCTTCCTCGACGAGGCATGAATTGACCTTCAAGCACGTGGCGGCGCTGGCACTGGCGCTGCTGCCCCTCCAGGGCCACGCCGCCGACCGCGCGGCGCTGTTGCGGCAGCATTCCGGCGGCACGCTGAAGCTGACCGCCGCGGGCGCCGCCGGTTCGCTCGACGTGCAGATCAATTACGAGGACAAGGGCTGGCAGCTCGCGGCCATGGCCTATGACGGCTTGGTCGGCTTCAAGAAGGTGGGCGGCACCGACAGCGACACGGTGGTGCCCGACCTCGCCGAGGCGATCCCGGCGCCGCAGGACGGCGGCAAGACTTACGTGTTCAAGCTGCGGCAGGGCATCAGGTTCTCCGACGGCCGCGACCTGACGGTGAAGGATGTCGCCGCGTCGTTCCAACGCCTGTTCAAGATCGCCAGCCCGAACGCCGGCAGTTGGTACGCCGTCATCGTCGGCGCCGATGCCTGCCTCAAGACGCCCGCCACCTGCGCGCTGTCCGGCGGCATCGTGACCGATGACGCGGCGCGCACGGTCGCCTTCCACCTGACCGCGCCGGACAGCGAGTTCCTCTACAAGCTCTCGACGCCGTTCGCCTCGGTGATCCCCGCCGGCACCGCGCCCCGCGACCTCGGGACCGCGCCGATGCCGGGCACCGGGCCATACATGATCCAGAGCTACGACCCGAACAAGGCGGCGATACTCGTCCGCAACCCGCACTTCAAGGAGTGGAGCGCGGACGCGCAGCCGGCCGGCTACCCCGACCGGATCGAGTACTCGTTCGGGCTCGAAGCCGAGGCCGAGGTGACGGCGGTGCTGAACGGCCAATACGACTGGATGTACGACACCAAGCCGCTCGACCGCCTGGCCGAGCTCGGCGGCAAGCACAAGAACCTTGTCCACATCAGCAGCCAGCTCGCCTACGACTACCTGCCGCTGAACACGCGGCTGCCGCCGTTCGACAGCCTGAAGGCGCGGCAGGCGGTGGCCTACGCGGTCGACCGCCGCGCCATGGTCAACCTGTTCGGCGGCCCCAACCTGGCGGCGCCGCTGTGCCAGCAACTGCCCGTGGGCATGGGTGGCTATCAGCCGTACTGCCCGTTCACCGTGGACCCCGGAGCCAAGTGGACCAAGCCCAACCTCGCGCGCGCCAAGCGACTGGTCAAGGAGAGCGGCACCGCCGGCCAGGAGGTGACGCTCATCACCTCGGACAAGGTGGTCGAGAAGAGCATCGGCGTCTACCTGCAGAGCGTGCTGAACGCGATCGGCTACAAGGCCAGCGTCAAGGCGATCAGCTCGAACATCCAGTTCACCTACATCCAGAACACCAACAACAAGGTGCAGGCCAGCCTGACCGACTGGTATCAGGACTACCCGGCGCCGTCGGACTTCCTCTACGTCCTGTTCGGCTGCGCCAGCTTCAATCCCGGCTCCGACGCCTCGGTCAACATCTCGGGCTACTGCGACAAGGCGGTGGACGCGCAGATGCAGCGGGCGCTCGTCACGGCTGTCACCGACAAGGCGGCCGCCGACCGGATGTGGGCGGCCATCGACCGCAAGCTGACCGACGACGTGGCGGCGGTGTCGCTGTTCCAGCCCAAGGAACTCGACCTGGTATCCGCCCGGCTCGGCAACTACACCCATTCCGACCAGGCGCACATGCTGCTCTCGCAAGCCTGGGTGCGATGACGCGTTCGGATAGGCTTGACCTGCGCCGGATTTTGCCGAATTCCGGGCCGGTTCGGATTCAGAAAGGGTTTGCCATGACCAAGAAACGCCTGCTCGGGGCTGGCGGCGCGTTCGTCGCCCTGACGCTGGGGCTGCTGCCCGGCCAAGGCCATGCCGCCGCCGACCGCGCCGCGCTGCTGAAGCAGCATTCCGGCGGCACGCTGAAGCTCACCGCTTCGGGCGGCACCGGCTCGCTCGACGTGCACATCAACTACGAGGTCAAGGGCTGGGAACTCGCCGCCATGGTCTATGACGGCCTGGTCGCGTTCAAGAAGGTCGGCGGGCACGACAGCAACACCGTGGTGCCCGACCTCGCCGAGGCGATCCCGGAGCCGCAGGACGGCGGCAAGACCTACGTGTTCAAGCTGCGCCAGGGCATCAAGTTCGCCGACGGCAGCGACGTCACCACCAAGGACGTGGTCGCCTCGTTCCAGCGCATGTTCAAGGTGTCCAGCCCGAACGCGGGCAGTTGGTTCAACGTTCTCGTGGGCTCGGACGCCTGCCTCAAGACGGCCGCCACCTGCACCCTCGACGGCGGCGTGGTCGCCGACGAGGCGGCGCATACCGTGACCTTCCACCTGACCGCGCCGGACAGCGAGTTCCTCTACAAGATGTCGACGCCGTTCGCCTCGGTGATCCCGGCCGCGACCCCGGCCAAGGACCTCGGCACCTCGCCGATGCCCGGCACCGGCGCCTACACCATCAAGAGCTACGACCCGAACAAGGCGGCGATCCTGGTGCGCAACCCGAACTTCAAGGAATGGAGCGCCGACGCGCAGCCGCAGGGCTACCCGGACGAGATCGACTGGTCGATCGGCCTGCAGGACGAGGCCGAGATCACCGCGATCCTGAACGGCCAGTACGACTACACGTTCGACGAGAAGCCGCTCGACCGCCTGGCGGAGCTGAGCAGCAAGTACAAGAAGCAGCTGCACATCGGCAACTTGCTCGCATACTACTACATGCCGCTCAACACGCGGCTACCGCCGTTCGACAACGTGAAGGCGCGGCAGGCGGTGGCCTACGCGGTCGACCGCCGCGCCATCGTCAACCTGTTCGGCGGCCAGAACCTCGGCGCGCCGCTGTGCCAGCAACTCCCGGTCGGCATGGGCGGCTACACGCCGTACTGCCCGTTCACCGTGAACCCCGGCACCAAGTGGACCAAGCCGGACCTCGCGCGCGCCAAGCAACTGGTCAAGGAGAGCGGCACCGCCGGCCAGGAGGTGACGCTCATCACCTCGGACAAGGTGGTCGAGAAGAGCATCGGCGTCTACCTGCAGAGCGTGCTGAACGCGATCGGCTACAAGGCCAGCGTCAAGGCGATCAGCTCGAACATCCAGTTCACCTACATCCAGAACACCAACAACAAGGTGCAGGCCAGCCTGACCGACTGGTATCAGGACTACCCGGCGCCGTCAGACTTCCTCTACGTCCTGTTCGGCTGCGCCAGCTTCACCCCGGGTTCCGACTCTTCCATCAACATCGCCGGTTACTGCGACAAGCCGACCGACGCCGAGATGCAGAAGGCGCTCGTGACCGCGGTCACTGACAAGCCAGCCGCCTACAAGATGTGGTCAGCGATCGACAAGAAGGTCACCGACGAGGCGCCGGCGGTGGCGCTGTTCCAGCCGAAGAACCTCGACCTGGTCTCGGCGCGGCTCGGCAACTACACCTTCTCCGAGCAGTCGCACATGGTCTTCGACCAGGCTTGGGTGAAGTGATGGGGGTGAAGTAACGCCTTGTCCGACCTGACCATCGAGACGGCCGACCCGCACGGGCCCCCCCCGACCAACAAGGCCCCCCCCGCGCGCGGGCCCTGCAACACCACCTGTAGGCCCCGCGGGTGCCGGCGCAGCGCCCCGCCGCGCAGTCCTGAAAAGCTGGTGCCATCCAGCGTCACCGTGCCCTCGTAGCCCACCATCTGCAGGACCGCGCGCCCAAGCGTCGACTTGCCGGAGCCGCTTTCGCCGACGATCCCCAGGCACTCGCCCTGGCCGAGCTGGAGCGAGATGCCGTCCACTGCAGCCAGCCCGGCGCCGTAACGCACCGTCAGTCCCGCCACGCCGAGCTGGACGGGGCTGGACCCGGGCCGCCCACGCACGGGCGGCGCCGCGGCCACGACTTCCTCGATGGCGCCCGACTGCGGGAAGCAGCAGGCCGCCAGCGTGGGGC
>CAXUHK010000149.1:0-9405 GCA_964250775.1 uncultured Acetobacteraceae bacterium | reverse complement strand
GCTGCGCGGCGCCCCGCCCGCCGCCGCCACCCGCGCCCGGCTCGGCTCGCCGATCGCCCTCGGTGTTGCGGCGCTCAACAGCTTCGCCACCTGCCGCGAGGGCCAGCGCCTCGGCCTGTTCGCCGGTTCCGGCATCGGCAAGTCCACCTTGCTGGCGATGCTGGCGCGGCACACCGCCTGCGACGTCGCGGTGCTGGCGCTGGTCGGCGAGCGCGGCCGCGAGGTGCGCGAGTTCCTGGAGGACGACCTCGGCCCGGAGGGCGCGGCGCGCTGCGTCACCGTGATCGCCACCTCCGACGCCTCGCCGCTGCTGCGCCGCGACGCCGCCTATGCCGCGATGACGGTGGCCGAGCATTTCCGCGACCAGGGCCGCAGCGTGCTGCTGCTGATGGACAGCGTGACCCGGTTCTGCCTGGCGCTGCGCGAGATCGGCCTCTCCGCCGGCGAGCCGCCGGCGACGCGCGGCTACCCGCCCAGCGTGTTCGCCGAGCTGCCGCGCCTGTTGGAGCGGGCCGGTCCCGGAGCCGCCGGCCCCGGCATCGTTCCCGGTGGGCAGATCACCGCCCTGTTCACCGTCCTGGTCGAGGGCGACGACCACAACGAGCCGGTGGCGGACGCGGTGCGCGGCATCCTGGACGGCCACGTGATCCTCGACCGCCGGATCGCCGATGGCGGCCGCTATCCCGCGATCGACGTGCTGCGCAGCCTGTCGCGCACTTCACCCGGCTGCCTCACGCCGGAGCAGGCGACGCTGACCCGTCGCGCCCGCGCGGTGCTGGCGTGCTACGCCGAACTGGCCGACCTGGTGCGGCTCGGCGTCTACCAATCGGGCGCCGACCCGCAATCGGATGCCGCCATCGCGTTGGCACCGAAGCTGGAGGCCTGGCTCGGCCAGCACCGCAACGACTGCCGGCCGCTGCAGGCGTGCTTCGCCGAGCTGGCCGAACTGCTCGACGGGGGCGCGGCGTGAACCCCGCGGCACTGCGCCTGGCGCTGCGACTGCGCCACGAGGCGGTCGAGGCGGCGCAGCAGCACTTGGCCGAGTGCATCGAGGCCGAGATGCGGGCGGCGGCGGCGGCGCGCCAGGCCAACGCCGCGATCCAGATCGAGGCCGAGGCGGCCAGCGCCATCGGCTCGGACGACGCCGCGGTCGAGGCGTTCGCCGCCTGGCTGCCGCGCGGCCGGACGGCGCAGGCCGCCGCCGCCGCGCGCCATGCCGCCTGCCTCGACGCCACCAGCATCGCCCGTGCATCGGTCGGAGTTGCCCGCGCCGCCGAGGAGGCGGTGGGCAACGCGCTGGAGGCGCACGCGGCGCAGCTGCGCGCCGGGATCGCCAAGAGGGCGCAGGAGACGCTCGAAGAAGCAGGGCAGGCGTCGCGGCGCGGCTGGAAGGGTTTCTTACGCAGGTGACTCGAACCCCGCTTCCGTGTTCAATCGCGCCCACGAGCGCGGGAGAGTCGGGTGCGGATTGCGATGATTGGCGGCGGCTATGTCGGCCTGGTGTCGGGCGCCTGCTTCGCCGAGTTCGGCGTCGACGTCGCCGTGGTCGAGGTCGACGAGGCCAAGCTGGCGGCGCTCCAGGAGGGGCGGATGCCGATCTACGAGCCCGGCCTCGACCGGCTGGTGGGCGAGAACGTCGCCGCCGGGCGGCTCAGCTTCGGCCGCAACCTGCCCGAAGCGGTCGCCGGCGCCGACGCGGTGTTCATCGCCGTCGGCACGCCGACCCGGCGCGGCGACGGCCACGCCGACCTCACCTACGTCTACGCCGCCGCCGAGCAGGTGGCCCGGGCGCTCACCGGCTACGCGGTGATCGTGACCAAGAGCACGGTCCCGGTCGGCACCGGCGCGCAGATCGCCGAGATCGTGCGCGGCGCCAACCCGGAGGCGGAGTTCGACGTCGCCTCCAACCCCGAGTTCCTGCGCGAGGGCAGCGCCATCGGCGACTTCATGCGCCCCGATCGGGTGGTGATCGGCGCCGCCAGCGAGCGCGCCCGCGAGGTGATGCGCCAGCTCTACCGCCCGCTCTACCTGATCGAGGCGCCGATCGTGTTCACCGCGATCGAGACCGCGGAACTCATCAAGTACGCCGCCAACTCGTTCCTGGCGATGAAGGTGACGTTCATCAACGAGATGGCCGATCTGTGCGAGAAGCTAGGGGGAGACGTCCACGACGTCGCGCGCGGCATCGGGCTGGACGGGCGCATCGGGCGCAAGTTCCTGCACGCGGGACCGGGCTTCGGCGGCAGTTGCTTCCCCAAGGACACGCTGGCGCTGGTCCGCATCGCCCAGGACGCCGGCGCGCCGAGCCGGCTGGTCGAGGCGGTGGTGTCGGTCAACGACGCCCGCAAGGCCGGCATGGCGCGCCGGGTGATCGACGCCTGCGGCGGGGCCGTGCGCGGCAAGACGGTCGCGGTGCTGGGCCTCACCTTCAAGCCCGAGACCGACGACATGCGCGACGCGCCTTCGCTGCCGATCGTGACCCGTCTGGTCGAGGACGGCGCCACGGTGCGCGCCTTCGACCCGGAGGGCATGGCGGCCGCCAAGCCGTTGCTGCCGTCCAGCGTCGTGTTCTGCCGCGACGCGCTGGACGCCGCCCAGGGGGCCGACGCGCTGGTCGTGGTCACTGAGTGGAACGAGTTCCGCGCCCTGGCGCCGAAGCGGCTGCGCGAGGCGATGCGCGGCGCCGTGCTGGTCGATTTGCGCAACATCTACGAGCCGTCCGCGATGCGCGGCGCGGGCTTCGCCTACCACGGCGTCGGCCGGCGCGACGCGTGACCCGTTATCCCGACCTCGGCAACCCGGCGCTGGTCGATCGCATCCCGCTCGATGCCCGCGTGGTGCTCGACGTCGGCTGCGGCGGCGGCGCGTTGGCGGCCGCCTACCGCCGCCGCAACCCACGCGCGCGCCTGTTCGGCATCGAGCGCGACCCCGAGGCGGCGGCGCTCGCCGGCACGAGGATGGAGCGGGTCTACGCGGTCGACGTCGAGGCCGAGCCCTTGCCGTTCGCGGCCGAGCTGCCGCCCGGCAGCGTCGACTGCCTGGTCTACGGTGACGTGCTGGAGCACCTGCGCGACCCGTGGGCGGTGCTGCGGCAGCAGGTAGCCGCCCTGGCGCCCGACGGCATCGTGCTGATCTGTATGCCGAACGTCGATCACTGGAGCTTCGTGGACCGGCTGCTGCGCGGCGGCTGGGACTACGAGGAGCAGGGCCTGTTCGACCGCACCCATCTACGCTGGTTCAACCCCGGCACCACGCGGCGCGCGCTGCGCGATGCCGGCCTGGCGCCGCTCGACGTGATGCCGCGGGTGTTCGACCGGCCGCAGGCGGAGGCGTTCGTGACCGCGCTGCGGCCGGCGCTGGAACGCCTTGGCGTCGACCCGCACGAGTACGCCGGGCGCGCGTCGGCGTTGCAGCACGTCTGGCGCGCCGGGCGCGGCACGGTGTCGCCGCTGGCCCTGGTCTCGACCCGGCTGGCGCCGGTGGGCGGCGTCAGCGAGGTGCGCGTGACGGAGCCGATGCAGGCGCTGCTGTCGGAGCCCTCGATCCTGCCGCAGGTCGTGCCCCTGCACGAGCTGCCGGCGCTGCCGCCCGGGATGCCGCGCATCCTGGTGCTGCACCGCCCGCTGCTGGCCGGAGCGCAGGGACTCGACCTGGTGCGCCTCGCGGTGTCGCAGGGCTACGTGCTGGTGTGCGAGTTCGACGACCATCCCGACTACATCCCGGTGCTGCAGCGCCCCGACATCCACAACTTCGACGCGGTGCACGCGATCCAGACCACGACCGAACCGCTGGCCGAAGTGCTCCGGCCGCGCAACCCGGAGGTCGCGGTGTTCCCCAACGCGGTGGCGCAGTTGCCCGACGCCGGCAACTTCCGCGATCCCGGCCGGCTGACGCTGTTCTTCGGCGGGCTGAACCGCGAGGCCGACTGGCCGGCGCTGCTGCCGGCGCTGAACATGGTGGCCGAGCGTGCCGGCGAGCGGTTGCACTTCCGCGTCGTCAACGACCGTGGCTTCTTCGACGCGCTGAGCACGCCACACAAGGATTTCACGCCGCTGTGCGACTATCCGACCTACCAGCTTCTGCTGGGCGAGAGCGAGATCTCGTTCATGCCGCTGGCCGACACCCCGTTCAACCGCTGCAAGTCCGACCTCAAGTTCCTGGAGGCGTCGGCGCACCGGGTGGCGTCGCTGGCCAGCCGCGTGGTCTACGAGGCCTCGATCGAGGACGGCCGCACCGGGATGCTGTTCGCCGACGCGACCGAGCTGCAGCAGCGGCTGTCCTGGCTGGTGGCCAACCCCGCCGCCGCGTGCGCCATGGCCGACAGCGCCCGCGCCCATGTGGCGGCGAGCCGGATGCTGGCGTACCAGGTGGAGCGGCGGGTGCGCTGGTACCACTCGCTGTGGCAGCGCCGCGACGCGCTGCACGCGGCGCTGCTGCAGCGCATCCCGGAACTGGCCGGCCTGACCCTGGGCGCGAAGCAGCCGGAGGCGGTGCCCGCGCTCGTGGGCTGACGGTGCTGCTCGACCTGCTGCGGCCGCCCTGGCGGGTGCTGCGCCGCGCCGCACGCGCGATCACGGTCGACCTGCCGGCGGAGCTCTCGGTGCTGCCGAGCCTGCGCCGCGATCCCGGCCAGGTCACGTTGGCCTGGCCGGAGACGATGCCGGCGCTGGGCAGCGAGATCGCCCTGTTGGTGCATTTCGACCCGGCCGGCGAGGTCAGCGAGGCGGTGCAGAACTATGTTGCCGCGCTGCGCGTCGCAGGGCGGTCGGTGCTGGTGGTGAGCAACTCGGAGGCGTTGCGGCCGGAGGGATTGGAGGCGCTGCGCTCGCTGTGCGATGGCGTGCTGGTGCGGCGCAACCTCGGGCTGGACTTCGCCGCTTGGCGCGCCGGGTTGGAGCATTGGCGGCTGCCGCGCGCCGACACGCGCTCGTTGCTGCTGCTCAACGACAGCCTGGCCGGCCCGTTCGCGCCGCTGGCGCCGTTGTTGCGGCGGTTCGACTTCGAGCAGGCCGACGTATGGGCGGCGACCGACAGCCGGCAGCGCGGCTGGCACCTGCAATCGTTCTTCTGGGCGGTGGGTCCGCGCGCGATGGCGCATCCGGCCTGGGCGGCGTTCTGGGCCGGCGTGCGCCCGGTGCGCTCGAAGGAATGGGTGATCCGGCACGGCGAGCTGGGCTTCGGCCGTCGGCTGCGCGAAGCCGGACTGCGGTGCCGAGCGGTCTGGCCCTACGAGGCGGTGCTGGCGCGTCACCACGAGGACCATCCCGGCAGCGCCGTCGAGCAGGTCCAGCGCGACCGGGTGGCGGGGTTCCTGGCGCGTGGCTGGGCGCTCAACCCCAGCGCCGACCTGTGGCGTCAGTTGCTGCGGCTGGGCTTCCCGTTCGTCAAGCGCGAGCTGCTTGGCCGCAACCCGGCGCGGGTCGCCGACGTGGGCGACTGGCCGGACGAGGTGGCGCGCCTCACACCCACGGATCGAACCCCATCTGCCGGCGGCCGAGCGGTGTAAGGTCGGTCTCGGTGGCGCGGCCGGCGAAATCGACCTCGTAGTTCTCGGGCGCGAAGTCGGGAGCGCTGCGACCCGCCAGGAACGCCGCTTTCTGCGGCGGCAGGTATTCGCGGTTCTTGGCGCAGTCGGGCGCGGAGCCGATGTAGATGACGCTGCTGTAGCCGCGGCCGCGGTTCTCGTTCTCGACCGCGTGCACCACGTCCGAATGCCACCAAACCGTGTCGCCCGGCCGCACCGTCGGCAACGGCACCATCGCGCGCAGCAGCGGCGCGTGCCACTGCTCGGTGATGAGCAACGGGCGGCCCACCTTGGAGTCGCACAGCTCGTCCTCTGGCACGTCGTCCTGCAGCGGGCGCAGCAGCAGATAGGCGATGGCGTTCGCGATCGGTACTAGCTGCAGCGTGCCGTTGCCCGGCCCCTGTTCGGTCAGCGCGGTCCACCCCTGGAACGTGCGGAACAACTGGCACACCGCGGGCGAAGGGATTTCCCGCGTCCGCGTGCGGCCCTCGCCGTCCCACACGTCATGGGCGCGCCAGGCGCCGGCGAACACGCGGCGGTAGACGTGGCGGAAGCCGGGGTCGATCCAGCGCTCGACCGAGCCGCCGTCGACGTGCGGCGCCAGGCCCAGCGAGTTGTCGCCCGGCGCCCGCTGGCGGATGCGGTCGGCGTAGGTGACTTCGCGGTCGGGCACGAAATGGCCGTCATGCTTCCATAGCCGGTTCAGCCAGGCGCGGGTCGCGGCCAGGCTCTCGGCCTGCCGGGCGGCGACCTGCGGGCGCGACCAGTAGATGCCGTAGATCTGCGGCGGCTTGACCTTCTGCTGGCTGAAATAATTGTCGAGGCCCGCGCGCTCGGCGGCGCGCTCGGCGTAATGGTTGGATTGCACGTAATCGAGGAGCTCGGCATCCCACGCCTCGGCCTGCTCGCGCGGGAACACGCCACGCACGACGGCGCAGCCGTGGCGGCGGATGGCGGCGACAGCCTCCGGCGAGACGCGATCGGCCGCGACGTCGGCATAGGCGATGTCTGGCACCACCGGGTCGCCGGCGGCAGGGCGCGCGGCGATCGCCTCCGCCTCGCGCCCGATCTCCGCTTCGAGCTCCGCGAACACCTCGCGGTAGTTCGGCAGCGCCTGGCGCAGCTCGGCCTTGGCGGCGACGATCTGGCGCGACAGTTCGAGCGCGTCCGGCGGCATGGTCGATCTCCCCGCGGTTGTTTCCGCAAGCCTAGCACCGGGCCGCCGGGCGCGTCACGCCGCCGCGATCTCGGTTCGGGCGCCCAGCCCGGCGGCGGCGCCGAGCCGGTCGAGCCGGCGGATCACGCTGTCGCCCGCGAACACCCCGCCATCGCGCACGAGTTGCAGTGTCAGCATGTCGCCCACCAGCAGCCGCGTCCCGGCCAACAGGTCGGGCGTCCCGGCCGAGAGCGTGTAGGCCAGGCGCAGCGCGCAGCCGAGCACGGTCGCGCGCCGCACCGCGTCCGGTGTCAGCAGGCTGTGCGCCGCGGAGAGGAACGGCGTTTCCGGCTCGGCCTCGTAGCGCAGCGCCGTGACCAGGGCGAGGTAGGCGCGGGCGTGGTGGTCGAGTGTCACGCCGGGCTGATGCAGCACGTGGAAATACGACTGCTCGGCGCGGTACTCGGGATGGTCGTGGCTGCCGATGTCGGACAGCCAGCACGCCGCCTCGCGCAGCCGCCGGGACTCGCGGCTCTCATGGGCGAACAGCGGCTGCGTCCAGTCGAGCAGGCGCGGCGGTAGCGCCGGGTCGCGGCCGAGTTGCCTGGCGTAGCCCTGCGCCGCCGCCAGCACCGGATCCTGCGCCGCCACCGCGGGAGGCAGCCGCTGCATGTACCAGCCCTCGCGCAAGCCGTTGGCGCTGAACACGACGCGGCGGGCGCCGGTCGCGCGCAGCACGCGCCGCAGCACCACGGCGGCGAACGACAGGTCATCGATGCGCCGTCGAGGCGCTCCGGGCATCTTCTCCAGGGCTTTGCGCGAAGCGGTGGCCAGCACGCCGGTCAGGTCGCGCGCCTCGTCGCGCCCGATCGTGTAGTGGTGGACGATGTTGAGCGGATAGCCGGTCTGCGCGATGTGCACCCGCGCCAGCGCCCGCCACGCGCCGCCGACCAGATAGAGGTCGTGCCCGGTGCCCTCGGCGAGCCAGGGCACTCCCGCGAGGTCGGCCTCCGCCAGCGCCCGCGCCCGGATCGGGTCGCCGCCGGCGCGATCGGTCAGCCGGATGATGCCGAGCGGCAGCGTCCGCGCCCGGCCGCGTTGCCCTTGCCTCAGCTCCACCACTTCGAGCGAGCCGCCGCCGATGTCGGCCAGGATGCCGTCGGCGTCGGGAATGCCGCACAGCAGGCCGGCCGCCGACAGCGCCGCCTCCTCCTCGCCCGGCAGGATCAGGATCGCGACACCGGGCATCCGCGCCTGCAGCCCGGCCACGAACGCCGGCCCGTTGCTGGCGTCGCGCACCGCCGCCGTCGCCAGCACCTCGAACGGCTCGCAGCCCATGGCGCGGGCGACGGCGTAGTAGCGCGCCATAACGGTCAACGCCTGGGTGACGCCATCCTCGTTCAGCAGCCCGGTGTCCTGCAGGCCGCGCCCGAGCCGCAGCACCGCCTTCTCGTTGAAGATCGCGACCGGCACCCGCCCGTCACCCTCGAACACCACGAGGCGCACCGAGTTGGAGCCGAGGTCGACCACCGCGCTGCGCCGCAGGCGGCTGGGGGGGCCAGGCGGCATTGGGCGTCCTATCAGTCCTGGGTCAGGCGGTCGGGACGGCGGTGCGGCGTCACGTGCGCCGCCAACGGCCCATGCAACGCCGAGCCACGGCCCGACAGCGACGGGTTGGTCATGAAATAGTCGTGCGCCGACACCCGCCGCCGCCCTTCGCCCTCGGCCACCCGCCGCCAGGTGCCGTCGGCGTGCAGCTCCCAGGACTGCATGGTGTCGCGCAGGTTGACCACCATGATCTGGTCCAGGATCTGCGCGTGCACCGTCTGGTTGTGGATCGGCACCAGCGTCTCGACCCGCCAGTCCATGTTGCGCGCCATCCAGTCGGCCGAGCTGATGAACACCAGCGCGTGCCGGCTCGGCATCGGGTGGCCGCCTCCGAACACGCACACCCTTCCGTGCTCCAGGAAGCGGCCGACGATCGACTTCACCCGGATGTTCTCGGACAGGCCGGGCACGCCCGGACGCAGGCAGCAGATGCCGCGGATGATCGCCATCACCTTCACCCCCGCCTGCGACGCGCGGTAGAGCTGGTCGATCAGCCTCTCGTCGACCAGGCTGTTGAGCTTGAGCCAGATGGTCGCGGGCTTGCCCTCCTTCGCGTAGGCGATCTCGGCGTCGATCAGCTCCACCAGCTTGGCGCGCAGCGTGAGCGGGCTGAACGCCAAGGCGTCCATGCGTTCCGGCCGCGCGTAGCCGGTCATGAAATTGAACAGGCGGGCGCTGTCGCGGGCGAGGTCGGGGTCGCAGGTGAAGAAGCTGAGGTCGGTGTAGATGCGCGCCGTGATCGGATGGTAGTTGCCGGTGCCGAAATGCGCGTAGGAGCGTAGCGCGCCGCCTTCGCGCCGCACCACCAGGCTGAGCTTGGCGTGGGTCTTGAGCTCGGTGAAGCCGAACACGACCTGCACCCCAGCCGCCTCCAGGCTGCGCGCGAGGCGGATGTTGGCCTCCTCGTCGAAGCGGGCGCGCAGCTCGACCATCGCCGTGACCGACTTGCCGGCCTCGGCCGCCTCGATCAGCGCGCCCACGATCGGGCTGTCGCGGCTGGTGCGGTACAGCGTCTGCTTGATCGCCACCACGGCCGGGTCGCCGGCGGCCTGGCGGAGGAATTGCACCACCACGTCGAAGCTCTCGAACGGGTGGTGGACGATGATGTCCTTGGCCC
>CAXUHK010000148.1:0-9449 GCA_964250775.1 uncultured Acetobacteraceae bacterium | reverse complement strand
CCGGGGGCTTCCCCAGGCCGCTCGCGCAGAACTGGCTGTTCCCGCCGTCCCGTGCCGCGCCCGGCGCCGCTACCCGCCGGGCGGCTATTTCAATGGGGCCGTCCAGCAACCAACGCGGCGACCTCGAAGGCGCGCAGGCGTTGGGGCCGGATTGGGGCAGCGAACTCGAAGCCTACGTCCGCGACCACGCGCGCTACCCCGAGCAGGCGGCGCAGAACGGCGAGCAGGGCGACACGATGGTGCAGGTCACGGTCGACAGCGCCGGCCACGTCAAGGCCGTCGCCCTCGAACAGCAATCCGGCTCGGTGTGGCTCGACATGGAACTGCTGTCGATCTTCCGTCATGCCCGCTTGCCGCCATTCCCGGCTGGCACCGACCAGCCGGAAATCACCTTCCATTTCACCATGCACTACATCCTGCGCCGATGAGGCGCCCGGCTGAGGCACCCGCACCGGCCTACTTGGCGGCCGTGACCTGGCCGCGGACCTCGCCGCCGGGGTTGGCCGCGGTGTGGACGTTCACGTACATCATGCCATCGAGCAGTTGCTTCTGCTGCGCCTCGGTCAGCGTGGCGGTGCCCTTGATCGGGCTGTCGAGCGGCGAGGACAGCGGCACCACGACGCCGGCATTGGCGCCCGGCTTCGCCGGGCCGTGGAAGTGCGCCATCGTCGCGGGTCCGGTAAGCCCGGCATAGTCGATGGTGTAGGTCAGCAGGTGCGTGTCGGTGTCGAGCGTGGCGTCGACCTTGCCCGAACCGCCGCTGGCCTTGGGCGGAACCTCGGTCGCGGCGCTCAGCGCGCCCTGCAGGCGCACGGTCTCGGCCCGCGCCAGCGCCGGGGGCAGCAGCAGGCCGGCGGTCGCGGCCAGGGTGACGGCAAGATGCTTCATCGAAGGCGTCCTTTTATGGTTGGCGCGACGGCCGCGCCTGGCGAGACATGATGCGCCGGTCGCCGGCCGGCAACCGCATCGATCCCGCCTGGCACCCAATCGGCATTTGCGTCCGGGCCGAGGCTTGGCTATATCCGCCCGCCGGCGATGGTCCCGGATAGCTCAGTTGGTAGAGCAAGCGGCTGTTAACCGCTTTGTCGTAGGTTCGAGTCCTACTCCGGGAGCCAACCCGACGATCATGCGCTGCGGGCGTGGTGGAACTGGTAGACGCGCCGGACTCAAAATCCGGTTCTGGTGACAGAGTGTCGGTTCGATTCCGACCGCCCGCACCAGCCTTACCGTTCGTCGTCGCCGGCCAATTCGAACGTGCCTTCCAGCATCGGCACGCAGCGCCCGCCGACCCGCACCTCGACCACCTCGCCCGCCACCTTGCGCGCCCGCGCCAACAGCAGGCTGGGCCGGCCCATGTCGACGCCCTGCTCGATGCGCAGCCGCAGGTCGAGGTCCGGTTCGCGGTCCAGGTCGGCCAGCAGGGCCACCAGGGCACAGGCGGCGCTGCCGGTCGCCGGGTCCTCGCCGATGTTGCCGAGCGGGGCGAACATGCGGGCCTGCACGTCGCTCGGTCCGCGCACATAAGCAAACACCGCCCCGGCGCCCTCGCGAGGCAAGAAGCGACGGAACGCCGCGGCATCGATCTGCATCCGACCGAGCGCCTCGCGGTCGCACAGCTCGGCGATCACGAACTCCAGCCCAACAGAGGCCACCAGCGGCGGATGTTTCGCTGTCGCCACGTCCGGCGGCGCGAGAGACAGGCAGGCAGCCAGTTCCGCGATCGGCATCTCGCCTCCGCGCGCGAGCCGCCTCGGCGCGGTCAGCTCAGCGCCAACCACGCTGTCGACCTCGAACAAGATATCGACCGGCACCAAGCCGGCGGCTTCCTCGAACACCAGCCTTGCGTCACCCCAACCCTGGCGGGCCAGCGCGACCGCGGTCCCGATATTAGGGTGGCCTGCAAACGGTATCTCGCGTCCCGGCGTGAATATGCGGACCCAAGCGTCGTGTGCCGGGTCGCGTGGCGCCAGCACGAAGCTGGTCTCGGCGTAATTGAACTCGCGCGCCAGCGCCTGCATCTGCGCTGTCGACAGACCCTCGGCGTCAAGCACCACGGCCAGCGGGTTGCCGCCGAACGCCCGGTCGGTGAACACGTCGACGGTGACGAAGCGGCGACGCATCGCCCTACTCGGCCGCGCGCGCCGTCGACGAGCCGCGCCACAGATCGATGCCGCCCTCGGTCGCGTAGCCGTCGATCCGCGTCAGTTCTTCGGCGCTGAACGTCATGTTGTGCAACGCATCGAGGGAATCGTCGAGTTGCGTCACGTTGCGGGCGCCGATCAGGGCCGACGTCACCCGCTTGTCGCGCAACGTCCAGGCCAGCGCCATCTGCGCCAAGCTCTGGCCCCGGCTTTGGGCCAACTCGTTCAAGGTGCGGATTTGCGCCAGGTTTCGCGCGCTGAGATGGTCGGTCGACAGCGATCGGCCCTTGGCGGCGCGCGCGTCGGCCGGCACGCCGTCGAGGTATTTCGACGTCAACATGCCCTGCGCCAATGGCGAGAACGCGATGCAGCCGACGCCCAGCTCCGCCAGCGTCCCGAGCAGCTCGCCCTCGATCCAGCGGTTCAGCATCGAGTACGAGGGCTGGTGGATGAGCAGTGGCGTGCCGAGCCCGCGCAGGATCTCGGCCGCCCGCCGCGTCAGCTCGGGCGAGTACGACGAGATGCCGACATAGAGCGCCTTGCCCTGCCGCACCGCATGGTCGAGCGCCCCCATCGTCTCCTCGAGCGGCGTGTCGGGGTCGACCCGGTGGCTGTAGAAGATGTCGACGTAGTCGAGCTGCATCCGCCGCAGGCTCTGGTCCAGGCTGGCGGTCAGGTACTTGCGCGAGCCATGGTCGCCGTACGGTCCCGGCCACATGTCGTAGCCCGCCTTGGTCGAGATCACCATCTCGTCGCGGTACGGACGGAAGTCCCGCTGCATCACGTGGCCGAAGTTCTCCTCGGCCGAGCCGTACGGCGGCCCGTAATTGTTGGCCAGGTCGAAGTGCGTGACGCCACGGTCGAACGCCCGCCGCAGCACCGCGCGCCCGGTCTCGAATACGTCTGCGCCGCCGAAATTGTGCCACAGCCCGAGCGAGATCGGCGGCAGCACCAGACCGCTGCGCCCGCAACGGCGGAAGTTGGCAGTCTCATAGCGGTCGGCGGCGGCGGCATATGGCATCGTGTGCTCCCCTGGACGTGTCGCACCAACGACGGCGCCGGCAAGGAGTTCTCAGGCGCCGTCGTGGCGCCCCGCTACAGGGTCGGGCGCCTCTTCTCGAAGAACAGTTCGTTGGGCTTGAAGAAGTTGGCCAGCATCCTGCGTTCCAGGAACCAGACGTCGGGTTCGCCGGTGATGTTCTCCATCTGCGAACGATAGCTGAGCATGGCCTGCCGCTTCGTCGCCAGGCAGCCGGCCGTCGCCACCTTGCGCAGCCGCAGCAGCCGGCGCGGCATGGCGAGGTGCCGCAAGGCTTGCCAGGGCCAGAACCAGACCGGGTATTCGTAGACCGGACAGGCGATCTTGCCGGCACCCAGCAGCATATCGAACGCCGCCGCCACGGCCCGATGGTCGCGATGCCCGTCAATGCCATACGGCACGTAAATCTCGGCGGGATTCAACGCCGCGATCCGCGCCAGCAACGCCTCGGCGACCGCCGCCTTGGCATCGTCCAGGCGGGAATCGGGGAAGCCCAGGAAATGCACGTCCTCGCGGGCGACGCCGAACGCGCCGACGGCGGCCACGGCTTCGTCGACGCGCATCGCCGCGAGCTGCTGCGCGGAGATGATGGCGGACTGGATGGATTGGCTGCCGTCCGAGACGATGACCACGCCGACGCGCCGCCCGGCGCGGACCGCGCGCAGCATCACGGCGGCGCAGCCGAGCGTCTCGTCGTCGGCGTGCGGCGCCACGATCAGCAGCGGCCCGGCCGGCGCCTCGGGCTTCAGCTCGACCGCAAGCGCCGCGAACAGCCGATGCAGCAGGGACAGCGCCGCGTCCTTGAGCCCCCGCATCATGACGCGGGCACCGCGCGCCGCCTCACGCGATCGGCCTCCCTCTCGGCGGCGCCAGCACCGCGCGCAGCCGCGCCATCAAGCGTCGGCAGATAACCTTCCAGAAGCGCGGCGGGGCGCGGGCGACCCGCCCGAGCACGCCCCTGAGATCGCTCCGCCTGACGCACACGTTGATCTGGTGGATCGAGATCATCGCCTCGATGCCGGCACGTCGCCGGTCCAGCAGGGCGCGGTGGCGGCGACTCAACCGGGGACCGAGCACGGCCGCGAAGTGCTTATGCGTCTCCAGCATCGATTCGAAGTTGTACGGGGACCGCGTCGCCTGCGCCCAGCGCCGCGAGATCGAGCCGAACGGTTCCACGTAGTAGTACAACGGCGTGTCGAGCACGACGGCGCGGCCGCCGGCCTCGAAGAAGCACAGGAGCTGGTAGAAGTCCTCGCCGATGCGGGCCGGTTCGTAGTAGTCGACGGCGTGCTTGCGGATGAAGTCGGCGCGGAAGATCGGCTGCAGCATCCCGTAATCGTACTTCGCGGTCGGGTTCGACGTCTCCAGGAACACGTCGAGGTCGATCAGCCGCTGCGATCCCTGGATCGGGAAGCCGGTGCCGGTGCACAGGCCGGCGTGGTTGTCGATGACGTAGAGGTTGTCGGCCGCCATCTCGACGTCGTGGCGCTCGGCGGCGGCCACCAGTTGCTCGACCCGGTTCGGCGCGTACCAGTCGTCCGCGTCGAGCAAGGCGATCCATCGCCCGCGGGCGAGGCCGGTGGCGAAGTTCATGACGTGCGACTTGCCCGAGTTCGCCGCCAGGCGCTCGACGCGCACCCGCCCGTCCAGCTCCCGCAGCCGCAGCGCCACGTCCCAGGTGTTGTCCGGGGAGGCGTCGTCGACGATGATGATTTCCAGGCTCCGCTCGGTCTGGTCCATCACCGACCTGGCCGCCTTCTCGAGCGTGGCGGCAGCCTTGTACGCCGGGATGATGATCGAGACCCGAGGCTGCCCGGCCGGCGATTGGGCCTCGCAAGCCGCGGCACCGGGGGTGTCCGAGCCATCCATCAAGTCGGGTAGGTCGTTGATTGCCTTCAGCATCTTCCGCGACCTGTGGGCGACTGGCCACCCTCAGCGACCTGCTGGATCGCAGCCGATGTCGTGAACGGCAGTGGCAACTTCTGCTCCATAATGCTGCGTGTGGTAACACCAAAGCGCAAAGCAATGCTGTGCGGATTGCTATATGCCGGGCATTAAGGTTTGGTGAATCGGTTGCTGGTGGAAGCTATCGCCCTTGTCGCGCCGCTTCCGGCGGCTGCCAATCTGGTGCCGTGTCATGATCGGGATGCTGGAAACTCACCAACGGTAGCGGCTGCGTGGCGTGGGACGGCAGCTCCGTCGCGTGTTGCCACCACGGGAGGCGGGCCTCGATGCCGACCTGTTCCCGGGGCGCCACCGCTCCCGCCTCGTCCAGGGTGCCAAGACCGATGCTAACACGCCGCTCGCCCAGCATCCGGAACGTCAGCGGCGTCCCGCAGGCGGCGCAGAAATCGCGCGCCGCGGCCGACGAGCTCTGGAAGCTGGCTGGCTGCCCGCGGGTCCAGGTCAGGTCAGCGGCGGGCAGCGTCGCGGACGCCAGGAACGCGCCGCCGCCGGCCTTCTGGCACATCCGGCAATGGCAGATGGTCGCTTCGGTGGGCACCGAGGCCAGCGCGTAGCGCACCGCCCCGCATTGGCAGCCGCCGGACAGACGGATCGCCATCTCGTTCGCTCCCCCGTTGGGGATGCGATATAGCGCGCCCGCCGGGCTAATACAGCAGCCGCGCCCGGATCGTGCCGTCGATCGCGCGCAGCTCGCGCAGCAGCGCCTCGTCCTCGGCGCCGCCACCGAGGCGCGGGGTGTCGGTCTCGACCACCACGTAACCGACATCGCCCTCGGTCTGCAGGTATTGCGCCGCGATGTTCAGGCCGCGACCCGAGAACACGTCGTTGACCCGGCGCAGCAGGCCGGGGACGTTGCGATGGACGTGCATGTAGCGGGTGCCGCTGGGGCGTGGCGGCAATTGCACCTGGGGGAAGTTCACCGCCCCCAGCGTCGCCCCGATGTCGCTGTAGTCGACCAGCTTGCGCCCGACCTCGGCGCCGATCCGCTCCTGCGCCTCGGCGGTCGAGCCGCCGACATGCGGCGTCAGGATCACGTTGGGCAGGCCCTGCAGCGGGGTCGCGAAGCGTTCCGTGTTGGACGCCGGCTCGACCGGGAACACGTCGACCGCGGCGCCCAGCAGGTGCCCGTCGCGCAGCGCCCGCGCCACCGCGTCGAGGTCGACCACGGTGCCGCGGGCGTTGTTGATGAGGATGCTCCCCGGCCGCATCGCCCGCACCTCGGCCTCGCCGATCAGGCCGAACGTCGCCAGCGATTCCGGCACGTGCAGGCTCACCACGTCGCTCTGCCCCAGCAGCTCGTGCAGGCCCTCGGCCTTCTGGGCGTTGCCGTGCGGCAGCTTGTCCTGGGTGTCGTGGTAGAGCACGCGCATCCCGAGCGCCTCGGCCAGCACCGAGAGCTGGCTGCCGATGCTGCCGTAGCCCACGATGCCGAGCGTCTTGCCGCGCACCTCCCAACTGTTCGCGGCGGACTTGTCCCACTCGCCGCGATGCGCCGCCTGGCTCTTGTCCGGGATGCCGCGCATCAGCATCACCATCTCGCCGATCACCAGCTCGGCGACGCTGCGGGTGTTGCTGAACGGCGCGTTGAACACCGGGATCGCCCGCATCCGCGCCGCCTGCAGGTCGACCTGGTTGGTGCCGATGCAGAAGCAGCCGACGGTGAGCAGCCGGTCGGCGGCCGCGAACACCGCCTCGGTGAGCTGGGTGCGGCTGCGGATGCCGATGATGTGGACCCCCGCCACGGCGTCGAGCAGCGCCTGCCCGTCCAGCGCCTTCTTGTGCCGGGTCACGTTGGCGTAGCCGGCGCGCGCGAACAGGTCGACGGCGCTGTCGTGGACCCCTTCCAGCAGCAGCACGCGGATGCGGTCCTTCGGCAGCAGATGTTGGTCGTGCGGGAGCAGGCGTTGGATTTGGGACATGCGGCGGTGCTCGGCTATGAGGACTGCTAATTGTAGCGGGAGCCGGCTTGTCCAATAGCGCCGAGACCGAACTGCGCCGGCTGCTGGATGTCATGGCGGCGTTGCGTCATCCGCAGGACGGTTGTCCGTGGGATATCCAACAGGACTTCGCCAGCATCGCGACATACACGATCGAGGAGGCCTACGAGGTCGCCGACGCCATCGCGCGGCGCGACGTCGCGGCCCTGGCGGACGAACTGGGCGACCTGTTGTTCCAGGTCGTCTATCACGCCCGCATGGCCGAGGAGGCCGGCCAATTCAATTTCGCCGCGGTGGCCCGCGCCATCGCCGACAAGATGCTGCGCCGCCACCCACATGTGTTCGGCGCGGCGGCCGCGCGCGACGCAGGGGCGCAGAGCGTCGCGTGGGAGGCGCAGAAGCAGGCCGAGCGGGTCGCGCGGGCGGAGGTCGGCGCCTTGACCGGTGTCGCGACCGCCTTGCCGGCGCTGACCCGGGCGACGAAGCTGTCCGCCCGCGCGGCGCGGGTCGGCTTCGACTGGCCCGACGCCGGCGCGGTGCTGGGCAAGCTCGACGAGGAGAGCCGCGAGTTGCGGGCGGAGCTGGAGGGGGCTGACCGCGACCGGCTGGAGGACGAGCTGGGCGACCTGCTGTTCGTGGTCGCCAACCTGGCGCGCAAGCTGTCGCTCGACCCCGAGGCGGCGCTGGCCCGCGCCAACCGCAAGTTCGCCCGCCGCTTCGGGCAGGTCGAGGCGAGGCTGGCCGAAGCGGGACGGATGCCGGCCGACGCGACGCTGGGCGAGATGGAGCAGCACTGGCAGGCGGTGAAACGCGCCGAGCGCTGACCAAATACCGCGCTGGCGGTTCTGGACGGGTTGCGGGAAAAGACGGCATGGACGGGCAACAGCCAATGGCGGACCAAGACGTGCTGGCGCGGATCTGCCGCGACACCAGGGTGGAGACCGCGTCACGCCAGACGCGTGTCGGTCTCGACGCGATGCGCGCGCGCGCCGTCGCCGCCGATGCGCCGCGCGGCTTCGGGGCCGCCCTGATGCGGGCCACGGCGGAGGGCGGCTACGGGCTGATCGCCGAGATCAAGAAGGCGTCGCCCTCGGTCGGGCTGATCCGCGGCGGCTACGACCCGGCCGCCCTGGCGCGCGCCTATGCCGAGGCCGGCGCCACCTGCCTTTCGGTGCTGACCGACGCGCCGCATTTCCACGGCGACCCCGCCGACCTGCGCGCCGCCCGCGCCGCGGCGCCGCTGCCGGTGTTGCGCAAGGACTTCATCCTGGAGCCGTGGCAGGTCTACGAGAGCCGGGCGATGGGTGCCGACTGCATCCTGCTTATCATGGCGGCGCTGACCGACGACGCGGCGATCGAACTGGAGAGCGTCGCCCGGATGCTCGACCTCGACGTGCTGGTCGAGGTGCACGACCGCCGCGAGCTGGACCGCGCGCTCGGGCTGCAGACCAAGCTGATCGGCGTGAACAACCGCAACCTCAAGACGTTGCAGACCGATATCGGGACCACGGCGGAGCTCAGCCAGCACGTGCCGCCTGACCGTTTCCTGATCGCCGAGAGCGGCATCCGCGACCACGCCGACATCGAGGCGTTGGCGGCGATCTCGGTGCGCAGCTTCCTGGTGGGCGAGAGCCTGCTGCGCCAGCCCGACGTGGCGCTGGCGACCCGCCGACTGCTGGGCACATGACCGGCCTCACCCATCTCGACGCAAGCGGCCGCGCGGCGATGGTCGATGTCGGGGCCAAGCCGGATACTGAGCGTTCGGCCACCGCCCGCGCCAGGGTCGCAATGCAGCCCGCGACGCTGCGCATGATCCTGGCCGGCGAAGCCAAGAAGGGCGACGTGTTCGGCGTGGCCCGCATCGCCGGCATCATGGCCGCCAAGCGCGCCGCCGAGCTGATCCCGCTCTGCCACCCGCTGCCGATCTCGGCCGTCGCCATCGACATCGCCGCCGATGGCGAGGACGGCGTCGGCGTCAGCGCCACCGTGCGCACGCTGGGCCGCACCGGCGTCGAGATGGAGGCGCTGACCGCCGCTGGCGTCGCGGCGCTCACCATCTACGACATGTGCAAGGCGGTCGACCGGGCCATGCGCGTCGATGGCCTCCGGGTGGTGGCCAAGGCGGGCGGCGCGTCGGGCGACTTTCGGCAGGGTTGATGATCTCCGTCGAGGCGGCCCGCGAGCGCATCCTGGCCGGCCTGTCGCCGACCGCGGCGGAGACGGTGCCGTTGGCCGCCGCCTGGGGGCGGGTCTGCGCCGCGCCGGTGCTGGCGCGCCTGTCGCAGCCGGCGCGCGACGTCTCGGCGATGGACGGCTACGCCGTGCGCGCCGAGGCCGGGGTGCCAGGCGCCACGCTGCGCGTGGTCG
>CAXUHK010000147.1:0-9493 GCA_964250775.1 uncultured Acetobacteraceae bacterium | reverse complement strand
GGCGTAGGCGGTGAGCCACGGCTCCGCCTCGCCACCCGACGACCACAGGCCGAACGCGCCATCGAACCGCTGCCGGTCGAGCACCGCCTCGCTCACCTGTTCGAGCCGGCCGGCGCGGTCGGGGCCGCCCGGCTGCATGGCGAGCGGCAGGCCGCGGCTGGCGAGCTGCTCCAGGCAGTCGAGCGGGTAGGCGGCCAGCGCGCGCGCCAGCGCCGCCGCGTCGTAGCGCACGCCGAGGCCGAAGCTGGCGCCCGCCGTCCAGGTGCCGGGCACGAACGCGGACGCGTCCGGCGTCACCTCCCGCGACCCGCCGGGCGCCAGGGTCAGCGCCGTGACCTGGGCCACCATGCCGCGCGCCGGACGCACCGCGATCACCGCCTGATGCGTGACGTGGAACGCGCCGGGACCGTCGGCCGTCACCGTCAGCGTGCCGGGACCGGCCGCGCTGGCGTCGAGGCGAACCGGCACCACCACGCGCTGCGCACGGTCGAGCGTGACCGGCGCCGGCTGGCCGTCGGGCAGGCCCAACGCGCCGGACGCGGACAGGCGCAGCGTGACCTGTCCCGCCGGCAACTCCAGGTTCTGCAGCATGACGCCGACCTGCGCCTGGTCGCCGGGGGCGAGGAAGCGCGGCAGCAGCGGTTCCACGATGAGCGGGTCGCGCACCGTGACGTCGGCGGCGGCGCTGCCGGTCCGGCTGCCGTCCCAGGCCACCGCCATGAGCCGCAGCGTGCCGGCGAAGTCGGGCAGCGCCAGCGGGAACTGCGCCACACCGTCCGGCCCGGCCTGCACCGGCCCCGCGAACAACGAGGCGATCACCTGCGGGATCGGGTTGCCTGCCGCCTCCTGCGTGTCGCCGCCGGCGCCCTCGCGCAGCATCGTGTTGGCGGCGCCGGCCGGGGCCAGCAGCCGCGCCCAGTCGTCGCGGATGCCGACGCCGAGGCCGCGCTGCCCGAAATAGTGGCCGAGCGGATCGGGCGTCTTGAAGTCGGTCAGCGCCAGGATGCCCTCGTCCACCGCCGCCAGCGTGACCCAGGCGCCGGGCGCGGTGCGGACGGCGAACCCCGTGGTCGTGCGTGGCCGGGCCAGCGCGTCGGTCACGATGGCGAGCGGCAGGGTGCGCGGCGCCGGGTCGAGCGCCACCCAGGTCAGCCCGATGGCGCGCGCCGGCCCGGCGTGGGCGTCGGCGCTCCCCGGACGGAACACGTGCACGCCGACATAGGCGCCCGGACCCCAATCCGCCTCGACCGGCACCGACACATCGAAGGCGGCGGCGTGCTCCGGCACGTCGACCAGCCGCCGCACCCGGTCGGTCATCACCAGCACCGTGGCCGGGCCGGCATACGGCGCCTCGACATGGATGGTGGCGGTGTCGCCCGGACGGTAGCTCTTGCGGTCGGCGCGCACCGAGACCCGGGCCGGCACGTCCGGGTTGTCGGCCACCGCCCAGCCGGCGGTGAAGATCACCGAACTCGCGGCCATGCCGCCCCCGACCGCGCCTTGGGCCTGCAGCACCTGCAGCCGGTAGCGGCCGAATGGCAGCGCGCGGGCGTAGCTGGCGGGCGCGCCGTCGGCCGCAATCGTCAGGTCGCGGCTGTCGACCGGCTCGTCCCGCCACACCGTCTCGTAGCGCGCCTGGCCGTGGCTGACCGCGAGGCGCCAGTCCGGCACCTGCCGCACCAGGCGGACCTGCACCGGCATGGCGACGCGCCTGCCGTCGGGCGCCACCGCGATGAGGCGGAACGACGCGCTCGCGTCGGCGTCCACCGCGCCGTCGGCGAAGTCCTCGGCGATCCCGATGAGCGCCGCCGCCGGGCGGATCGGCAGCGTGGCCGTGGCGCTGACGCCCCGGCCGGCCGGGTCGTTGATCGAAGCCTCGACGGTCGCCCGCAACGCGCCGCTCACGTCCGGCAGCGCCGTGAGGTCGACCGGGAGCGCCGTGTTCCCCGCCGCGTCCGTCGTGGGCAGGTCGACCGCGCTCCGCCTCGCGCTGAACCGTTCCTCCGCCAGCCCGAAGCCGTACTGCCGGAAGGCGTCGAACGGCTTGGGGTCCGGCGTCAGCGTGACGCTGCCCGATCCGGTCAGCCCGGCGGCGGGCGCCCCGTACAGGAACCGCGCGTTGAGCGGCAGGCCGACCCGCCCGCCCGGCTCCAAGGAGGCTTGCGGTTGGGTGAAGCCGAGCGCCAGGCGCGGCGGCACGAAGGCGTCGACCTGGAAGCCACGCTCGGCCAGGGCGGGGCCATCCGGATCGGCCTTGAGCGAGATGGTCCAGGTGCCGGCCTGCGCGCCCCCCGAGAGCCGGACCTCGGCGTGGATCGAGGCGCCGGCGGCCTGCGCCGGCACGCTGTCCCAGAACACCCGCCCGTCCGGACGGGTGACGATCAGGTGCAGCGGCAGGTCGACCGGAGCGCCGCCGGCGTCGCGCAGCAGCGCCATCGCCTGCACCGTCTCGCCCGGCCGATAGATGCCGCGGTCGGTCCAGATGAACGGGTCGACCGGACCGGGAGGCGCGTTGCCGGCGACGCCGCGGTCCGACAGGTCGAAGTCGGGCGCGGTCAGATCGAGGCGCGTGAAGTCGTCACCGGCCGAGATGTGCAGCGCCGCGGGCGCCAGGCCGTGTTCCCCCGCGAGCAGCGGCTGGGCGAAATGGGCGATGCCGTCAGGGTCGGTGGTCGCCCGCGCCAGCCGCTCGTTGTCGGTCGCCAGCAGGTCGACCGCGGCGCCCGGCACCGGCAGGCCGGTGGCGTAGCCGCGCACCTGCACGGTGTCGCCGTCGGCACCATGCCAGACGGTCGGCGCGAGGTCGGTGCGCAGCACGAGCTGCACGGCGCCGGGCGCGCTGCCCTCCGGGAACGGCGTGCCGTCCCCAGGCGCGGCGATCAACGCATAGAGGCCGGGCTCGCGCAGCGCCGCCGGCAGCGGCAGCACGGTGTGGTTCAGCGCGTTGCGCGCGAAGCCCGCCACGGCGGCGCTGCCGGTCCAGACCACGCGGCCCTGGTTCCGCGCGATGTCGTTGGCGCCCCCGGCGTCGATGCTTTCCTGACCTGGCGGATAGGCCCGCATCATAGGCAGCAGGTTGCGCTCGGCCACGTGGACCAGCGTCAGCTTCAACGCCGACAGGTTCACGCTGTCGAGCGCCACCGTCGCGGCGGCGCCCCCGGGGGGGGGGGGGGCCCCCGCGCCCGCCACGGCCAAGTCCTGCTTGAGCGTGAGGCCGGCCTCGCCCGGCATGTCGTGCCGGACCGTGAGCGTCGTTGTCTCGCCGGCCGGCAGGCCGGTCACGCAGAGGCGGCCGGATTCCAGCGTCACGGCGGCACCCGGCCGGGGCGGCGCCAGCGTCACCCAATCCTGCGGATGGAAGTCGGGCGCCAAGGACGGCCGGCCCAGGAAGCGCAGGCAGGCGCGCGCCGGGAACGCCTCGGCATCGGTCGCGACGCCCGTGAACAGCAGGCCCAGCTCGTTCTGCTGGGCCGCCAGCGCCGCCTGCGCCTCGGCATCCTGCGGCAGCCGCCGGGCGATCGCCTGCAGCGCCATGATGTCCGGCAGCTTCAGGTCCAGCGCGCGCAACGCCTGGTCCATCAGGCGCAGCGCCGAGACCTGGTCGGCGACCGCGGTGTCGCTGTCCGGCTCGACGCGGGTAAGCGCCATCCAGGCCGCCTGCAACGCGCGCGCGGGGCGCGGCGGGGCGACGCCGAGTTCGGCCTGCGCCAGCATGGTCCAGGCCCGCCAGTCGGCCGTCATGCCCTGCGGCGTGCCGGCGACCAAGATCTCCAGCGCCGGCAGTGCCCGCGCCCAGTCCTGCGCCGGCACCGCCTCCGCGACGGTCGCGACGGCCTCCCGCCGCTGCGACTCCGGGACGCCGGCGGGCCGCGCGCGGCGCAGCTCGGCCGCGAACGCCTCGGCATCTCCCTGCAATCCCGGCAGCCCGAGTTCCGCCACCGGGTCCTGCGCTCGGGGAAGCTGGGCGGACGCCAGCAACAGCGCCGCGGCGAGGCCGAGCAGCGGGACGAGGCGGGCGCAGGCGACGCTGAGACGCGACATGATTGGTGCAACCGTATTGCCGAGGCGGCGGTGAAGATGCGCGATGGTCCCGTAGCTTGCCAAGATTTCACGCGCATCGGCCGGGAACCGGCTAGGCAGCGTCGCCGCTCGGCCGCAATGCTGCCGGCGGCGACCGAACCGACGGAGTTCGAAGGATGCGTTTGCTGCTGGCCGCCTTGCTCGCGCTGTTCCTGAGCGGATGCGGCAACATCACCGTGCAACCGGCCCAGGTCGATTTCGGCGGCACCGGGACGAGCCACGGCCGTCCTTGAAGCACGTCGCGGCTGGAACCCGGCATGGCGACCATGATATGCCATCCGTAACGAAACGCGCGCGGAAAGGAGCTCCCATGGCCATTCGACCGACCCGTCTCGCGACCCTTGCCACGGCGCTGTCGGCCTGGGTCTGGACCAGTCCGGCGCTGGCGCAGTCCGACATCATGGCGTTGGCGCACAACAGCGCCGCCAACCAGCTCGGCATCCTGGAGTACTGCCAGTCGCAGGGCCACGTCGACGACAGCGCCGCGATTGCGCAGAAGAGCGTGATCGCTCGCCTGCCGGCCTATGCCGGATCGACCGAGGCCGCCGAGGCCGCCGGCAAGCAGGGCACCCTCACCGGCAACGGCGGCGACATGCCGCTGAGCGACATGGCGAGCAAGGCCAACACCACCGTCGCGGCGCTGTGCCAGCACATCGCGGCGAGCGTGAAGCAGGCCGCCGCGTCGAACCAGGCCGGCTTCGGCGCCGGCGGGATGCCGGCGATGCCCGCCATGCCTGGCGCGATGCCGGCGATGCCCGGCGGGACGCCAGCCATGCCGGCGATGCCGGGCACGCCACCGGCGCAGTGACGCGGGCGGCCAGGCGCGGGCGGCCGATCCGTCCCGTCGGGTCCGGTTCGAGCGCTACCGGCGGGAGTGACGCCGGCATCCCTCGGGCAACGACGCGTCGCTACTTGGCGACGGCGACCCGCAGCGCGTTGGTGGTGCCGGCCTGGCCGAACGGCACGCCGGCGACCACCACGACGTTCTCGCCGGCGGCGGCGAAGCCCTCGGTCATCGCGACCCGCACCGCCCTGGCCACCGTCTCGGTCATGCCGTGCGTGACCGGCGTCACCACCGCATGAACCCCCCAGACGACAGCCAGCCGCCGCGCCGTGGCGTCCGAGACCGTGAGGCCGATCACCGGCGCCTCCGGCCGCTCGCGCGCGGTGCGCAGCGCCGTGCCGCCGCTCTCGGTGAAGGCGCAGATGGCGCCGGCTTCGATGGTGTGCGCGACCTGCCGCGCCGCCGCCGCCATCGCGTCCGCCGTCGAGCGCTCCGGCTCCGGCCGCGACGCCTCGATGATGGCGCGCCAGCCGGGGTCCTTCTCCACCCGGGCCACGATGCGGTCCATGATGTTGACCGCCTCCAGCGGGTACTGGCCGGCCGCCGTCTCGGCCGACAGCATCACCGCGTCCGCCCCGTCGAACACCGCCGTCGCCACGTCCGACGCCTCGGCGCGGGTGGGCGAGGGCGAGGCGATCATGCTCTCCAGCATTTGCGTCGCCACCACCACCGGCTTGCCCAGCGCACGCGCGGCGCGGACGATGCGCTTCTGCGCCAGCGGCACCTCCTCCGGCGGCAGCTCGACGCCGAGGTCGCCGCGCGCCACCATCACCGCGTCGGACAAGCGCAGGATGGCGTCGAGGTTGTCGAGCGCCTGCGGCTTCTCCAGCTTGGTCATGATCCAGGCGCGCCCGGCGGCGATGTCGCGCGCCTCCTCGACGTCCTCCGGGCGCTGCACGAACGACAGGCCGATGTAGTCGGCGCCGTGCTCCAGCGCGAACGCCATGTCCTCGCGGTCCTTCTTCGTGAGTGCCGGGATCGGCAGCACCATGTCGGGCACGTTGACGCCCTTGCGGTCGGACAGCGGGCCGCCGACCGCGATCTCGGTCTCCAGGTGGTCGGCGCGGACATGCGTGACCCGCAGCCGCAGCTTGCCGTCGTCGAGCAGCAGCGAGGTGCCGATCGAGGCGGCGGCGATGATCTCCGGGTGCGGCAGCTGCACCCGCAGCACGTCGCCGGGCGTGGGGTTGAGGTCGAGGCGGAAGCGCTGCCCGGTTTGCAGCTGCACCCGGCCGCCGCCGAAGCGGCCGACGCGCAGCTTCGGCCCCTGCACGTCGGCCAGGATGCCGATCGGGTGCCCGACCTGGCGCTCCAGGTCGCGGATGATGGCGAAGCGCTGCGCGTGATCGTCGTGGCTGCCATGGCTGAAGTTGAGCCGGAACACGTCGGCGCCGGCGTGCAGCAGCCGCATCAGCATCTCGGCGGACGAGCTGGCCGGCCCCAGCGTCGCCACGATCTTGGTGCGGCGGCGGCGGCGCAGCTTGACCCGCTGTATCATCGCGACTCTCCGGTGATGTCGGCGCGGAACCTGTCACGACGGCGGTGGATTGCAAGCCGTGCGCGGGCATGGAAGCGGTGCCGGTGCGACGCCATGTCGGGGGCTGGCAACACGAAAGGCCGTGCGATGACTCCGGAGATAGACCATGCGACCACGACCGAACTGGAGGCCGCGGCGTTCCGCACGCTGGTCGCGCACCTGCGTGAGCGCAGCGACGTCGCCAACATCGACCTGATGAACCTGGCGGGGTTCTGCCGCAACTGCCTGAGCCGCTGGTACTGCGAGGCGGCCGAGTCGCGTGGCGTCACCCTGGCCGATGCCGACGCGCGCGAGATCGTCTACGGGATGCCGTACAAGCAGTGGCAGGCGCAGCACCAGGCCCCGGCGACGCCCGAGCAGCAGGCGGCGTTCGCCAAAACAGCCCAGGGACATTGACCGGCGAGGAGCCGTCGCCTACTCCCCCCGGCCGAACCCCCGTGGGAGACTCCGATGGCCATGGACGCCGCAACCGCGCACGACCTTCCGGCCGAGGGCGTGCAGTCCGGCAACATCGCCGCCGACCGGCTGCGCAGCCTGATCGAGCGCATCGAGCGGCTGGAGGAGGAACGCAAGGCGCTGGCAAGCGACATCAAGGACATCTTCTCCGAGGCCAAGAGCGCCGGCTTCGACGTCAAGGTGATCCGCCAGCTCATCCGCATCCGCAAGCAGGAGCCGGCCGAGGTCGAGGAGCAGGAGACGCTGCTCGACGTCTATCGCCGCGCGCTCGGGATGTAGCCAGGAGCGTGACGCCATGCACGGCCTGATCGCCTGGGCGTCCGGCGCGGTCGTCCAGTATCCGGCGCTAGCGTTGCTGGTCGCCTTCGCCGGCGCGGTGATGGAGGCGGTGGTCGTGGTCGGCGTCATCGTCCCCGGCACGCCGATGATGATGGCGGTGGCGGGGGCGGCCAGCCTGGCCGGGCGGCCGATGCTCCCGATCCTGGTCGTGGGCGTGCTGGGCGCCATCATGGGCGATGGCATCTCGTTCTGGATCGGCCACCATTACGGCGCCCGCATCCGCGGGATGCGGCCGTTCCGTGGCCGACCGCAGGTGATCGAACGCGCCGAGGCGTTCTTCTGCCGCTTCGGGATGCCCAGCGTCGGCCTGGCGCGGTTTGTCCCGGTGCTGCGCTCGACGGTGCCGCTGGTCGCCGGGATGACCGGGATGCCGATCCGCCGGTTCCTCGTCGCCAACGTGCTCTCGGCGCTGGTCTGGGCGCCGGCGCACATCTACCCGGCGCAGTTGGCCGGCGCGGCACTCACCCAGTGGCAGGCTGGCGGCTGGTGGCTGCCGATGGCGGTCGGCGTGCTGTTGCTGGCGTTGGCGGCTGGGGCGGTGGCGCTGCACCGGCTCGGGCGCGTGCCTCAGCGGGCGTCGCGGCCGTAATTTGGCCACAGCCGCGGCGTCGCCAGCTCGATCGAGTGGCCGTCCGGGTCGCGGAAATACAGCGCCGTGCTGCCGCTGTCCCAGGCGAGCCGGCTCTCGATGGCGACACCCGCTTCGGCCAGCGCCGCCTCCCATTGCGGCAGCGCCGCGTCGGCGATCGCGAACGCCATGTGCTGCGTGCCGCGCCCGTCGTGCGGCGGGATGGCGCCGAACGGCGTCGGGCTCGGCCGCGTCGAGCTGCCCACCCGGAACAGCAGCAGCACCTGCTGTCCCGGCACGCCGAGGGCCGCCATGCGCTCGTCCCGCAGGAACAGCTCCCAGCCGAACAGCCGGCGGTAGAACCCGACCGAGCGCTCGAGGTCGGCCACGTAAAGCGCCGCTTCGAGGATGTGCGTGACCTGGGGCATGGCGGTGCAACGCGGCGGCGGGCTTGCGGATGCCCCGACGCCGATGCCTCATGCGGCCAGCGACGGAGGGACGTGGATGGCCAGGCTCGACGACGATCTGATGCAGGCGCTGCCGGAGGACGGGGCCGCCGGCACCTTGGCGGGGCGGGTGTGGCGCCCGGATCGCGGCGGCCCGTCGGTGGTGGCGGTACGCGACGATGGCGCCTTCGACGTCTCGGCCGCGTTCGCCACCATGCGCGACCTGTGCGAGGCTGCCGACCCGGCCGCGGCACTGCGCGGGGCGGAGGGCGAGCCGCTCGGATCGCTCGACGCCATCCTCGCCAACACCCCGCCCGATCGGCGCGACCGCGCGCGGCCCTGGCTGCTGGCGCCGATCGACCTGCAGGCGATCAAGGCCGCCGGCGTCACCTTCCCGGTCTCGATGCTGGAGCGGGTGATCGAGGAGCGCGCGCGCGGCGACCTTGCGGCGGCCGCCGCCATTCGCGACAGCGTGCGCCGGCTGGTGGGCGACGACCTGGCGACGCTGCGCCCCGGCTCGCCGGAAGCCATGGCGCTGAAGCAGGTGCTGGTCGAGCAGGGCGCCTGGAGCCAATACCTTGAGGTCGGCATCGGCCCGGACGCCGAGATCTTCACCAAGGGCCAGCCGATGTCGGCGGTGGGCAGCCTGGTCGACGCCGGGATCAACCCGATGTCGAGCTGGAACAACCCGGAGCCGGAGGTGGTGCTGGCGGTCGCTTCCGACGGCCGGATCGTCGGCGCCATGCTGGGCAACGACGTCAACCTGCGCGACGTCGAGGGCCGTTCGGCGCTGCTGCTGAGCAAGGCCAAGGACAACAACGCCGCCTGCGCCGTGGGGCCGCTGCTGCGGCTGTTCGACGCCGGGTTCGGCTTGGACGAAGTGCGAGCGATGGTGGTGACGCTGGCGGTCGAGGGCGAGGATGGGTTCCGGCTGGCGGGTCAGTCCTCGATGCGCCAGATCAGCCGCGACCCGGCCGACCTGGCGGCGCAGTTGGTGGGGCCGCACCACGCGTTCCCGGACGGCGCAGTGCTGTTCCTCGGCACCATGTTCGCGCCGATAGAGGACCGCGACGCGCCGGGCAAGGGCTTCACCCACAAGGCGGGCGACATCGTGACCATCGCCACGCCGAAGCTGGGGCGGCTGGTCAACCGGATGCGGCCCAGCGACGCCTGCGAGCGGTGGAGCTTCGGGGTGGGGGCGCTGATGCGGAACTTGGCGGGGC
>CAXUHK010000146.1:0-9894 GCA_964250775.1 uncultured Acetobacteraceae bacterium | reverse complement strand
CGTCCGCGGGCAGGAACCGCGGGGCGGCGAAGAACACGCCCTCGGCACCGTGCAGGGCCGCGGCCACCGCGGCGAGATCGCGCAGATCCCCGACGACGACCTCGGTGGCGCCGAGCGCGCGGACGGTCGGCACGGCGCGCGGGTCGACGGTGGCGAGGTTGCGCCCGGTCGGCAGCGCGTCGGCGCGGCCCCGCGTCGGCGCGCCCGCCGGACCGGGCGGCACGAAGCGGCCGTCGAGCGCCGCCAGCAACGCGCGGCGCTCCGCCTCCGCCGAGTCATCCAGGCGCCGCGCCAGCGTGTCGGGGTCGAGCGATGGGCAGGAGCGCCGCAGCGTGTCGAGCATCCGCTCGCGCTGCGGGGCGGGGCGGCCGTAGACGTGCAGGCCGTCGCGGATTTGCAGTTCCTTGACGTCGCACAGATAGGCGTCGAGCCGGGCCAGCGCGTCGTCGTCCCCCCGGGCCGTGCCGCTCTCGGCCAACAGCCCGGCGGCATCGGCGCGCTCCAGGATTTCCGTGCGCAGCAGCGTGGTGCGGCGACGGTCCAGCCCGTCGGCTGCGGCGTACTCGTCGATCAGGCGTTCGAGTTCCACGGCCGCCCCGTGCGCGCCGGCGCTGCCCAGCGGCGGGGTGAGGTGGCCGATGGTGACGGCGCCCAGCCGGCGCTTGGCCGCCGCCGCCTCGCCAGGGTTGTTGACGATGAACGGGTAGATTACCGGCGTTCCGCCGATCAGCGCGCGCGGCAGGCAGTCGGGGCCGAGCGCCGCCGCCTTGCCAGGCAGCCATTCCAGCGAGCCGTGCGCCCCGAGATGCGCAATCGCGTGCGTCGCGCGCAGCCACAGGTAGAACGCGACGTATTCGTGGCGGGGCGGCTGGTCGGGGTCGTGGTAGCCGGCGCGGCGGTCCTCCGCGCGGCCACGGTCGGGCTGGATCGCCACGACGATCTTGCCGAGCCGCAGATGGCGCAGGGTGAAGCAGCCGGCGGGATCGCCCCAGGCCGCGAGGATGCTCGCTCGCACGGCGCCCGGCAGGGTCGCGAAGGCGTCCGCGTACTGCTCCGGCGCCAGGAAACGGGTCGGCAGGTCGGCGCACAGCGCCGCCACCAGTGCGGCCTGGTCCGGCCGCTCGCCGACGTCGTAGCCCGCCGCCGCCAGGTCGTCGAGGATCGCGGCCAGGCTGGCGAAGCTGTCCAGCCCGACGGCATGGCCGCGCTGGCCGCCGACGCCCGGATAGTCCGACAGCACGATGGCGACGCGGCGCTCGGCGCGCGGCGTGGCCGACAGCCGGACCCAGCCGGTGGCGCGCTCGGCCGCCAGCGCCACGCCGTCCGGGTCCGGGCGGTGGACGATGCGGGCGTATTGCAGCGCCGGCAGCGCGGCGTGCTCGGCCTTGAACGAGATCGCCCCGGTGAGCAGCCGCCCGTCCAGCTCCGGCAGCACCACCTGCATCGCGAGGTCGGCCTGCGACAGCCCGCGTGAGGAATCCCGCCATGCCTCGCGCGAGCCGCCGGCCAGCACGACCTGCAGCACCGGCGCCCCGGGCGCGTCCAGCGGCGAGGCCTCGTGGCGCCGGGCGGAGAAGCCGGTCGCGTTCACCACCACGCTCGGCCCCCAGGCGCGCAGCGTCCGGGCTACGAACGCGGCGGTGTCCGGCGCCTTGAGGCTGGAGACATGGAGCGCCCCCACCGCCAGGCCGCGAGCGCGCAGCGCCTCGGTCAACGCGGCGATGGGGGCGATGTCCGCCGACAGCCAATGCGAGCGGTAGAACACCACCGCCGCCAAGGGCCGGTCGGCCACCAGGTCGAGCGTGTGGACGCCGTGTTGCGGCACCGGCTCCGCCGCGTCGGCATGGAGGCCGCCGGCCAGCGCGATCGCCCGCGCCATGTTGGCCGGGCCGCCCATGCGGAAGCAGGCGTCGAGCCGGGCCAGCAGCGCCGGCGGCAGCGTCGAGAGCGCCGTCAGCCGTTCGTCGTCGATGCCGTCGCCCGGCAGCAAGGCCAGCCCGATCCCCCGCTTGCGGCACAGCGCCGCCACCTGTTCCGCGCCGTAGCGCCAGTACTCCAGCCCGCCCAGCAGCCGGATCACCACGCAGCGCGCGCCCGCGATCACCTGCTCGCAGTACAGGTCGACCGACATCGGGTGCCGCAACCGCGCCAGGCTGGCCAGCCGCAGGGTCGGCGCCCCCCGCCACGCGCCGGCCAGCGCGCCCAGGTCGGCATCCGAGAACGACAGCACCACCAGTTCGGCCGGCGTCTGGCCGAGGTCCTGCGCGGCCTCGGCTTCGTCCAGCGTGCGGGTGTCGCGGACCAGGAGGTGCATCAGCCGGGGCCGCGTATCCCGGCCGCGATGGCGGCGCGGTCTAGCCCGGTCTGGCCGATCACCACGACATGCCCGGCGCGCGCCTCGTCCGCGCGCCAGGCGCGGTCGAACTGCTGGCGGAACCGGCCGCCGACGCCCTGGATCGCGAGGCGCAACGGCTTGCCGGACACCGCGGCGAAACCCTTCATGCGCAGCACGTCGTGGCCCTCCGCCACCGCGCGCAGCCGCTCCAGCAGCGCGTCCGGCGCGTCGGTCTCGGGCAGCGTCACCACGAAGCTCTCGAAATCGTCGTGCTCGTGCGCGCCGTCCAGCGCGTCGTGGTGCGACGGGCGCGCGGCCAGGTCGTCCTCGGCTCCCGCCAGCAGCCCGAGCAGCACCGTCGGATCGACCTGCCCCTCATGCGCCACGACCACCCGCACGGCGCGCGGCAGCGCCGCCGCAACCTCGCCCTGAACCCGCGCCAGCGTCGTGGCGTCAAGCAGGTCGGCCTTGTTCAGCACCACCAGGTCGGCGGACTGCAACTGGTCCTCGTAGACCTCGGCCAGTGGGTTGTCGTGGTCGAGCTGCGGGTCCGCCGCGCGCTGCTTGGCCACCGCCTCGGGGTCGTCGGCGAACCGTCCGGCGGCCAGCGCGGGGCCGTCGACCACCGCGATCACCCCGTCGACCGTGACCCGCGAGCGGATGTCGGGCCAGCCGAACGCCTTGAGCAGCGGTTTCGGGAGCGCCAGGCCCGAGGTCTCGATGACGATGTGCTCGGGCGGGTTCGGCCGGTCGAGCAGCGCCTGCATCGCCGGCAGGAACTCGTCGGCCACGGTGCAGCACAGGCAGCCATTGGCCAGCTCCACGATGTCGGCCTCCGCGCAAGCTGGGATGCCGCAGCCCTGCAGCAGCGCGGCGTCGACGCCCACGGCGCCGAACTCGTTGACCAGGATCGCGAGCCGCCGGCCGCCGGCGTGCTCGATCACGTGGCGCAGCAGCGTGGTCTTGCCGGCGCCGAGGAAGCCGGTGATGACGGTCGCCGGGATCTTGTTCATGTGGCGAGGCCGAGGTCGGGCACCCGGCCCAGGACCACGCGCGCCAGCGATTCCGGTCGCTTGGACGGCAGCACCGTGCCGTTGCGCGATGCCGCGTAGGTGGCGGCATAGGCCAGCAAATCGGACGCCAGCGCCGGGTCGAGCCGGCCGAGCAGGTAGGTCCATTTGCCGGGCGAGGAGATCGCGGCGGCGCAGCCGGACTCGCAGCTCGACAGGCAGGCGACCTCGCGCAGCTCGACCGCGGGCTCGGCCGCGAGCAGCCCCGCCACCGCGTCGTGCATCAGGCGGCCGCGCGCTGGCTGGCCTTCGGTGAACGGCAGGCCGGCGCGGCAGGTGGTGCAGACGTGCAGGACGGGTATCATCGGCCTCTCCCTCGGGACGCGTCATCGCGTAGCCATGGGGTGCCGAACGCCCGCGGAGCGTCGCTCCGAAGGTCGATGCGCTCGCATCGCCGCCGCCGATGCACCCCGCCCGGCGTCGCGTCAGGCCACGACGGCGCAGGCGCGCCGCCGACGATGGCAGGTCTCCTGACTCGCGGATGTGGCCCGACCCGCTTGACGCAAGGCTCTAGACCGCGCTGTCCGCGTGCCTTCCCGGGGATCTGGCCCAGTGGCGTGTGACGGACGGCTCTCCGCTTACAGTTGCGGGGGCAGTTGCGGCATCGCACCGCATTCCCTTTTCACCCGCCACCCGGAAACCGGATGGCGGGACCATCGGGACGTGCAGTATGTCCGCGACCTTGCAGTGTCAATCGAGCATTCCGCGCCGTTGTGGTCCGAGCCGGGGCAGGATGAACCGGACCGCGTGGGTCGCAGGTTCGGTGTGCCAGTGACGACGGCCCCTTTCGCATTGAGCCGACAGGCACAAAATGTCATAGTTCGATGCAAGAAATTGCGGGGCGGGACATGCCATCCGACGCGGACATCTTCGACATCGCCGTGGTGGGCGGCGGCATCAACGGGTGTGGCATCGCACGCGACGCGGCCGGGCGCGGCCTGCGGCCGCTGATCGTCGAGCAGGGCGACCTGGCGGGCGCCACCTCCTCGGCCTCGACCAAGCTGGTGCATGGCGGGCTGCGCTACCTCGAATACCGCGAGTTCCGGCTGGTGCGCGAGGCGCTGCAGGAACGCGAGGTGCTGATGCGCATGGCGCCGCACATCATCTGGCCGATGCGCTTCGTGCTGCCGCACCACGCCGGGTTGCGCCCCAAGGCGCTGATCCGGCTGGGCCTGTTCCTGTACGACAATTTGGGCGGGCGCAAGCTGCTGCCGCGCAGCCGCACGCTCGACCTGCGGCGCGACCCGGCGGGGGCCGCGCTGAAGCCGGAATACGTCACCGGCTTCGAGTATTCCGATTGCTGGGTCGAGGATTCGCGCCTGGTGCTGCTGAACGCGCAGGACGCGGTGGAGCGGGGCGCCACGCTGCTGACCCGCACCGCTTGCGTCTCCGCCATCCGCGACGGGGCGACCTGGCTGCTGACGCTGCGCGACGTGGCCAGCGGGGCGGTGCGCGAGGCGCGCGCGCGGGCGCTGGTCAACGGCGCCGGGCCGTGGGCGGGCTCGTTCCTCACCGAGGCGGTGCGCTCGAACGCGCCGGGCAAGGTCCGCATGGTCAAGGGCAGCCACATCGTCACCCGCAAGTTGTACGAGCACGACCGTTGCTACATCTTCCAGAACGCCGACGGCCGCATCTGCTTCGCGATCCCGTACGAGCAGGACTTCACCCTGATCGGCACCACCGACCAGGATTTCTCCGGCGACCCGGCGCATGTCGCCATCTCCGAGCCGGAGACCGAGTACCTGTGCCGCGCGGTCAGCGACTACTTCCGGCGGCCGGTCACGCCCGCCGATGTGGTGTGGTCGTATGCCGGGGTGCGGCCGCTCTACGACGACGGCGCCACGGCGGCGCAGGCGGCGACGCGCGACTACGTGCTGACGCTCGACGCGCCGCAGGGCAGCGCGCCCCTGCTGTCGATCTTCGGCGGCAAGATCACCACCTACCGGCGGCTGGCCGAGGCGGCGTTGGAGAAGCTGTCGCCAGTGCTTTCGGGCGTGGGTAAGCCATGGACAGCCAACGCGGCGCTGCCAGGTGGTGACATGCCGGTCGACGGTGCTGGGCGGCTCGCCACCGAGTTGCGGCGGACCTACCCGTTCCTGACCGAGCCGGTCGCCGCCCGCCTAGTGCGGACCTATGGCACCCGAACCGGGCGCGTGCTGGGCGATGCGCGCCAGGCGGCCGACCTGGGACGCGATTTCGGCGGCGGCCTCAGCGAGCTTGAGGTGAAATGGATGCGCGAGCACGAATGGGCGCGCACCGCCGACGACGTCATATGGCGCCGCACCAAGCTTGGCCTGCACATGACGCCGGAGCAGCGGGCGGCGCTGGCGGCGTTCATGGACCGGCAGGTCGAACTGCAGGCGGCGTAACTCAGTCAAGTTCGACCATCAGCGGCACGTGGTCGGACGGTTGCGGCTTGCCGCGTTCGTCGCGGTCCGCGGTGGCCGAGGCCACCCGCTCGGCCAGGGTGGGCGACAGCAGCGCGAAGTCGATGCGCAAGCCCCTGTCGCGCGGCCAGGCGCCGGCCTGGTAGTCCCAGAACGTGTAGGCCGGTTCGCTCGGGTGCAGCGCGCGGGCGGCGTCGGTCAGCCCTTGCCACAGCAGGGCGCGGAACGCGGCGCGGGTCGGCGGGCGCAGCAGCGCGTCGTCGGCGGGCAGCGTGCCGGCCGCGAAATCCGCGTCGGTCGGGCAGACGTTGAAGTCGCCGAGCAGCGCCAGCGGCGTGTCGTCGGCCAGCAGTTCGGCCGTGCGCCGGCCGAGGGCGCGCATCCAGGCCAGCTTGTAGTCGTACCCGGCCTCGCCGCCGGAATTGCCGTTGGGCAGGTACAGGCCGGCGAGCGTCAAGCCGTCGGCGACGATCTCGATGTAGCGGGCCTGGGCGTCGTCATCGGGCAAGCCCGGCAGGCGGGAGTGGCGGACCTCGAACGGCACCCGGGCCAGCGCCGCGATACCGTTATAGGCCTTCTGCCCGACCACCTCGCAGCGGTAGCCGAGCGCCTCGAAGGCGCCGGCCGGGAACGCCGCCGCCTCGCACTTGATCTCCTGCAGGAACAGCACGTCGGGTTGAGCACGCTGCAGCCAGTCCGCAACGAGGCCCTGGCGCTGGCGGACGGAGTTGACGTTCCAGGTCGCGACTTTCACCCGGGCAGCGCGGCTCAGTCGACCGAGAAGCTGGCGCCGCAGCCGCAGCCGGAGCTGGCATTGGGGTTGCGCACCGCGAAGTGGCTGCCCATCAGCGCGTCGGTGTAGTCGAGTTCCGACCCGGCCAGCAGGTCCATGCTGGCCGGGTCGATCAGCACCCGCGCATGGCCCTCGCCGATCACCAAGTCGCCCGGGGCTGGCGTGCGGTCCAGCTCGAACTTGTACTGGAAGCCGCTGCAGCCGCCGGCTAGCACGGCGACGCGCAACGCGGCACCCTCGCCCTGTTGGCGCGCGATCTCGGCGATGCGGCTGGCGGCACGATCGGTCAGGCGGAACGGCTGCGTTTCCATGTCGTCAACATAGGCGCGATCGCCCGCCGATTGAAGGAGGCGGTGCGAGGGTGTACTCCCCAACGATGACAGACAGCACCATCGCGCCATGGGCGGTGCGCCGCGAGACCGCGCGCGGGCGGTTGCACCCGGAGCCGGAGAGCGCCACGCGCAGCCCGTGGCAGCGCGACCGCGACCGCATCATCCACAGCGCCGCGTTCCGCAAGCTGCAGTACAAGACGCAGGTGTTCGTCAACCACGAGGGCGACTTCTACCGCACCCGGCTGACCCACAGCATCGAGGTGGCGCAGATCGCCCGCTCGGCGGCGCGCGAGCTGGGCTTGAACGAGGATTTGGCCGAGGCGCTGGCGCTGGCGCACGACCTCGGCCACCCGCCGTTCGGCCACGCCGGCGAGGACGCGCTGGCCGAGGCGATGCGCCCGCATGGCGGCTTCGACCACAACGCCCAGTCGCTGCGCATCGTGACGCTGCTGGAGGGCCGCTACGCCGCGTTCGACGGCCTGAACCTCACTTGGGAGACGCTGGAGGGGCTGGCCAAGCACAACGGGCCGATCAAGAAGGCGCCGCCGTACCTGGCCGAGTACGACGCCCGCCACAGGCTGCGGCTGCACAGCCAGGCCTCGGCCGAGGCGCAGGTGGCGGCGCTGTCCGACGACATCGCCTACCACAGCCACGACCTCGACGACGGCTGGCGCGCCGACCTGCTGGTGCCGGGGGACTTGGCGCACCTGCCGGTGGTGGGCGAGGCGCTGCGCGAGGCCCGGCGCGCCAGCCACGACATGACCCCCGCGCCGCTGCGCCACGAGACCGTGCGCCGGGTGATCCACGCGCTCGTCACCGACATGGTGGAGGAGAGCCGCCGCCGCATCGCGGCGTTGGGCCCGGCCGACGCCGACGCGATCCGGGCCGGCAAGGCGCCGGTGGTGGGGTTCAGCCCGGCGATGGCCGAGGCCAACCGGGCGATCAAGGAGTTCCTGTTCGCCCGGCTGTACCGGCACTGGACGGTGAACCGCATGACCGCCAAGGCGCGCCGGCTGACCGCCGAGCTGTTCGCGCTGCTGCACGCCGACCCGTCGCTGCTGCCCGACGAGTGGCGCGGCCGGGCCGGCGAGCAGCCCGGCAGCACCCGCGCCGCCGCCGCCATCGTCGACTACGTGGCCGGCATGACCGACCGCTTCGCGCGCCAGGAGCACGCGCGGCTGACCGACCTCAACGTCTCCGGCTGAACGGATTCCTGCCATGAGCGACGACATCTTCGCCGACCTGCGCCTGGCCGTGCTGGCGGCGTTGCGCGACGCGGTGCCCGGCCTCGACGACGCGGTGGCGGCGCGGGTCGAGGTGACGCCGGCGCGCGACCCGGCGCATGGCGACATGGCGACCAACGCGGCGCTGGTCGCGAGCAAGGCGGCGCGGCGCAAGCCGTCCGACATCGCGCAGGCGCTGGCGGCGAGCCTGGCGACCGACCCGCGCGTGGCGTCCGCCGAGCCGGCCGGGCCGGGCTTCGTCAACCTGCGGCTGCACGACAGCGCGTTCCAGGCGACGCTGCCGGCCGTCCTGCGCGCCGGCGAGGCATATGGCGACAGCCGGGCGGGCGAGGGCATCGCCGTCAACGTCGAGTACGTCTCCGCCAACCCGACCGGCCCGCTGCATGTCGGCCATTGCCGGGGTGCCGTGGTGGGCGACGCGCTGGCCAACCTGCTGGCGCGTGCCGGTTACGCCGTGACCAAGGAGTTCTACGTCAACGACGCCGGCGGCCAAGTCACGGCGCTGGCCTGGGCGAGCTACTGGCGCTACCTGCAGGCGCTCGGCAGCCCGGTCGGCGAGGACGACATCGCCGCCGTGGCCCCCGGCGGGCTGCAATACCGGGGCGACTACCTGGTGCCGGTGGGCGAGGCGCTGCGCGCGCGGTTCGGCGAGTCGCTGGCCGGTCCCGCCCTGGGCATCGCCGACCCGGCGCAGTGGCTGGCGCCGGTGCGCGACGCCGCGATGGCGTCGATGTTGGACGACATCCGCGCCGACTTGGCGCTGCTCGGCGTGCGCCATGGCGTGTTCAGCAGCGAGCGGGCGCTGGTCGAGGCCGGCGCCGCCGACGCCACCATCGCCCGGCTCGACGTGCAGGGCCTGATCTACACCGGCACGCTGGAGCCGCCGAAGGGCAAGCTGCCGGACGACTGGGAGGCGCGGCCGCAACTGCTGTTCCGCTCGACGCAATTCGGCGACGACTTGGACCGGCCGCTGCGCAAGTCCGACGGCAGCAACACCTATTTCGCCAACGACATCGCCTATCATAACGACAAGCTCTCGCGCGGCTCCGACGTGCTGATCGACGTGCTGGGCGCCGACCATGGCGGCTACACCTCGCGCATGGTCGCCGCCACTCGCGCCTTGGGCGGCACGCTCGACGTGGTGCTGTGCCAGATCGTCCACGTGCTGCGCGACGGCGAGCCGATCCGCATGTCCAAGCGCGCCGGCACCTACGTGACGCTGCGCGACCTGCTGGAGATGGCCGGGCGCGACGCGGTGCGGTTCACCATGCTGACCCGCAAGCCCGACGCGCAGATGGAGTTCGACATCGCCCGCGCGGTGGCGCAGACGCGCGAGAACCCGGTGTTCTACGTGCAGTACGCGCACGCCCGCGCCCGCAGCGTGCTGCGCGCCGCCACCGAAATGTTCGGCGCGGTCGCGGTCGCGGACGCGGCGCTGGTCGAGGTGCCGACCATGGTGCTGACGCACCCGGCGGAACTGGCGCTGCTGCGCCGCCTGGCGGCTTGGCCGCGTACTGTGGAGAGTGCGGCACTGGCGCGGGAACCTCACCGAATCGCGTTTTTTCTGTATGATTTAGCGGGTGACTTTCATATGTTGTGGAACCGGGGCCGGGACGATGCTGCGTTGCGCTTCCTGCAAGCGGACAAGCCAGCCGAGACCCTGGCCCGGGGGGGGGGCGGGGGGGGGGGGGGCGGGGGGGGGGGGGGGGGGGGGGGGGGGGGGGGGGGGGGGG
>CAXUHK010000145.1:5176-10053 GCA_964250775.1 uncultured Acetobacteraceae bacterium | reverse complement strand
GCTGCCGGCGCGGCGCGGCGGCTACGCGCAGAAGGGCGGCATCGGCGGCCACCGGCTGTTTCTGCACACCGGCGAATACGCCGACGGCCGCCTGGGCGAACTCGCGATCACGCTGCCCAAGGAGGTCCCGGCGGTGCGCGCCCTGGCCGACTGCCTGGCGCAGGCGGTCAGCATCGGCCTGCAGCACGGCGTCCCGCTCGCGGCCTTCGTCGAGGCGCTGGCGGGCACCCGGTTCGCGCCCGCGGGCGCGGTCGAGGGCGACGCGGCGGTGGCGCGGGCCAGCTCGCCGGTCGACTACGTGTTCCGCAAGCTGGCGGCAACCTACCTGCCGGAGCTGGCGCTGCCGGAGGACGCGCCGGACGCGCCGCCGCCGCCGCTGCTGCCGCTCGACCTGCCGCAGGACCCGGCGCTGCAGCCACGACCCCGGACCCTACGGGTGGTGCGCTGAGCCGACAGGCGGCATAGTCGCGGCGCAACGTCGCGCTGGAGACCGCTCATGGCCGGACGCATCGCCGAACGCCTCGCCGAACTCGGCGTGGCACTGCCGGAGCCGGCGGTGCCGATCGCCAACTACGTGCCGTTCGTGGGCTGGGGCGGGCTGGTGGTGGTGTCCGGGCAGGTGCCGATGCAGGGCGGCAAGATGGCGATGACCGGCAAGCTCGGCGAGGGCGGCCTCAGCGTCGAGCAGGGGCAGGAGGCGGCACGGATGTGCTTCGTCAACCTGCTGTCGCAGTTGCGCGTGGCCTGCGGCGGCGACCTCGACCGGGTGCAGCAGGTGGTGCGGCTCGGCGGCTTCATCGCGGCGCCGGCCGGCTTCACCGCGCACGCCGTGGTGATGAACGGCGCCAGCGACCTCGCGGTGGCCGTGTTCGGCCAGGCCGGACGTCACGCGCGCACCACGGTCGGCGTGCCCTCGCTGCCGTCCGACGCGCCGGTCGAGGTCGAGGGCATGTTCGCGGTGTCGCCGTAGGGCGCCGGTTGCGAGCGACGGCCGCGGCCCCAGATCGCCTCAGATGCCAGACGGTTCCACCACCCTAAGCCTCACCCTGCACCGCGCCATCGCCGAGGTGTCTCCGGCCGACTGGGACGCCTGCGCCGGCACGACCGCAGGCGGGGGCAACCCGTTCGTCTCGCACGCCTTCCTGAGCGCCGTCGAGGACAGCGGCAGCGCCGGGCCGCGCACCGGCTGGCTGCCGCAGCACGCGGTGCTGCGCGACGGGTCCGGCCGGGTCGTGGCGGCGGCGCCGATGTACGCGAAGTCGCACAGCTACGGCGAGTACGTGTTCGACCACGGCTGGGCGCACGCCTTCGAGCGCGCCGGCGGCAACTACTACCCCAAGCTGCAGGTGGCGGTGCCGTTCAGCCCGGTGCCCGGCCCGCGGCTGCTGCTGCGCCGCGACGCTGCCCTGCCCGCCTCGGCGCTGGCCGGGGCGCTGGTGCAGGCGGCGCGGGAACTCGATGTGTCGTCGGTCCACGCCACCTTCTGCACCGAGGCCGACTGGACCGAGCTCGGCGATTCCGGCTGGCTGCAGCGGCTTGGCACCCAGTTCCACTGGGAGAACGCCGGCTACGGCGACTTCGACGGCTTCCTGGGGGCGCTGGCGTCGCGCAAGCGCAAGGCGATCCGGCGCGAGCGGCGCGACGCCAACGATTGCGGGCTCGAGTTCGTGACGCTGCGCGGGCCGGAGATCGGGCGCGAGCACTGGCGCGCCTTCTACAAGTTCTACACCTCGACCGTCGACCGCAAATGGGGCAGCGCCTATCTCACCGGCAAGTTCTTCACCCTGCTGGGCGACCGGCTGGGCGACGCGGTGGTGCTGATGCTGGCGCTCGACCGCGGCAAGCCGGTCGCCGGCGCCTTGAACCTGATGGGCGACGAGGCGCTTTACGGCCGCAACTGGGGCTGCAGCGGCGACTACCCGTTCCTGCATTTCGAGCTGTGCTACTACCGCGCCATCGAGTTCGCGATCGCCCACGGCCTGCGCCGGGTCGAGGCCGGGGCGCAGGGCGAGCACAAGATCCAGCGCGGCTACCTGCCGAAGCCGACCTACTCCGCCCATTGGATCGGGCATGGCGGCCTGCGGGCGGCGATCGGCGGCTTCCTGGAGCAGGAACGCCCGGCGATGCTGGCGCAGATGCAGGCGATGGCGGCGGGCGGGCCGTACCGCCAAGGCGAGCAGGACACCGCTTAGCCAGGCCGCTCGGCAACCGACCGCCGACCGACCCGACGGTCAGCGCCGGTACTGCTCGTCGCTGACCTGTTCCAGCCAATCCACGGGCGAACCGTCCAGCTTCTCCTGGACCGCGATGTGGGTCATGGCGGTGCTGGCGGCGGCCCCGTGCCAGTGCTTCTCGCCGGGCGGGAACCAGACCACGTCGCCCGGCCGGATCTCCTCGACCGGGCTGCCATCCCGCTGCGCCCAGCCGCAGCCGGCGGTGACGATCAGGGTCTGGCCGAGCGGGTGCGTGTGCCAGGCGGTGCGGGCGCCCGGCTCGAATGTGACCAGCGCCATGGCGACGCGGGCCGGATCGGGCGGGCTCGCCAACGGATCGATACGGACGGTGCCGCTGAAATACGCCGGCGGCCCCTTCCCGGAAGGCTGCGAGCCCGCGCGCTTGATCTCCATCGGCCCTCTCCCTGTCCTGCTGTGTCGGAGAGATGGCATCGACGCGCCGCGCTGTCACGACCGAGGCGAAAGCGGCGCCCGCACCCCGGCGGTGACGCCTTCGGGGCCGAAATCGACCGTCACCTCGGCGGCCATGTCCTGCCGCAGCCCGCGCTCGATCAGCGCCAGGCCGAAGCCGCGGCGCGTCGGCGCGATGACGGCGGGGCCGTCGCGCTCGATCCAGTCGAGCACCAGGCAGCCGCCATCCGCCTCCGCGTCCACACGCCAGAGCACGCGCACGTTGCCTTCCGGCACCGACAGCGCGCCGTACTTGACGGCGTTGGTGACCAGCTCGTGCACCGCAATGCCGAGCAACAGGGCGGCGCGCGGCTGCAGCGGCACCGGCGGCCCCGCCAGCACGACGTTCCCGCGGTCGCCGGCGAGGAACGGCTCCAGGTGCGCCATGACCACCTCGCGCAGCGGCACCGTCCGCCAGCCCTCGCTGCCGAGCAGCGAGCACGCGGCGGTGAGGGCGTGGATGCGGCCCATGTAGCTCTCGGACAACTCCGCCATCGTCCGCGCCCGGCGCGTGGTCTGGCTCGCCAGCGAGCTCACCACGGTCAGCATGTCCTTGACGCGGTGGTCGAGCTCCTCGACCAGCAGCTTCTGGTGCCGCTCGGCCAGCACGATACCGGTCACGTCCACGAACGTCACCAGCGTGCCGCTGACGGCGCGGTCGGGGGTGCGGTACGGCAGCACCCGCATCAGGTAATGGGCGGAGCCGTCGTCGCGCGCCACCCGCCGCTCCAGCGGCCCCAGGCTCGCCAGCGCCTGCCCGACGTCGGCGCGCAGCCCGTCGTAGCGCAGCCGGCTCGCGATGTCGGTCAGCCGGCGGCCGACGTCCCCCGGGATCAGGTCGTAGATGCCGGCCGCCGCCGGGGTGAAGCTGCGCACCATCAGATCCGGGTCGAGGAAGATGGTCGCGACCTCGGCGCTGTCGAACAGGTTGCGCAGGTCGCTGTTGCGGCCGTCGAGCTCGGCCACCTTGCCCGCGAGCTGGTGGTTGACGGTCCGCAGCTCCTCGTTGACCGACTGGATCTCCCCCTTCGAGGTCTCCAGCTCCTCGTTGGCGGAGCGCAGCTCCTCGTTCGCGGAGCGCAGCTCCTCGTTCGCGCCGCGCAGCTCCTCCAGCGCCGCCTCGTGCTCCTCGGTCATGGACCGCAACCGCTCGCGGGTGTCGCGCAACTCGCCTTCCACCCGGCGCGCGTGCCCGGTAAGCGGGCCAGCGTCGTGGGCGCGCGCCGGCGGCTCGTCCGCCCGTTGCCCGGTCGCGATGAACACGACCAAGTACAGCGGGTCGCTGCCCGGCTCGGTGAGCGGCTCCACCGCCAGGGTGACGTGCTGCGCGCCTTCGCCGGCGAGGCCCGGCGCCAGGCCCGGCGTCTCGACCGGGCGCTTGGTCTCGCTGGCCTGCCGCAACGCCTCCGCGAGAGGCGCGCGCAAGCCGCCGCGCACCATGGCCAGCACGTTCTGGGCGGGCGCTCCGGCGGCGGGCTCCAGGAAGCGCCCCACGCGGCTCGAGTACTGGACGATCTCGCCGTCCGCCGCGACGACGACGAACGCCGGCGCGAAGCGGTCCAGGATGCGCGCCTTGGCGCGGCCGTGCATCCCCGCCGCCCCGGCCTGGCCCGTGGCCCGCGATGGCGAGGCGCCCGTCGCCGCCAGGAGGTCGCGCCCGTCGCTCCGGCCGGCCAGGAGCGGCGGCGGGCCGCGGCCGGGGCGGCGCTGGAAGATGCGATGGCCACGGTCCAGCGTCGCGAACAGGTCCTCATGGCGCGAGACGCCTTCCGAGCTGCCGAGCAGCAGGATGCCGCCGGGCGCCAGGGAGTAGTGGAACGCCGGCATGACCACTGCCTGCAGTTCGGCGTCGAGATAGATCAGCAGGTTGCGGCAGGACACCAGGTCGATGCGGGAGAACGGCGGGTCGCGGGTCAGGCTGTGCGCCGAGAAGGTGCAGATCTCGCGCACGCTGCGGGCCACCGTGTGGCTGCCGTCGCCGTTGTCCACGAAGAACCTCGCCAGCCGCTCCGGCGACACCCCCTGCAGCAGGGTCGAGACGTAACGTCCCTGCCGGGCGGTGGCGACCGCCGGCTCGTCGATGTCGGTCGCGAACACCTGCAGCCGCGGCGCCGCCTCGCCCAGCGCGTCGGCGCATTCGCGCAGCAGCATCGCCAGCGAGTAGGCCTCCTCCCCGGTGGCGCAGCCGGGGAC
>CAXUHK010000145.1:0-5166 GCA_964250775.1 uncultured Acetobacteraceae bacterium | reverse complement strand
CAGGTGACAGCCACAAGTCGGACCCCCTCCGGACGCCGGGCGCCCCCCCGCCGCGCCCGCCTGTCGCCCGCCCCCCGGGGGGCGCCGCCGGGGACCCAGCAGCGCAGCGTCGAGGCGGGGCCGCGGCCCTCGAACAGCAGCGGCAGGGCGACCCGCCGCAGCGCGTCGAACGTGCCGGCGTCGCGGAAGAAGCTGGTGACGCCGATCAGCAGGTCGCGGAACAGCGCCCCGACCTCCGCCGGGTCGCCGTCGAGGCGGGCGACATAGTGCGGCAGCGCCTCCAACCCTAGCGCCTGCAGCCGCCGCAGCACCCGGCGCAGGAAGGTCTTTTTCTTGTAGCCCCTGAAATCGTGGCCCAGCTGCTGATGCAGCACGTCGCAGATGGCGAGCCGTGCCGCATCGGTCTGGGCGTCCATCTGGGCGTGCGTCAGCTCGACCCCGTCGCCGGGCGCCTGCCGCGCGGCGTGGACGCTGACGATGTGCGCCGGCATCACCTCGACCGAAGCCACGATGTCGACGCCGCCGGAGGCGATGGCGCTTGCCGGCATCCCGTCATGCTGCGGGCTGGAGCCATCCTCGCCCTGCGCCAGGGTCAGGCCGCCGCGTGCCTTGATCGCCTTGAGGCCGAGCGCGCCGTCGCTGCCGGTGCCGGACAGCACCACGCCCACGGCGGCGTCGCCGAGCGCCGTGGCCAGGCTGTCGAACAACAGGTCGATCGGCTTCGGCGGGCGCGGCGCGGTGGCGCTCGGCCGATGCGGGTGCAGGCGACCGTCGGCGAACGTCACCATGACACCGGCCGGCGGCACATAGACGCAGTTGGCCTCGACCAGGCAGCCCTCCTCCGCCGCGACGACGCGCATCGAGGTCCAGCGGCCGAGGATCTCCGGCAACTGGCTCCTTGCGTCGGGCGGCAGGTGCAGCACCACGACGAAGGCCATGCCGCTGTCCGGCGGCATGGCCTCGAAGAAGCCGCGGAACGCCTCGACGCCGCCCGCGGACGCGCCGATGCCGACCACCGGCGGAGGCGCCCCGTGCGCGTCATCGACCGATGCCGCCAAGCCACGGGTCATTCCACCTCTATGCGGGTTGGTTGGAAGTGCAAGCAAGTGAATAGGAAAGTATGCATTGCACCCCGCCTGCGCACACATTGCGCCATTGACCCAATTTTCCCTAGCGGTTCGTGACGGCCGGAGCGGACCGGCGATCGCGGCAAGTGAAATCCGCGCCGGCTGGCTTGCCGCGCGGCAGGCAGCCTTAACTGATCGTCAACGGTTGCAGCCTACTGATTCGATCGAGGCCGGAATGTCGAACTACATCGTCGCTCGCGCCAACAGCCTGGTGTTCGCCGTGCTGGCGGCCATCATGCTGCTGGTGGGCGCCGCGACGTGGGACCGCTTCAACGCCGCCCGTTCGGCGCGCGAATGGGCGCTGCACACCTACGAGGTGCTGAGCACCATCAAGGACCTGGACCTGGCGGTGCGCAACGCCGAAGGCGGGCAACGCGGCTACCTGCTGACCGGCGACGACCAGTACTTGGCGCCGTACCGGGCATCCCTCGGGCGGGTCGGCTTCCTGGCCGGCGAGCTGCAGCGGCTGACCGCCGACAACCCGGTGCAGCAGGCGCGGCTGCGCACGCTGGCGCCGCTGCTGGGCCGCGAGCTGGAGGAGCTGTCGCAGACCGTGCAGCTTCGCCGCGACGGCGGCCTGGACGCGGCGCTGCGGCTGGTGCGGACCGATCTGGACCGCTCCCTGACGGCGCAGATCGAGGCCCAGCTCGATACGATGACGCGCGACGAGCGGGGCCTGCTCGGGAAGCGGCTGGCGTCGAACAAGCGGCGCGGCGACTGGGTGCTGTGGCTGGTGCTGGGCAGCGGCGGCCTCGCCGCGGCGGCGCTGCTCGCGGCGGCGAGGATGCTCAACCTCGCTTGGTCGCGGTCCTCGCGCGTCGAGGCCGAGCAGCGCGACCTGGCGGTGCGGCTGCGCGCGTCGCTCGACAGCCTGAGCCAGGGTGTCGCGGTGTTCGACGCCGACCGCAGCCTGCTGCATTGGAACGATTGCTTCCAGGCGTTGCTGGGCTTGCCCCGGGCGATGGTGCGCGCCGGCGCGCCGTACGCATCGTTCGCCGAGCACACCGCGAGCGAGGGCGCCGAGTTCCTCGAGACCGAGGAGCAGATCCGGCTGGATGTCACCGCCGGCCGCGCGCCGGTGACTTACGAGCGGACCCGTGGCGACGGCCGCCGCCTGGAACTGCGGCGCACGGCAACGCCCGAGGGCGGATTCGTGCTTACCGTCACCGACATGACCCGGCGCGCGCAGGCCGAGGCGGTGCTGCGCGAATCGCAGAAGATGCAGGCGATCGGCCAACTCACTGGCGGCATCGCGCACGACTTCAACAACCTGCTCACCGTCATCCTGGGCAACCTCGAGCTGGCCCGCGGCAAGCTGGAGGGCGGCGGCGCGTTGCAGACGCGGCTCGAGCGCGCGGCCTGGGCGGCGCAGCGCGGGGCCACGCTGACCGGCCAGCTGCTCAGCTTCGCGCGCAAGCAGGCGCTGGCGCCGGTGGCGATCGACCTCGCGGCGGCGATGCCGGACCTGGTGCCGCTGCTGCGGCGCACGCTGGGCGAGGCGATCGAGATCCGCTACGTCGAGACCGCCGGGCTGTGGCCGGCGATGGCCGACCCGGCGCAGCTCGAGAGCGCCGTGCTGAACCTGGCGCTGAACGCCCGCGACGCGATGCCCGAGGGCGGCAAGCTCACGATCGAGCTGGCCAACAAGGTGCTGGACGAGGAGTACGCCGCCCACAACGCCGAGGTGAGGCCCGGCGACTACGCCATGGTCGCGGTGTCCGACACCGGCCAGGGCATGACACCCGAGGTGGCCGCCAGGGTGTTCGAGCCGTTCTTCACCACCAAGCCGGACGGCAGAGGCACCGGCCTCGGCCTCGCGATGGTGTTCGGTTTCGTCAAGCAGTCGGGCGGCCACGCGAAGGTCTACTCGGAGCCGGGCCACGGCACCACGATGCGGCTCTACCTGCCGCGCGCGGTCGGGGTGTCCGCGGCCTTGCCGCGCGCCCGCGCGCCCGTCGAGGTGCCGCGCGGCTCGGCCACCGTGCTGGTGGTCGAGGACGACGCGGCGGTGCGCGAGGTCGCGGCGGCGATCCTGGACGACCTCGGCCATCGGGTGCTGCAGGCGGAGGACGGCGAGGAGGGCCTGCGCGTGTTCGGCGCGCACATGGGCGAGATCGACCTGCTGCTGACCGACGTGGTGCTGCCCGGCCGCCTGCGCGGCCGCGAGCTGGCCGAACAGGTCGCGGCCGTGCGGCCGGACGTGCGGGTGCTGTTCATGTCCGGCTACACCGAGAACTCGATCGTGCATCACGGCCGGCTCGACGAGGGCGTGCAGTTGATCGCCAAGCCGTTCAAGCGCGAGCAGTTGGCGCGCAAGGTGGCCGAGGTGCTCGGCACCCCGGAGAGCGCCGCCGGCGGCAACGTCGTGGCGATGAAGCCGAACCGCGGCTGACCCGAGCGTCCCGGCGGACGCCGCCGCGTTAGAATTTGTCACAGGAATGCCATGGAACATCCGGCCAGGTTTCAGGCACATGGCGGCCTGGAACTGCGCCGAGGGAACGATGTCTGACGTGACGATGAACGGCGGCATGGCGGGCGTGCCGTCGCGGCCGCAGATGGACGCCAAGCCGCACAAGGGCGGCGCCATCGCCTTCATCCTGGTGCTGGTGGCCGGGCTCGGCTACGCGGCGTACAGCATCGCCGCCGACATCGACAGCGTGGGCGAGCACAACCTCGCCATCGGCGCCATCGTGCTGCTGGGCCTGGCACTGCTGATCGCGCTCGGGTTCGAGTTCGTCAACGGCTTCCACGACACCGCCAACGCGGTCGCGACCGTGATCTACACCCACAGCCTGCCGCCGCTGGTCGCGGTGGTGTGGTCCGGCACGTTCAACTTCCTCGGCGTGCTGACCTCGAGCGGCGCCGTCGCCTTCACCGTGGTGACGCTGCTGCCGGTGGAACTCATCCTGCAGGTCGGCAGCGGCGCCGGCTACGCGATGATCTTCGCGCTGCTGATCGCGGCGATCATCTGGAACCTCGGCACCTGGGCGCTGGGCCTGCCGAACAGCTCCTCGCACGCGCTGATCGGCTCCATCATGGGCGTGGGCCTCGCCAACCAGTTCATGGCGCCGGCCGGCTCGGCCACCTCGGGCGTCGAGTGGAGCCAGGCGCTCGGAGTGCTGAAGGCGCTGCTGTTCAGCCCGCTGATCGGCTTCGCGCTGTCGGCGGTGTTGCTGTTGCTGATGAAGTTCGTGGTGCGCAACAAGGCATTGTACGAAGCGCCCCAAGGCAACAAGCCGCCGCCGGCGGCGATCCGGGCGCTGCTGGTGCTGACCTGCACCGGGGTGTCGTTCTTCCATGGCAGCAACGACGGCCAGAAGGGCATGGGACTCATCATGTTGATCCTGATCGGCGCCGCGCCCACCGCCTACGCGCTGAACCGCGCCATGCCGGAGAGCACCACGCCGATGTTCCTGCAGGCGGCGCAGGACGCGCAGGGCGTGTTCCAGGCGCACGCGGCCGGTGCGGCACCAGCCGACCCGGCAAAGGCGCGCGGCGCGGTGGGCGACGCGCTCAAGGCGAAGCGGGTGAACGCCCCCGAGGTCTACGCGGCCCTGGCGACGCTGACCGGGGACATCGGCCAGCAGGTCCGTGGCTACGGCGCGATCAGGAAGGTGCCGGCGGAAGCCACCTCCAACGTCCGCAACGACATGTACCTGGCGTCCGACGCGGTGCGCGTGATGGGCAAGACCCCGCCGGGCTTCAACGCGGCGGACGTGGCGAAGCTGAAGTCGCTGCGCTCCTCGCTCGACAGCGGCACCCGGTTCATCCCGATCTGGGTCAAGGTGTCGGTGGCGCTGGCGCTGGGGCTCGGCACCATGATCGGCTGGAAGCGCATCGTGGTCACGGTGGGCGAGAAGATCGGCAAGACGCACCTGACCTACGCCCAGGGCGCCTCGGCCGAGATCGTGGCGATGGCGACGATCGGGTTGGCCGACATGTACGGGCTGCCGGTGTCGACCACGCACGTGCTGTCGAGCGGTGTCGCCGGCACCATGGCGGCCAACGGCTCCGGGCTGCAATGGGGCACGATCAAGAA
>CAXUHK010000144.1:3958-10058 GCA_964250775.1 uncultured Acetobacteraceae bacterium | reverse complement strand
GTCAGTTCCTGCGCCCGCCGACCCGCGGCACCCGCGCGCCGCCGGCCACCGTCCCCGCCGTCAGGGGGGGGCTGCCGGACGCCGCCCCCCAGCCTAGCGCCCGCGCGCGGGCCGACGGATCGGGAATGCCGTGCTGGATCATCGCCAGCGCCGACGGGATGAGCAGCGCGGCGCCGACCCCCTGGCCGGCGCGCGCGGCAAGCAGCGCCGGCCACACGGGGGCGATGCCGCAGCCCAGCGACGCGGCCACGAAGCTGGCGAACCCTGCGATGAAGGTGCGGCGGGTCCCCCAGCGATCAACCAGCGCGCCGGCGTTGAGCAGCAGCGACGCGAACACCAGCGTGTAGGCGTTGAGCGCCCACTGCGCTCCGTCTGCGTTGATCCCGAAAGCCCGCTCGAACTGCGGGACGGCGATGTTCACGACCGACACGTCGAGCGTCACCACCACCGTCGCGATCATCGCGGCGGCGAGGACGCTGCGGGCGTCTGACGTGCCTGTGTCGCGTGTCGACATCATCCGCGTCGCTCCATGGCACGCAGATCGCGCTGCCGCCGTGCCTCGTCCTCGCCGGCGCCGCGGCCGCGGCCGAACGTCATCGTGCCAAACGCGGGCGAACGGCCAGCGAGGCGGCGATGGTCGAGTGCGGTGGTCAAGACATCCTCCTGTCACGATGGACCGGACCGTCCGGCACGCTGCGGATATAGGCTGGCAGCTTCTCCGCGATGGCTTGCCTGCACCCGACCACGGCAGTAAGCCCGCCTTGCCAATGACCGCTGACCTCAACAGCCTTTCCGTTTTCCTGGCGGTCGCCGAGGCGCGCAACTTCCGCTTGGCGGCCGAACGGCTGGGCGTGACCCGGTCGGCGGTCAGCCAGTCGCTCCGCAAGCTGGAGGACGCGCTCGGCATCGCGCTCGTCTACCGCACCACCCGCAGCGTGCGGCTGACCGAGGCGGGGGAGGAGCTGCAGGCGCGCGTGTCGCCCGCGCTGGCCGACGTCGAGGCGGCGCTGGCGGGGGCGAGGGACCGCAACGCGGCGCCGAGCGGCCAGCTGCGCCTCGCGGTCTCCTCGATCGCGGAATGGTTCCTGGCGGGGCCGCTGTTCGCGAGCTTCATCGACGCCTGCCCAGGGGTCCAGCTCGACGTCACAGTGACCGACGCGGAGTTCGACATCGTGGCGGCCGGGTTCGACGCCGGGGTGCGGCTGGGCGAGGTGATCGAGCAGGACATGATCGCGGTGCCCGCGTCTGGCGACCAGCGGCAGCTCGTGGTGGCCTCGCCTTCGTACCTGGAACGGCGCGGCGTTCCCGCGCACCCACGCGAACTGGTCAAGCACCGCTGCGTCGGCTGGCGGCCCTCGCCCGATGTCGCGCCATACCGCTGGGACTTCGAGGCGGATGGGCGCCGCTTCGACGTGGCGCTCGACCCGCAGGTCGCGACCAACGACATGCGGGTGATGCTCAACACCGCGCTGGCGGGCGGCGGCTTCACGCTCGGGATGGAAGAGACCTTCCGTCGCCACATCGAGCAGGGTGCGCTGGTGGCGGTCCTTGAGGAGTTCTGCCCGCGCTTCCCCGGCTTCTTCCTCTACTACCCCGACCGCCGGAACCAAGCGCCCAAGTTGCGCGCCTTGGTCGACCACGTCCGGCGCCAAGCCGCGGGACGGCCCGCCGCCGCGTGATCCGCCCGACGCGCGGTTCAGTTTGCCGACCTGTCCACACCGCCCCACAGGTTGACCGGCCCCATCCGATCCGCGCCCATCGCTTCCATCATCCAGCCGGGATATTCGGGCGGCAGCTTGCTCACCGCATCCAGGCGAGCAAGCTCCTCGGCGCCGAGCACGAGATCCGCCGCGGCGAGGTTGTCGTCGAGCTGGTCGAGCCGCTTGGCGCCGACGATGACCGACGTGACGGCCGGGCGCGAGAGGATCCAGGCCAGCGCCACCCGCGCCGGGCTGCACCCGTGCGCCTCGGCGATCGGGCGCAGCGCGTCGATCACGGCCCAGGCGCGCTCCTTGTCCACGACGGGGAAGTCGAACCCGGACCGGCGCGAGCCCTCGGGCGACTGGTTGTCGCGGTCGAACCGGCCCGACAGCAGCCCGCCGGCGAGCGGGCTCCAGACCAGCAGCCCGCCCTTCGCATGGTCGAGCAACGGGATCATCTCGCGCTCCAGGTCGCGGCCGGCGAGCGAGTAGTAGGCCTGCACCGTCTCGAACCGGGCGAAGCCACGCCGTTCGGACACGCCCAAGGCGGTGGCGACCTTCCACGCCGGCCAGTTCGAGCATCCGACGTAGCGCGCCTTGCCCTGCCGCACGAGGTCGTCGAGTGCCCGCAGCGTCTCCTCCACCGGCGTCACCGCGTCGCTCTGGTGGACCTGGTAGAGGTCGATGTAGTCGGTGCCGAGCCGTTTCAGGCTCGCCTCGACCGCGTCCATGATGTGCCCGCGCGAGGCGCCGACCGCGTTGCGGCCCGGTCCCATTCGCATGTAGCCCTTGGTCGCCAGCACCACGTCGCGCCGGTCGAGGTCCAGGTTGCGGAACGACCGGCCGAGCGTCTCCTCGCTGTGGCCGTGCGAGTAGATGTCGGCGGTATCGAAGAAGTTGATCCCCGCGTCCACGCTGGCCCGCACCAGCGCGTCCGCGCCGGCCTGGTCGACGTTGCCGATGTGTTGGTACACGCCGCTACCGTCGCTGAAGGTCATGGTCCCGAGGCACAGCCGCGAGACGATCAGGCCCGTGTTGCCCAGCTGCTTGTATTGCATGATGATGCCTTCTCAGTTGCTTGGGCGGCGACGCAGCACCATCCCGCCGTGGTGGAGCGTGTCGGCGTCCACGAAGTCGCCGTCGGCGGTGAAGCCGGTGTCGTCCCAATAGTCGATGTGGCTGCCGGTCACTGCGTAGCGGCCGCGATACGCGCTCTCGCGCGTGCCCCGTGCCTCGTCGTAGCGGCCGTCCGGGAGCAGCTTGTGGCGCACGCGGTCATCCTCTGTGACCCACATGCCGACATAGGGATGCGTTGGGCTGGCCATGCTCTGCTCCGGTTCGTCTTGGGTGGCGGGTGTCCGGCATCGCGGGTTCACGTGCCGCTGGGGAAAGCCTCTTCACCCGGCACCGTCGCCACGAGGTCGTACACGTCCCACGGCGAGGCCGATTGCGCCGGCGTCTTGACGCGCAGCAGGTACATGTCGTGCAGCATCGTCCCGTCGGAGCGGACGCGGCCGCCCTTCACGTACATGTCGTCGAGCGTCGTGCCGCGCAGGTGGCCGACCACCGCCTCGGCGTCGGTGCCGCCGGTCGCCGCCACCGCGCGCAGGTATTGCGTCGCCGCGGAGTAGTCGGCCGCCTGCAGCGACGACGGCATCCGCCGCTGCGACGTGTGGAAGCGTTCCGCCCAGGCGCGGCTGGCCGCGTCGCGCGTCCAGAACCAACTGTCGGCGAGATGCAGTCCCTGCGCTTCCTGCAGCCCCATCTCGTGGATGTCGTCCACGAAGGTGAGCAGGCCGACCAGCTTCATGCGGTCGCCGACACCCATCCGCTCCATCGCCGCCATCGCCTTGATGAGCTCGGCGTGGCCGTTGGCGAGGCCGAGAACCTGCGCGCCGCTGTCGAGCGCGGCCTGCACGTATGGGGTGAAATCGTCGGCCCCGTGCGGGTTCAGGACGGAGCCCACGACCGAGCCGCCGGCCGCGCGCACCGCCGCCCGGCCGTGCGCCTCCAGCTCGCGGCCGAACGGGTAGTCGGCGGTGATGTAGAACCAGCGGGCATCGCCGTGCCGGGTGAGCGCCAGCCCCGGCACGGTCGCGAGCGCCACCGTGTCATAGGCGTACTGGATGATGCCGGGCGCCGCGCGCTCCCGCGTCTGCACCGACGTGCCGGCGCCGACAACCAGGATCGGTTTGCCGCGCTCGGCTGCCACGCCCGTCAGCGCCAGGCTGGTGTCGGAATTGACCCCGCTGACGACGACGTCCACCCCCTCCTCGCCATACCAGCGCCGCGCGATGGCCGCGGCCTCCCGCGCGTCGTTGCGGTGGTCGCCGAGCAGCAGCTCGACCGGCCGCCCGGCGACGGCGCCACCCATGTCGGCGATTGCCATGCGGATTGCCTCGGCCCCTGCCGGGCCGTCCACGCCCTGATAGGGGCCGCTGAGGTCGGTGCAGAATCCGATACGGATGGGTGTCCCTGCCACTGTCGTCTTCCTCTGTGCTCGCAATGCCTTTGGCAACGATGCCGTGGTGGCCATCACCCCGGCTCCTGCCATGAGTTGTCGTCTCGTCATGCTCGTCGCTTCGCTTTCGGCATGTAGCCGCCAGCCGGTTGGGCGGCCGGCCAGGGTGGCAGCGATGCGCCCGCGACGGCGGCGTCGTAGGTCGGCAGGTCGAGGAAAGCCGTAGCCTCGACAACCTTGCCGCCACGCATGGTGAAGAACCACGCGTAGCTGTTACGGTAGGTTTGGCCGTCCTTCATCGGGGCAACGCCGTCCCAACGCACGACCACCATGTCGCCGTCGGCGAAAATCCCCCGAACCGTCGGCGTCATCGGCCCGGCGAAGCGCGCCGCGATCGGCGCGAAACCGCCTTCGAGGAACGCCGCGCGGCCATGGAACGTCTGGCCCGACGGCGCGGGCCCGGCGATCGTCCAGCGGACGTTCTCGTCGAGAATGTCGAACACGCCTTTTCCCGTGGTCGCCCACGTTTCGAACGCTTGTCGGACCGCTTCTTTGTTGTCCGATAGAAGGGTCGCCATTGTTCCTCCTTCGACCTTCGCGGATGCACAGCCGCTCCTGCCCCATGGTGCCCGCCACCGTGACCTGCCAAATGGATCGGCGAGGAGCGGGCAGCAATTCGTCAAGAGAGGCATGGGGAATTAAGCGCAGCTAACCAATCCAGTGCCGTGGTTCGAGCCGGTTCCCGTCATGCGGCAGATGCCACCGCGCCACCTCGTATCCTGCTCCAGATCACCGGAGGTGACGGCGCCATCGACCCAATCGCGGCAGGCGTCGCCGATCCCCGGAGGCAGCTCGTGGCCGCTCCCGACGGCGGCGAGGAGTCTCGTTCCTTGACGGAGCTGGTCGCTCCGGAAGCCGAGCACGTGTCGGCTTGGTTCCACGTCACCATGCGCCTGACCGTGCTCGGCCAGTGTGCCCGCGACGTGGCGCGCCACGACAGGCTCGGTCACTGGCCGCGTGACGCCGGCATGTCAGCCCGACATCAGCGACACGAACCGCAGGTCGGAGACGTCGGTGTCCTGGTGGTGCATGACGAGGGCGGCCCCGATCGCGCACTCGAACTCGCCGAGGCGGGACAGCGCCACGGTGGGCGGCGCGATGCCCGGCACGATGTTCCCGGCGAGGTCGCGGCGCAAATCGTCGACCAGCATCGCCAGCACCGGCCGCGCGATGCCGCCCAGCACGATGCGCGAGGGGTTGAACACGTTGGCGAGGTCGACCAGCGCGCGGCCCAGGGCCTGACGCATGTCGGCGATCACCGTGCGGGCGGATGCGGCGCCGGACGCCGCCGCCTCGGCGAGCAGGCGGGGAACGTCGCCGTCCGGCCGCCGCGTCGCCCCTGCGGGCAGGCCCCGCCTCATGGCGGCGACGTTGACGAAGGTCTCCAGGCAGCCGGTCCGGCCACAACTGCACCGGCCGCCGTCCGCCACCCGGATGTGGCCGAACTCGGTCGCCGAGCCGCCGGCGCCGCGCAGCAGGCGTCCCTGCACGACCGCGGCGCCGCCGCAGCCGGTGCCAACCTTGAGGTATAGCACGACGTCCGAGGGCGCGCCGGGATCGGCGTAGATCTCGCCGAACGCCGCCGCGTTGGCGTTGTTCTCCAGCGCCAGCGGCCAGGGACCCAGCCGCCGCGCGAGCGCCAGCAGGTTGACGTCGCGCCAGCCCAGGATCGGCAAGTGGATGACGGTCCCGTCCGCCGCGACGATGCCCGGCACGGTCAGGCCCAAGCCCCCGATGTCGCCGAACGCCGCGACCAGCTCGGCGACCAGCTCGGCGACCCGGGCCACGACTCGCTCGACCGGCCAATCGGCGGCGATCGGCGCCGCCGCGGGGCGCCCCGGGGGCGCCGCCAGGGGGCCCCCGGGCGCGCGCCGCGCGC
>CAXUHK010000144.1:0-3948 GCA_964250775.1 uncultured Acetobacteraceae bacterium | reverse complement strand
CGGCGCCCACCGTGGCCAACGACAGGTCGACCAGGGCCGCGCGCAGCACGCCCACCCCGATCTCCACACCGGCGTAGAAGCGGCCCGTGGGGTCGAGCGCCACGCCGATCGCGGGGCGGCCGATGCGGCCCGGCACCGCCGAGTCCGTGACCTCGCGCGCCATGCCGCGCGCGATCAGCCCATCGACGACGCTGGAGGCGGTGGACCGGGTGACGCCGAGCCGACGCGCGATGTCGGCGCGGCTGAGCCGGCGCGCTTGCCGCAGCAGGGTCAGCACGCGACGTTCGTTGACGTGGCGGATGAGCTTTTGGCCGGCCAGCCCGGTCACGGAAGGGTCAAGGTGTCGCGTCATCCAGCTCCTTGACCGCAGTTGTATCAATAAATTAGTTTGTTTGGCAGACGAACAAACTGGCAGGGACAGACGAGGTGATCCGGAAAGACCCGCGCCGCTTGCGCGTAGGCATACTCGGCTGCGGCCCGATCGCCCAAGCCGCCCATTTCGAGGCCTGCGTGAAGGCGCGCAACGCCGACCTCCACGCGATCTGCGACGTGGCCCCCGACCTGCTGGACCGCATGAGCCACACCCACGCGCCGCGACGCGCCTTCGCCAGCTACGACGCGATGCTGGCCGACCCGGAGGTCGAGGCCGTGGTCGTCGCCACGGCGGACGCCTTTCACGTCCCCGCCGCGATCCAGGCGCTGCGGGCCGGCAAGCACGTGCTGTGCGAGAAGCCGCTCGGCGTCGGCGTTGAGGAAGCGGAGTCGCTGCGCGCCGTGGTGCAAGCGAGTGGCCTCGTGCTCCAGGTCGGCCACATGAAGCGGTTCGATCCGGGGCTGCAGGCGGCGCGCGAGTTCGCCCAGGGCGGCATGGGCGAACAGCTCGCGTTCAAGGGCTGGTATTGCGACAGCACGCACCGCTACGCCGTGACCGACGCGGTGCAGCCGGCGATGGTCGCGAGCCAGGCGGCGCGGCGTCCCGCCGAGGACCCGAAACGCGACCTGCGCCAATATTACATGCTGGCCCATGGCAGCCATCTGCTCGACACGGCGCGCTTCATCTGCGGCCCGATCGAGGCGGTGGACGCGCGGCTGGTCGAGCGCTTCGGCGCCCGGTGCTGGTTCGCGCAGGCGGAGTTCGCCAATGGGGCGCTCGGCCATCTCGACCTCACGGTGGCGGTGCGCATGGACTGGCACGAGGGCTTCACCCTATACGGCGAGCGCGGCAGCATCGTGGCCCGGACCTACAATCCGTGGCTGTTCAAGGCGAGCGAGGTCGACATCTTCGACGAGGCCACCGCGACCTCCCGCCGCCCGCTCGGGGCCGACGCGCATTTCTACCGCCGGCAGGTCGAGGGCTTCGCCGACACCGTCCTGCACGGCGCGCCGCAGCGCGGCGCCGACATCGAGGACGGCATCGCCTCGGTGCGCGGCATGGTGGCGATGGCGCGATCGGTCAGCAGCGGACGGCCGGTGCGGCTGGCCGACGTCGGCGGCGGGCTGTGACGATGCGGCTCGGCATCTTCGCCAAGACCTTCGCCGGCGACGATCCGGCGCAGGTGTTGCGGCAGGTGCGCGCCGCCGGGTTCGCCTGCGCGCAGTTCAACATGGCCTGCGCCGGCCTGCCGTCGCTGCCCGACGCGGTGCCCGACGCGACCGCCGACCGCGTGGCCGAGGCCGGCGCGCAGGCGGGCGTGGCGCTGGCCGCCGTCTCGGCGACCTACAACATGATCCATCCCGACCCCGCCGCACGCCAGCGCGGCCGGGGCGCGCTGGGCGCCATCGCCGCCGCGATGCCGCGCATGAGCAGCCGGGTCGTGACGCTCTGCACCGGCACGCGCGACCCGACCGACCCGTGGCGCGGCCATGCCGACAATGCCGGCCCGGCCGCCTGGGCCGACCTGCTCGCCGAGTTCGAGCGCGTCCTGCCGCTGGCCGAGGCGCACGACCTCGTGCTGGCGGTCGAGCCGGAGCCGGCCAACGTCGTGGGCGGCGCCGACGCCGCCCGCCGGCTGCTCGACACGCTCGGCTCGTCCCGGGTCAAGGTCGTGCTGGACGCCGCGAACCTGATCGAGGCGCGGCCGGCCGCCGAGCATCGGGCGGTGGTCGAGCGGGCGGTGGACCTGCTCGGCGCCGACACCGTGCTCGCCCACGCCAAGGACCGCGACGCCTCCGGCCACGTCGTGCCGGCGGGTCGGGGCGTCGTCGATTTCCCGCTCTTCCTGGGCCGGTTGCGCGGAGCAGGCTTCGACGGTCCCGTCGTCACGCACGGCCTGGCGGCGGATGACGCCCCCGCCGTGGCCGCCTACCTCGCGGGCGTCCTGTGACAACGCTGACGCTCGAACGCGATGGCGTGGCGCTGTTCGGGACCGACACCGGCACCGGCCGCCCGGTCGTGTTCCAGCACGGCCTCGGCGGCTCCGAGGCGCAAGTGGCCGAGTTGTTCCCGGACGATGCCGGGCTGCGGCGGCTCACGCTGGAGTGTCGCGGCCATAGCGGCTCGGCCCCGGGACCCGCCGAGCGCCTGTCCATGGCGACCTTCGCCGATGACGTCCTCGCCTTTGCCCGGCGATGCGACGTGCCCCGCTTCGTCGCCGCTGGCGTCTCGATGGGCGCGGCCCTGGCGCTACGCCTCGCGGTGCGCCACCCGGAGCGGGTCGCGGCGCTGGTGCTTGTGCGGCCGGCCTGGCTGTTTGACGCGGCGCCCGGGAACATGGCCCCGTTCGCGCTGGTGGCCGAATTGCTGCGGGCGCACCCGCCAGGGCAGGCGCGCGACCGCTTTGCCGCCAGCGAGACAGGCCTGGCGCTGGCCCGCGCCGCGCCGGACAACCACGCCTCGCTGCTCAGCTTCTTCGACCGCCACCCGACCGGCGCCACGGTGGCGCTGCTGGCGCGGATCGCGGCCGACGGCCCCGGCGTGTCCGCGACCGAGGCGGCGGCGCTGGCCCTGCCGGTGCTGGTGATCGGCAACGCGCGGGACGCGGTGCATCCGCTCACCATGGCGCGGCAACTCGCCGACGCGATCCCGGGCGCCGAGTTCCGCGAGGTCGTCGCCAAGGCAGCCGACCGCGCAGCCCACGCCGAGGCGGTGCGCGGGGCGATCCGCCGCTTCGTCCACGGCGAGGCCGTGACAACCCGATGGGAGACCGCACCATGACCGCCGACTGGCTCGAACGCCTGCCCCGCGAACGCGTGCTCGCGGAGATGTCGGTCTGGTCCGCCGACCTAGTCCGCCTCGCCGACGACGTGGCCCGGGTCGATCCCTACGCCGATCTCTACCACGTCGACGTCTCGGACGGGCACTTCACCCCGGCGATGCTGTTCTTCCCCGACCTGGTGGCCCGCCTGCGCACGCTCACCAGCCGCCCGCTGCACGTCCACCTGATGACGGCGCCGGCGATCGTGGCGGACCAGATCGGGCAGTTCGCCGAAGCCGGGGCCGACCTCGTCACCATCCACGCCGAACTCGGCGACGCGGTGCCCGGCCTGCTGGCCCGCATCCGCGAGCGCGGCCTCGCCGCCGGCCTGGTGCTGCGGTTGGAGACCCCGATCGGCACCGTCCGGCCCTGGCTCGACCGCTGCGACATGCTGACCCTGCTGGGCACCGCGATCGGCGTGAAGGGACAGGGATTGGCGCCCCAGGCCACCGCGCGGTTGGCCGAGGCCCGAGCGCTGCTGCGCGACAGCGCGGTGCTGCTGGCGGCAGACGGCGCGATCCGCGAGCAGACGGTGCCGCAGCTGTACGCGGCCGGTGCCGATACGGTGGTGATGGGCTCGCTGGCGTTCGGCGCCGCCGACATCGCGCAACGGATGAGCTGGCTGCACGGCCTCACGCGAACCCCACGGCCGTGACGCCAGACGCGCCGGCGCTGGCGATCGACCTCGGCGGCACCGAGTTGCGGGTGGGCGTGGTCGACCGGGCGGGCGCGGTGCCGGCCGAGCGGCAGGTCC
>CAXUHK010000143.1:0-10247 GCA_964250775.1 uncultured Acetobacteraceae bacterium | reverse complement strand
CCGCCAGCCACAGGCAGGCCAGCGCCAGCGGCGGCTGCGCGGCCAGCAGCCAGCCGCGCCGGCGCCCGAGCCGGCCCAGCGGCCCCGGCGGGCGCACCTGGTCGAGCACCGGCGCCCACAGGAACTTGAACGTGTACGGCAGGCCGATGCTGGCGGTGAGGCCGATCGCCTGCAGCGAGACGTGGCCCTCGGTCAGCCACTGCCGCAGCGTGAACCCGGACAACGCCAGCGGCAGGCCGGAGACGAAGCCGAACGCCAGCATGATCGCCAACGGCCTCCTGGCTCCAGAGACGGAGGCTGCGGGCGAATCGGCGGCGGCTTCAGGCATGACGGGCAACCTCCCCGGCCACGAAGTTGCGCGCCAGCGCGTGATACACTCCCTCGGGACAGACCAGCCGCGAGGCCGCGTAGCCGATCAGGGCGGCCAGCATCAGGGGCACCACAAGGGCGTGGTCGTTCGTCATCTCGGAGACAATGACGAACGCGGTGATCGGCGCCTGCACCACGCCGGCGAAGTAGGCCACCATGCCGAGCACCACCAACGCCTGCCCCGGCGCCGCGGGCAGCAGCGCCGCCATGTCGGCGCCCAGCCCTGCGCCCACCGCCAGCGACGGCGCGAAGATGCCGCCGGGGATGCCGCTGATCGAGGACAGCGCCGTCGCCAGCAGCTTCAGCGGGCCGAACCAGAGCGAGGGCAGCGCCCCTCCCTGCACCAGAGCCCGCGCCTGGGCGTAGCCAGTGCCGAACACCGCACCGCCTGACAGCAAGCCGCAGCAAGCGACCGCCAGGCCGCACGCCGCGGCGAAGCCGGTGGGCCGTGCGCGGACCAGCCGGCCGGGGGTTCCGGGCAACCCGGCGCCGAACCAGACCAGCACGCGGCTGAAGCCGCCGCCCAGGACGCCGCCGAGCACGCCAAGCAACGGCACGGCGACCCACCCCGCCCCGTGCAGCGTCGCGTGGGTGGTGCCGAAATAGGTGTAGTCGCCCTGCAACGCGAGCGAAGTGACGCCGGCGGCGATGACGGCGCCGACGACGATGCCGCTGGTGCGGGCCTCGAACGAGCGGCTCATCTCCTCGATGCCGAACACGATCCCGGCCAGCGGCGTGTTGAACGCGGCGGCGACGCCGGCGGCGGCCCCGGCCAGGATCAGCCCCGGCTGCCGACGCGGCGACAGCCGCCCCACCGCGAACATGATCGAGGCGCCGACCTGCACCGTGGGTCCCTCCCGGCCGATCGAGGCGCCGCACAGCAAGCCCACCAGCAACAGCGCGACCTTGCCGACAGCCAGCCGCAGCGAGACCAGCCGGGCCCGGGCCGACTGGGCGTGGAGATGCCGCGCCGCGATGGCCTGCGGGATGCCGCTGCCGCCCGAATAAGGAAAGTAGCGGCGCGCCAGCCGACTGGCGACGGCGAAGCCTGCCGGCGTCAGCAGCAACGGCAGCAACCTGTGCCGCGCCGCCATCGCTTGGAAACCGCGCCCGGCCCAATCGGCCGCGATCGCCAGCGCCACCGCGATGCCACCCACCGCGATGCCGCCCAGCACGAACAACAGCAGGCGCCGCCATCGCCAGGAGGCAAGCCGCATCCGGCGGACCCGGCGGGGCGTGAGCAAGACGGGAAGCCTGGTCAACGCCGCTCCGACTCGGTTGCCGCCCTCATTAGACCTGGGTGGCGAGCGGGCGCACCACGATTTCGTTCACGTCCACGTCGCCCGGCTGCTCGATCGCGTACAGGATGCTGCGGCCGATCGCCTCGGGCGGGATCGCACTCTTGCGATAGCCGACCATCCGCTCGCGCGCCACCGGGTCGCTGATGGTGTTGGCCAGTTCCGATTCAACCACGCCGGGGTAGACGCAGGTGCAACGGACCAACGCGCTCTCCTTGCGCAGCCCCTCGGAGATGGCGCGCACCGCGAACTTGGTCGCGGCGTAGACGGCGGCGGTCGGCTGCACCACGAAGCCGCCGACCGAGGAGACGTTGACGATGTGTCCCTGGCCCCGCGCCTCCATGCGCGGCAGCACGGCGGCGATGCCGTGCAGCACGCCGCGTATGTTGACGTCGATCATCCAATTCCACTCCTCGACCTTGAGCGCCGACAGCGGCGAGAGCGGCATCACGCCGGCGTTGTTGACCAGCACGTCGATCTGGCCGAACTCGGCCTGGGCGAAGTCGGCGAACGCCTTCACATCGTCCAAGTTGGTGACATCGAGCGCGCGGGTGCGGACCTGCCCGCCCGCCGCGGCGATCTCGCCGGCGATGGCCTGCAGCTTGTCGACGCGACGGGCGCCTAACACCACGCGGGCGCCGGCGGCGGCGAGCACGCGCGCAGTCCCTTCGCCGATGCCGCTCGACGCCCCAGTGACGAGCACGACCTTGTTCAGTTCAGGCATTGTGGCCTCCAACCTGTTGTCGCGGACCAGTCCCGCGTCACGGCGGAAGGTGGCGCGACGCCGGGCAAGCGATAAGTTGTCATGACCGGGATGGGGCGTTGAGCAGGATGGGACGATGAGCCGGGGCAGCCTTGACGACCTCGCCGCCTTCACCGCCGTCGCCCGCGCGCGGAGCTTCACCCATGCTGCGGCGGCGCTGCGGGTCTCGACCTCCGCGCTAAGCCACAAGATGAAGCAACTCGAAGATCGCCTCGGCACGAGGCTGCTGCAGCGCAATAGCCGCAGTGTATCGGTGACGGAAGCGGGGGAGCGGCTGTTGCAGGCGCTCGAGCCGGCGCTGGCGCAGATCGATGCCGCGCTCGCGGCATTGCACCGCGAGCGGGACACGGTCGCGGGCACGGTCCGCCTCACCGCGACGCGCCACGCCTTCGAGACAGTGATCCGCCCGATGCTGCCGGGATTCCTCGCCGATCATCCGCAAGCCAAGGTCGAAGTCCTAGTCGACTACCAGTTTCGCGACATCGTTGCCGAACGGCTCGACGCCGGCATCCGGCTTGGGGAGAAACTGGAGGCGGACATGATCGCGGTCGGCGTCGGTCCGCCTTTGCGCATGGCGGTGGTCGCCTCGCCCGACTACCTCGCACGGCATCCTGCGCCCGATACGCCGCAGGACCTGATGCGGCACGCCTGCGTGAACTTCCGGCTGACGGGTTCGGGCCAGATCCTCGACTGGGAGTTCGAACAAGCAGGGCGCGCGCTGGCCGTCAAGGTGACAGGCCCGGTCGCCTTCAACGAGCCGGACTTGATGCTGGAAGCGGCACTCGACGGGCTGGGCATCGCCTACGTCGTCGAACAGCAAGCCGAGCCACACATAGCGACGGGTCGCCTCACCCGGCTGCTGGAGTCGTGGACCGCGCCGTTTCCCGGCTACTTCCTGTATTACCCCTCGCGACGGCACATGCCGCCGACATTGGCCGCCCTGATCGCGGCGCTACGACACGCCCGGCGTTAGGTCCGCTCGCGGCGTTCACGATCTTCCCGGGCCAGATCGACGGCCGACCGCTCGGTGATGCGGTCGCGCGACCAGCCTTTATAGATGACGATCATTGGCGGTGGCTGGATGCGGCTTAGCCGCCGTGGGTCCAGCGTCGCCGGCCGTTGCTCGAAGACCTGTTCCATTGGCGGGGTGAGCGGCATGACCATGGACGTTGGTTAGCACGACCAGAGCCACAAGGACCAGCACGGCGAACACCGACGTCAGCGTCGCCAGCCCGGCCTGGGTGCGCCACTTGGCGCGGCGCGTGTTGACGCCCCGGTTGTTGTCGACAGCCAAGGCGTATTGCTCGATCAAGGCGGCCTTGACCGTCATCAGGGCGGTCAACGTCATTGCTGCTGCAACCAGCATCGGCCCGTCGACGGCGGCAGCCCAGTCCTGCACCTGCGCCAGACCCGCGGGCTGGAGCGCCAGCGTCGCCACGAAGAACGGCAGGCTGCGCCAGACATTCTCTTCCTGGTCGATCTCCTTGCGATAGGAGTCGGCGAACGTCTGCTCCAGGTGGTCCAGCAACGGATCGGTGGTGACGACCGTCACGACGCCCGCGTCCGGCCCGTGTCCCCGTCAGGCGCGGGCCGGCCGGAGCCGGATTAGGCCGCCTCGCTCTTGCGCTCGAACCGCTTGCGCTCGTTGGGATCGAGGAAGCGCTTGCGCAGCCGGATCGCCGAGGGGGTGATCTCGACCAGCTCGTCCTCCTCGATGTAGGCGATCGCCTGCTCCAGGCTCATGCGGCGCGGCGGGATCAGCAGCATCGCCTCGTCCTTGCCGGCGGCGCGGACGTTGGTGAGCTTCTTCTCCTTGATCGGGTTCACGTCGAGGTCGCTGCCGCGCGAGTGCTCGCCCAGGATCAGGCCCACGTACACCTTGTCGCCGGGGTTGACGAACAGCTCGCCGCGCTCCTGCAAGTACCATAACGCGTATTGGATCGCCTCGCCGTCGGCCGAGGAGATCAGGCTGCCGTTGCGCCGCCCCTCGATCGGGCCGCGCCACGGTCCGTAGCCGCGGAACATGCGGTTCATGATGCCGCTGCCGCGGGTGTCGGTCAGGAACTCGCCGTGGTAGCCGATCAGGCCACGGCTCGGCATGTGGAAGGTAAGCCGCACCTTGCCGCCGCCCGAGGGGCGCATGTCCTGCATCTCACCCTTGCGGCGGCTAATCTTCTCGACCACGACGCCGGAGAACGCCTCGTCGACGTCGACCAGCACCTCCTCCATCGGCTCCTCGCGCTCGCCGGTCGCCTCGTTCTTCTGCGTCAGCACGCGCGGGCGGCCGATGGTCAGTTCGAAGCCCTCGCGGCGCATGGTCTCGATCAGCACGCCCAATTGCAGCTCGCCGCGCCCGGCCACCTCGAACGCGTCGGTCTCGTTGCTCTCGGTGATCTTGATCGCGACGTTGCCCTCGCTCTCGCGCAGCAGCCGCTCGCGGATCTGGCGCGACGTCACCTTCTTGCCCTCGCGCCCGCCCAGCGGGCCGTCGTTGATGCGGAACGTCATCGCGAGCGTCGGCGGGTCTACCGGAGTCGAGGGCAGCGGCTTGGCCAGGTCCATCGAGCCGATGGTGTCCGGGATGGTGGCTTCGGTGAGCCCCGCGATGGCGATGATGTCGCCGGCCTCGACCTCCTCGACCGCGACACGCTCCAGCCCGCGGAAGCTCATCAGCTTGGTCAGCCGCCCGGTCTCGACCGTGGTGCCGTCGAGGCGCAGCACCTTGAGCGGCATGTTCAGCTTGGCGCGGCCCTGGATCAGACGCCCGGTCAGCACCCGGCCCAGGAAGTTGTCGTAATCGAGGATCGAGGCGACCATGCCGAACGGCGCGTCCTGGTTCAGCACCGGCTTCGGCACGTGGCGCAGCACCAAGTCGAACAGCGGCGCCAAATCCTTGCGCTCGTCGTCCAGGCCCTCGACCGCCCAACCCTGGCGGCCGGAGGCGTACAGCATCGGGAAGTCGAGCTGCTCCTCCGTGGCGTCGAGCGCCGCGAACAGGTCGAACACCTCCTCATGCACCTCGTCGGGGCGGGCGTCCTGGCGGTCGATCTTGTTGACCACGACGATCGGGCGCAGGCCTTGCGCCAGCGCCTTGCCAACCACGAACTTGGTCTGCGGCAGCACGCCCTCGGCGGCGTCGACCAGCACGATGGCGCCGTCGACCATGTTCAGTATGCGCTCCACCTCGCCGCCGAAATCGGCGTGGCCGGGCGTGTCGACGATGTTGATGCGGGTGTCGCGCCAGATCACCGAGGCGCACTTGGCCAGGATGGTGATGCCGCGCTCGCGCTCGAGGTCGTTACGGTCGAGCGCCCGCTCGGCCACTTGCTGGTGCTCGCGGAATGCCCCGGACTGCTTCAGCAACTGGTCGACCAGCGTGGTCTTGCCATGGTCGACGTGGGCGATGATCGCGATGTTGCGGATGTCCATGGGGACCTTCGTGGGGACGTAGCGGGCGCGTGACTAGGGACGGGCCGCCTGGGACACCCGTTGTGCGCCGCACACATAATCGATGCCGGCCGTCGTTGCGAGGGCTAAACGCGAACGGCCCCCCCGGGGGGCCCGGCGGGGCGGCGGGTGCGGCCCGGGGGGGGGCTAGCCGGCGAATGGGGGTCTGGGCGGCCGCAACGGGTTCACGGCCGCCGGCGACGCGCCTGCCTTACAGGGCGCCCGAAACCCACTCCTTCAACGCGCTCTTGGGCGCGGCGCCGACCTTGGTCGCGACCGGCTTGCCGTCCTTGAACAGGATCATCGTCGGGATGCCGCGCACGCCGTAGGTGTTGGGCGAGCCTGGATTCTCGTCGATGTTGACCTTGGCGACGGTCACGCGGCCCTTCATCTCGAGCGCGATCTCCTCGAGCGCCGGGCCGATCATCTTGCACGGGCCACACCACTCGGCCCAGAAGTCCACCAGCACCGGTCCGGACGCCTTGAGCACGTCCTTGTCGAAGCTGTCGTCGGTCACGGCCACGGTGTTCTCGCTCAAGATGCTCTCCTGCAATCCTCGAAGCTTATAGAGTTGGGCAAGCAGCCGAGTCGGTTCAAGCCGCCGGACCGCGGGCGACCGGTTTCACCCTGGGTGCCCGGACACGCCACGCACGCCGCCATAGGTGGCCTGGTGCGCGCCGACCAGCCACCCGGCATCGACCGGCAGGTCGATCCCGGTGATCGCGCTGGCGTCGTCCGACAGCAGGAACGCGACGGCCCGGCCGATCTCGGCGGGTTCGACCATGCGGCCCAGCGCCGCGGCCTCGCGCAGCAACGCCGGGTCGCGCTGGCCACGCTCGATGGCGGCGAGGACGGGTGGGGTGCCGACATAGCCCGGCGAAACCGCGTTGACCCGCACGCCGGCGCGGCCCCACTCCGCCGCGAGGCAGGCGGCCATGTGCACCACCGCGGCCTTGGCCGGCGCATAGGCGTGCAGCGGAACGGGGCGGGAGGCGGTGACGGACCCGGTGACGACGATGCCGCCGGCACGCCTGGCCACCATCCGGCGCCCGGCGGCGACGCAGGATACGTAGACGCCGCGCAGGTTGACCGCGATGATCCGGTCGAAGTCCGCCAGCGCGAAGTCTTCGGGCCGCGTCGGCGGCTGGATCAGGCCGGCATTGGCGACCAGCGCTGCGATCGGGCCGAACCGGTCCTCGATGGCGGTCATTGCCTGCTCGGTCGCGGCTTCGTCGGAGACGTCGAACGCGACCGCCTCGGCGCCGAACGCGCGGGCTGCCGCGCACCGCTCGAGATCGAGGTCGCCGACGACGACGCGCCATCCGCGCTCCGCCAGGACGGCGGCCGTCGCGAGCCCGATGCCGCTGGCGCCGCCGGTGACGAGCGCAACCCGGCCACGGCCTTCGTCGCGCCTGTCGGCCTGCCGTGTCGTCCTCCCGTCCTCCGCATCAAACCGCCAAGTAGCGCTTCACCGCGGCGTCGTTGCCGCGCAGGTCGTCGATGGAGCCGCGATAGACGACCTGGCCCTTGTCGATGATGGCGGCATGGGTCGCGATGCCCAGGCAGAAATGCATGTTCTGCTCGGCGATCAGGATGGTGACGCCGGTGTCGCGCAGGGTGCGGATCAGCGCCGCGATGGCCTGCACGATGATCGGCGCGAGCCCCTCGCTGGGCTCGTCGAGCAACAGCAGCAAGGGGTTGCCCATCAGGGCCCGCGCGATCGTCAGCATCTGCTGCTCGCCCCCCGAGAGGCGGCCGGCGCGGCGGTCCTTCATGGCGGCGAGCAGCGGGAACACGTCGTAGACGCGCGCCGTCGTCCAGGGCGTGCCGGAGCCGATGCCCGGTTTCGCGCCGATCAGCAGGTTGTCGTGCACGCTGTGCTCGGGGAACACCTGGCGGTCTTCCGGGACATAGCCCACCCCGGCCCGGGGTAGCCTATCCGGCGGGTGCCCCGAGAGGCGGGGGCCGCCGAGGGCGATCTCGCCGCGCCGGGGCGGCACGATGCCGGCGATCGCCTTGAAGGTCGTGCTCTTGCCGGCGCCGTTGCGCCCCAGCAGGGCCATGGTCTGCCCTTGCTCCAGCACGAGGTCGAGCCCGAACAGGATCTGGCTGGCGCCGTAGAACACGTCGGCGCGGTCGATCTGCAGGAGCGGGCCGGCCATCTCAGGCAGCCCCGACCGTATCGGCGCCGACTTCATGGGCGAGGCGGTGGTCGGTGCCCAGGTAGGCCTCGATCACCTCGGGGTTGGCGCGGATCTCGGCCGGCGTGCCCTCGGCCAGCACGGCACCGTATTTCAGCACGTGCACGCGCTGGGCGATCTTGAACACGATGTCCATGTCGTGCTCGATGAACAGGACCGTCAGCCCCTCCTGCCGCCACAGGCTCGAGACCTTGTCGATCATGCGCCAGCGCTCGTCCGGTCCCATGCCTGCGGTCGGCTCGTCCAGCAGCAGCATCTTCGGCGACATCGCGAGGGCCAGCCCGATATCCAGCAGCTTCTGGTCGCCATGCGACAGCGTGCTCGACAGCGTGCGGGCGGCGTGGGTCAGGCCCATCAGATCGAGCAGGGCGTCGACCCGGGCCCGCGTCGCGGCAAGAGGCACGCGGGTCAGCACCCGCCACGACCGCCGCTGCTGCGACGTCACCGCCGCGGTGAGCGCCTCCTCGACCGTGAGGCTCGGGAACAGCGAGGCGACCTGGAACGCCCGCGCCATGCCCCGGCGCACCATCGCCAGGCTGGAACAGCCGGTCACGTCCTGGCCGTCGAACAGGATGCGGCCGCCATCCGGGCGCACCTGTCCGGATACCAGGTTGAAGAAGGTCGTCTTCCCGGCGCCGTTCGGGCCGATGATCGCCGTCAGCGAGCCGGCCGGGAAGTCGATCGAGACGTCCCGCGTCACCCGGACCCCGCCATAGGATTTGCTGAGGCCGGCGACCTGCAGCATCAAGCGGTTTTCCTCCGGGGCGCGGCCGCCGCACGCGCCGCACGCTGCCGCCCCGTGATGGCCGCATGGAGCCAATCCAGAATGCCCCGGCGCACGCCCAGAGTGATCACCAGGATGATCACGCCGAGCACGAAGCCATGATACTCGGTGTAGGTGGTGATCTCGTGGTCGAGGCCCTGCAGCAGCACCGCGCCGACCAGGGGGCCGAGGAACAACTGGGTGCCGCCGAGCATCAGCATGAAGATGGCCTCGCCCGACGTGGTCCAGAACGCGAATTCCGGATAGGCGCCGGACACGAACAGCGCGAGCACGATGCCGCCGACGCTGGCCATGGCACCCGCCAGCACGAAAACGCCGAGCTTCATGCGCACCACGTTGACGCCGAGGAAGTCGGCGCGCGCCGGGTTGTCGCGGATCAGCCGGAGCGTGGTGCCGAACGGCGACTGCCAGACCTGGCGCATGACGGCGAGGCTGGCGACGAACAGCACGACGCAGACAGCATACAGCACGCGCGGCTGGCCGAGGTCGATGCCCCAGAACGGCGGCCGCGGGATACCGCCCTGCAGGCCCTGGTCGCCGCCGGTCAGGCTGACCCAGGTCAGGATGATGCTGTGCAGGAACATCTGGAAGGCCAGCGTGATGAACGAGAAGTAGATGTTCTGCAGCCGCACGCACACGGCCCCGATGGCGAGCGCCAGCAACGCCGAGCCCGCAACGGCCGCCAGCATGGCGACCGGGATCGAGAAACCGCCGGACTGCATCAGCAGGCCGAACACGTAGGCGCCGGAAGCGAAGAAGGCGGCGTGCCCGAACGCGACCATGCCGGTCAGCCCGATCAGCAGGTTGAGCGACATCGCCAGCAGCCCGTAGGCGAACACGTAGACCAGGAAGTCGCGCAGCGCCGGTTGCGGGAACACCACCGGCAGCACCAGCAACAGGGCGAGCAGGCCGCCGCCCCACACCAGGTCGCGGGCCAAGCCGCTTTTCATGCCAGCCGCCGCCCGAGCAGGCCGGTCGGCCGCACCACCAGCACCAGCACCATGATGGCGAACATCGAACCGTCGACGAACAACGGGAAGCCGATCGCCCCGAAGGCCCGGATGAAGCCGATCAGGATCGCCGCGACGAACGCCCCGCCGATCGAGCCCATCCCGCCGATGACGGTCACGATGAAGCTGTCGATCAGCACCGAGAAGCCCATGCCCGGCGTGAGCGAGCGCACCGGCGCCGCGAGGCCGCCGGCCAGCCCCGCCAGTCCGCCGCCCAGCGCGAACACCAGGGCGAACAGCGCGTTGGTGTTGATCCCGAGCGCGGACACCATGCGCGGGTTGTGCGCGGCGGCAGTGATCGTCTTGCCCAGCCGCGTGGCTCCGAGGCCGAGCGCCAGCACGGCGGCGATCAGCAGCGCGATGCCGATCAGCACG
>CAXUHK010000142.1:0-10287 GCA_964250775.1 uncultured Acetobacteraceae bacterium | reverse complement strand
GCTGGAGCCGGCCTGAGGTCATCAACACTCTCTGCCCATCAACCTGACAACGCCCAGCGGAGCGAGGTGGGCGAGGAGGGCATTGGGGATTAGGTCGCCGCGGCGGCGGGCAGCGTCCAACGCCCGGCCAAGATAGACGGTATTCCAGAGCGCGATGGCTGCCGTGACCAGCGCCAGGCCGCTGGCACGGTGCTGCTGGCTTTGGGCGGTGCGGTCGTGCAGCCGCCCAAGACGGTGGAAGCAGACGGCCCGGGCCAGGGCGGTGCGGCTTTCGCCCTTGTTCAGTTCGGCTGTGGCCTGCCGGCGGAGTTGGGGCCGTTCCAGCCAGTCCAGGGCATGCAGGGTGCGCTCGATGCGCCCGATCTCCCGCAGCGCCAGGGCCAGTCCGTTCTGCCGCGGGTAGGCGCCGAGCTGCTTGAGCAGCAGCGAGGCGCTGACCGTGCCCGTCCGCACCGAGGCTGCCATACGCAGCACGTCGTCCCACTGCGCCGCGATCAGCTTGTCGTCAGGCTTGCCTGCGATGAACGGCGCCAGCGCCGGCCATGTCGAGGCCGGGCCGAAGGCGTACAGCTTCCGGTCGGCGAGGTTGGGGATGCGCGGGGCGAAGCGGAAGCCCAAGAGATGCGCCAAGGCAAATACGTGGTCGCTCACCCCGCCGCCGTCCGTGTGGTGGACGGAGATGCTGAGGTCGGCCTCGTGGTAGAGCAGCCCGTCGATGACGTAGGCCGCCTCGCCCGAGGGCGGGATGGACACGGTGTGGAACGGGGCGTGCCGGGCCGAGACGTGGGTGTAGAACAGCGCGGCGGCCTCGCGCCCGTGCCCATGCCGGGCGTTGTGGGCGCCCAGCGCCTCGCCGCGGCCTGCGGTCAGGAACGCCTGGCCGTCGGAGCTGGACACGTCAGCGGCCCCGAACAGGGCGGCAAGCGGGTGCCGTTGCAAGGCGTTGACCAGGATGGCCAGGGCCTGGCGGTAGGTGTCCTCGCGCAGATGCCAGCCTGCGGTCCAAACGAGCTTGTGGTAGCTGGCGACCGCGCAGGCGTCGGCCATGCGGGTCGGGCCGAGGTTGGTGGCGTCGGCCAGCACGGCGGTAAGCACGACGCGCGGGTCGTCGGCCGGCAAGCCGGTGTGCAGGTGGGTAAAGGCGTTGGCGAATCCGGTCCAGCGATGCACGTCGGCCAGCAAGGCGGTGACGCGGGCGTTGGGCACCATGGCGTAGAGCCGCCTGGCGGCATCTTCCGCCGCCTCCGGGGTGACAGCTTTGAGCGGCGTGATCTTCAGCGCGTCCCCGGTGATCCGCACATCCTCCAGCGCATCCGCCGCAGCCTTGGCGTTGATCTCTCCCATGCGCCGCTCCAGCAAGGTGCGGCGTTTGGCCAGGTATTCCTCCGCAGTTGCAGGCACAGCGACCGGCAGCGGCCCGGCCTCGCGCATGGCGGCGAACAGCGCGGGCGGGATGAACTGGTCCTCGATGGCCCGCCACTGCCGGCTGCCCTCTACCCAGATGTCGCCGGCGCGCAGCCGGTCGCGCAGCGCGAGCAAGGTAGCCGACTCCCAGGTGCGGCGGTGCTCGACGTGACCCAAGCCGCCGCTGTTCAGCACAGCGTCGCGCCAGGCCGGGCGCAAGAAGCTGGTCGGCAGGCTCTTCGGCCACTTCCGGCCACCGCTGCCGTAGGCCGCCTGAAGCAGCTCCACCGCGCGCAGCGTCGCCGCCGCGGCGGGCACGGCGCGGAGCTGGAAGGCGTCGAGGAACACGGGACCAAGCCGGTGCAGCACTGGCCAGGTACGCGCGACCAGGGCGGGCAGGTCCACCTTGTCCGGGCGGGCCAGGCGCTCGGCCTCGGCCACGCTGGCCCCCAGCCGCTCCCAGCCGACCGAGTCCGCGACGGCGCCGTCCAGGTCGGCGTCACCCTCCTTGGCCGCGATCAGCGCGCCGCCCAGCCGAACCAGTAGGCGCACCTTGTCGTTGATGGCCCGGGCGTCGCGCAGCAAGGTGCCCTCCTCGCGGGCCTCGGCGCGGCGGAACATGCGGCCGACCGCGCGGTCGAACAGGCCCACCCCGTCGTCCGTGAGGCGGGCCGCGGTGTCCAGCACGGTCGCAACCAGGGTAGCCCGCCGGCGGAGCAGCGACAGCGCCCGCAGGTACTGGGCGGTGTAGCGGCCGCCCTCGCGGGCCAGCTTGCGCAGCCGCTCCGGATGCACGCCCTCGGCGCAGGCGGAATCGAGGCCGACGGCGCGCAGGCGGGTCAACTGCTCCACAATGCGGGCAAGGGCCTTGTGGCCCGGCGCCCTCGGCGGCTGCCGCGCCCAACCCAGCAAGCTCAGGGGCGTGCCCTCCTTGGACGTGAGCAGCGCGTCCAGCGCCTCGGTTTGCACGGGGGACAGGTTGCGGGTGAGCTGGCCCGCGACGTGGCGCTCGGCCACGACCAGGACCGCGGCGACCAGGCGCTCCAAGACACTCGGGCCGGGGGCGACGATCCGGCGCCGGCGCAACTCGTCCATCAGCGCCACGGTGATCGCCAGGGCGTTCGTGGTGGCCAGCGCCACCGGCAGCAGCCAGGCCAGCATGTCGCGACCGTGCCCCGGCGCGTACATGCGGAAGCCGAACGCCTCGCGCAGGTCGTCGAGCTGCTCCTGCCTGGTCTGCCGCCGGGCGGCGTATGCGGCCAGCGCATCGGCGCCGACGTGGACCTGCCCGGCGACAAAATGCAGCGCCGGTTCGGGGATGGCCTCGCCGGGCCGCAGCAGCCGGCCCGGATAGCGGAAGGCGCAAAGCTGCAAGGCATAGCCGAGCTGGTTGGAGGCGCTGCGGCGCCGGCCCACCGCCGCCAGGTCCGCCCCGTCCAGGGTCCAGTGGCGGATGAGGTCAGCCTCGGTGACGGGCAGGGCGAACAGGTTTTCCAGTTGCGCTTCGGTGAGCGCGTGACGTCTTGGCATGGCGGGATGTCCCAATCAGGGTGTAGTCTGCCTGCTACGGCTCAGGCCCTTGCAGGAACAGGGCCTTGCAGGCCGCCGGGCGGGGAGAGTTCAAATGGGACAGGATGGACAGCCACCGCAACGCGCCGCGCTCTACTGCCGGGTGTCCACGGCGGACCAGTCCTGCGCACGGTAGGAGCGCGACCTCGCCGCCTTTGCCGAGCGCGCCGGCTACCATGTGGTCGGCACCTACAAGGAAACCGCGTCAGGGGTGAAGCTGGACCGGGCCGAACGCCGCAAGGTGCTGGCTCTGGCGCAGCGGCGCGAGATCGATGCGGTGCTGGTGACGGAGCTGTCGCGCTGGGGGCGCAGCACGACCGACCTGCTGGCGACTCTCAAGGAGCTGGAGGCCCGGCGCGTGTCGCTGGTGGCGCTGAACGGCATGGCGTTCGACCTCACCACCCCGCACGGGCGCATGATGGCCACCCTGCTCGCCGGCATCGCGGAGTTCGAGCGCGAACTGACCCAGGAGCACATCCGCTCCGGCATTGCGGCGGCAAAGGCCCGCGGCAAGCGGCTGGGGCGTCAGCCCGGCCAGCGGCCGAAGTCGGACCGGCTGGCGCCCAAGGTGCTGGCCCTCGTCGCCCAGGGCCGCAGCTACCGCCTGGTCGGGCGCGAGGTGGGGCTGAGCAAGAATACCGTGGCCGGCATCGTAAAAAGAAATCGTGCCCAGGCTTCAATGGAGAGGAAGACCTGACCCGGCATTCGCTCCATTGGCGATCAGGGCGAGAGCGCACGCAAGCTCGTCCTTCCGTCGATGGGCGCCAAAGCACGGATCTCTGGACGGCAAGGCAGACAAGGATGGCGAAGTGGCAGCGGACACCCTCGACCGGCTTCTGACGGCCCTTGCTGTCCGGCTGCACGCCTTCTCCGTCTGCGCAATCCAGCAGGGGTGGCGCCTGGCTTTCCCCTCCTTCGAGGCGGTCACGGTCCACTATGTCCTCAAGGGGTCCGGTGCCTTGCGCGTGGGCAACGGCCCGTGGCTGGCGTTCGCCCCGCAGAGCGTGCTCATCGTGCCCGCGCGCCAGCCGCACGTCGCCGGCGAGGCAAGGGCGGCCGCCCACCTGGCCCACGCCGCGGACCGCTGCACGCTGCTCGGCGACGGCCTTGTCGGTTTCACCGCCGGAGACGGCAGCCGCGACACCCTGATGGTGTGCGGCGCCATCTCGGCCTCCTACGGCGGCGCCCTCGGCCTGTTCGACCTTTTGCGCGACCCGATGGTCGAAGACTTCTCCGCAAGCGGCGTCCACCGCCATGCCTTCGACCTCATGCTTGCGGAGGTCGTCAGCCCGGGCCTTGGCACGCAGGCGATGACGGAGGCGCTGATGAAGCAGTGCCTGGTCACGCTGCTGCGTCGGCACCTCCTGCGCGACGACAACGGCTCGCCGCTGTTCGCGGCATTGCAGCATCCCCGCCTGGCACGCGCCGTCCTGGCCGTCATCGAGGCTCCGGCGGCGACCCACACCGTCGAGAGCCTGGCGTCCCTGGCTGGGATGAGCCGCGCCTCGTTCGCCGGGCACTTCGCGCAGGCGTTCCAGCAGGGGCCGATCGACTTCGTGCAGAAGGTCCGCCTGCGCATCGCCGCGCGCCTGCTCACGACCACGGACCTGCCGCTCAAGGTGATCGCGCAGAGCGTCGGCTACGCAGGCCCGACCCCGCTCTCCCGCGCGTTCCACGGCACCTACGGGATCGGTCCCGCGGCCTACCGCGCGCTCGGCGGCCACGACGCGCGCGCGCCGGATGAGAACGGAAGTCTCACCGCGCCAGAACACGACGGCCAGCGCGTAGCAGGCACAGGGGACGTGCCCGCGGCACGGGACGGTGCCTAGCCGTCCAGATCGGCTGCCTTCTCGTCCAATACCTGCCCGGCTGCAGGACGGTGGCATTACCAGCCCCCGGGTTGTCTGCCAGAAAGCCGGCGCATCGGCAGGGACCGCCGCACCACGGCGCGGCCAGCATCCCCGCCGCAACCCCGTTCCGGAGCTTCCACATGTCCCAAGCAGCCGCCGCCCCGCCCCTCTCCCCAGTGCGCTACGAACCCTCCGTCGAACGCCCCGAGCAGGACGAGGGCGCGACCGACACCGCCCTGGTCGAGACCATGTTCAAGATCAGCAGCACGACGTTCGGCCACTCCGGGCACGCCCAGCGGAGCGTCCACGCCAAGAGCCACGGCCTGCTGCGGGGCGAACTGCGCGTGCTGGACGGCCTGTCGCCCGTCCTGGCCCAGGGCTTGTTCGCGCGGCCGGGTTCCTACCCCGTGGCCATGCGCCTTTCGACGACGCCGGGCGACATCCTGGACGACAGCGTCTCGGCGCCCCGCGGCATGGCCGTCAAGGTCGTCGGCGTCCCCGGCGAACGCCTGCCCGGCACCGAGGGCGACGTCACCCAGGATCTCGTGCTGGTGAACGGCCCCGCCTTCAACGCGCCGACCGCCGCGAAATTCCTGTCCAGCCTCAAGCTGCTGGCGGCGACGACCGACACGGCCGAGGGCCTGAAGAAGGTTGCCTCCGCAACGGCGCGCGCCGCGGAGTCCGTGGTAGAGGCGTTCGGCGGCAAGAGCCCCACCCTGACCAGCATGGGCGGCCAGCCCGAGACCCACATCCTCGGCGAGACCTTCTATTCCCAGGTGCCCCTGCTATACGGCCCCTACATCGCCAAGGTCGCCGTGGCACCCGTGTCGCCGGAGCTGCGAGCACTGACCGACGCGCCGCTCGATGTGAACGGCAAGCCGAACGGCCTGCGCGAGGCGGTCGTAGAGTTCTTCGGCAGGACCGGCGGCGAATGGGAGGTGCGCGTCCAGCTTTGCACGGACCTCGACGCGATGCCGGTCGAGGACGCCTCGGTCGCCTGGCCCGAGGACAAAAGCCCCTATGTCGCGGTCGCCCGCATCAGCGTGCCGCCGCAGGACGCCTGGAGCGAGGCACGGGTCGCGGCCATGGACGACGGACTTGCCTTCAGCCCGTGGCACGGCCTGGCCGCGCACCGCCCGCTCGGCTCCATCATGCGCACCCGCCGGGCCGCCTACGAGATGTCGGCGCAGTTCCGGGCCGCGAACAACAAGCACCCGATCAAGGAGCCGAGGACAGGCGACGACTTGCCGCGGTAGGAAGTGGCGAGGGCCGCAAACTGCTCTACGGCCCTTGTGAGCAGTTCCAACAACACCTGCGTCCTCATGCACTCGATCGGTCAGCATCGAGCATGTTCCCGGTCCGTGCCGCCAACCGTGCTATTCTGCCCGTTCTATGGCGTAACCCCCGGAAGCGACCGCGCTACGCGACGCCTCACCATAGCTAGGAGGCCTGCGAACTCAACGCCCAGCACGGGAGTTTAGGCGCCAATCCACCGTTTAGAATCCCAACACCCTGCTGACCGCCTTTCGGAACAAAGTAGGGGGTTCCGGTAGCAGCGGAACCGAAAGTGCGTTTCAGCGAGACGCTTCTGAGCAATTAACTGATTTCGTTGAGGTAGCGCAGAAAACCTACCTTTGATGCAGGCCGCCGACGGCTTGCCGGAAGCTCGGTTTTTGGACGGCTTTAGCGTGCATAAACCCGTGCATTTATCTCTCGCCAACAAACCGTGGTTGTTCAGGCTCTGAAACGCACTTTTGGTTCGGTTGCTACCGGATCCCCAGTAGCTGCGCCTATCTTGCTTTGAGCGTGTGGGTAGGGGGGCTTGGCCCGTCCCGACCGAAATCCCGACGCGGCCGCAACGGGCCCTGATCGCACGGACCCGACCGTGCAACGGCACCTCTCCTCCCTCGCGGCGCTGCGCCCGGACCAAGCAGCAAGCCCATGCCGCATTGGGTCATTTGCTTAGTGGCCCAGTGACCGCGAAGCTGTGCAGAATGGCCATTTGCAGCGAAAGCTAAATTTGTCAGTGACTTGGACAATACCACGCTCTGGGCATCCACTACGCCTTTTGACATTTTGCCGTTCGGCGTGCTTGCCGGACGGTATCGCAAAGCTCGGTTTCCTGGGTAGCGGGACCCGCACTTTTGACAAATCGCGTGAAATGTTCGGAGTGGCCATTCTGCACAGCTTCGCGGTCACTAGGCCTTAGTAGCACAAAGTGCTATAGCCAGGGCGTGAGGGTGTTCATGGTTCCGCAGGTCGCGAAGCTGTTGCGCAAGGAACGGCTTTCGGATGCCACGCTGTGCAAGCCTGCTCGGGAGGTCGTGGCAGGGACCCTCGGCGCCGGAGAGGCCGATCTTAGCGGCGGGTTGTTCAAGAAGCGCCTGGCGCGGCCGGGAGGCGGCAAGAGCGGCGGCCTTCGTGCCATCGTCGCCTGTCGGCCGCCGCGCGCGGATCGGGTTCTGGTGGCCTATGCCTTCGCGAAAAACGCGGCCTCGACCCTCACGCCGCAAGGCCACGAGGCGCTGAGCAAAGTGGCTCAGGCGTTCGTGGCCGCGAACGATGAACAACTGGCGGAGCTGTTGGCTGCGGGCGACGCAAGCGAGGTGACGTGTGATGCCGACGACGAAGGCTAAGGCTGCAAAGCGCATGGGGGTGAGTGCCGTCGAGGACGATGTGCTCGCGACCGCTCACAGCCTGGCGGCGGCGCTGCACCGCGTCGGTGCCCTCGATGCAGTGAACATGCGCGACATGGACAAGCTGTGCCTGCCCTCGCGGCCAGATTACGGCGGCCCGGAGATCAAGCGGATCAGGGCCGCAACGCGGATGAGCCAGCCGGTTTTCGCCCGACTGCTCGGCGTCGATAAGTCGGCCGTCGCCCAGTGGGAGCGCGGGGCAAAGCGCCCTTCCGGGCCGGCTCTGCGCCTGCTGGAAGTGCTCGATCCCGACAAGCCGGATAGCCCGGTCGTCCAAGTAAGGCGGGGCATCGAGAGGGCTGCTTAGGCGGGGAGAGGCTGTCGCGCTTACCGCTTTCGATCTCCTGAAACGTGGCGACGAGCTGCTCGCGGGCCGCCGCGACCGGGGCGGCGACAGCTTGGCGCTGCGCCTCCAGGCCGGAACTGACGAACTGGCTTTCTCGTACGCATAAGCGGATAGAACAAGAACGACGCCTTGTCGGAAAACCATCGCGCGATGGTTCCCGCACGGTTCACCATTCCGACAAGGTTTGTCGCATGGAAAACTGGCCCGTTTTCGGCTCTAAAGGACCGCGATAAACGGCTGCCGGGATTCATGTGTTTTCCGCTATGTCTATGGCGAATCGATAAAATTTCTTTATGCGTAGCAGAAGGCCAGTTCGTCAGTTCTGGCCTCCTACACCACCACCTGGGACACGACCCCATCACACGCCTGGTCGGCGCGATACTGCTGGAACAAAACGACGAGTGGGCAGTACAGCGCCGCTACATGACACTTGAGACGTTGAGGGCCGTGCAGCACAATGAGCATGTCATCGCCCTGCAGGCGATGACCAACTGACGAAGCAGCCAGCGCTGCTCAGGAGCACCGCTCCTACACCACGTCAGGGGACACGATCCTCGCGTCCGCCTCACCCTTGCTTTGCACGCCCCGCCGCGAACGCCTCTGGCGTGAGCACGTCGAGGTTTGGGAACAGACCGCGCATGTGGCCCACGTTCCAGGTCACAATGCCCGGGATGCCGTGCACGACAGCCGCCCCGCCGATCAACGCGTCGTAGAGCCTCGGCCCGATCCCACCCGAAGCGGCGTACAGGCCGGTTGCCTCGAAGGTTTGCGCCGCCGTGAGCCCGACCAGGTCCGTAATCGCGCGCAAGCTTGCTAGAGCCGCCCATGCTTCGCCGGCGGTGAAGCCAAACGGCGCACGCTCGCCGCCGCGCGTCAGGGTGCTGTATGCCTCGGCATAACTGTGGCCGGACGCAGCGAAACGGGCAAGCGCGGGTTCAGCCAGAAGGGCGAGCGAGGCCGCGTGATGCTCGTGCGCCTCTGCAAGAATTGCGACCACGATATTGCTGTCGAGCAGGGCCTCGAATGCCGTCAGAGATCACGCTCGCGCACGGCCTCGAGCGCTTGGTCCGCCTCATTCTGGGTGACATGCCGCCCCCCTTGCGCGAGCTTGACCAGAACGGGACCACGCCGGACGAGACCGTCGACCGGCTGGGAAACGGCAGGCGGCACATAACCGCGCAGCGCGTCTTCAACTATCTCAGTTGTGGTCATGCCAGTGCGGCGCGCGATTTCGCGGGCGCGGTTGCGGGCGTAGGCGGAGCGGATGTTGAGTTGGGTGTTGTCCACGCGCGGCATAGCATTGGATTTCCTGCACCAAACTCTAGCGCGTCGCGACTGCCGCGGCTAGCCCTGCGCTTTGGAGGCTATCCGCCGAGGCGTGCCCACAGCAGTTATCCTTTAATGTCGGCGGGCACTTCGGGTTGGTGTCCGCTTATTGCTTGTTCCGTTCGAGAGCTGTCAGGCAGCTCTCGGCCAACTTCCGCCGAGAACGGGGGTAGTTGGTTGCGCTTGTCAGCGGTGAGTCGTCTGGGCACGAGGCGGATTACGTGCCTACCCGCTGCATGGCCCAGAGCGCGAAAGCCTGGATCAATGCCGGCTCGCGCAGGTATTCGTAGCGGCCCGAACGACCGCCGTGCCCGGCCGTCATGTTGATCCGCAGGAGAATCGGGGCCTGTCCCGTCGTCCGAGCGCGCAGCTTCGCCACCCACTTGGCCGGCTCCCAGTAGGTCACCCGCGGGTCCGACAGGCCGCCTAGGGCGAGCACCGGCGGATGCGGCCGTGCCGCCACCTGGTCGTAGGGCGAGTAGCCGGCGATCACGTCATAGGCCGCGGCGTCGGTCAGCGGGTTGCCCCATTCCGGCCATTCCGGCGGCGTCAGCGGCAAGGTCGTGTCCGACATCGTGTTCAGCACGTCGACGAACGGCACCGCCGCCGCAACCCCGGTCCACAGCTCCGGCCGCATGTTCAGCACGGCGCCCACCAGCAGGCCGCCCGCCGAACCGCCATAGGCGACGATCTGCCCCGAATTCGCATGACCGGCCGCGACCAGGTGGTCGGCGCAGGCGATAAAATCGGTGAACGTGTTGGGCTTGGCCGGGCCACGTCCGTCGAGGAACCAGCCCCAGCCCTTCTCAGAGCCGCCGCGCACATGCGCCGTCGCCCAGATCCAGCCGCGCTCGACCAGGTTCAGCGCCTGGATCGAGAAATGCGGCATCGTGGAATGGCCATAGGCGCCATAGCCGTACAGCATGACCGGGCAGGCGCCGGCCTCGAACGCGTCGCGCCGGGCCAGCAAGGTGATCGGGACGGCGGCGCCGTCGGGCGCCGTCGCCTGCAGCCGGCGAACGACGTAGGCGGCGGGATCGTTGTGAGTAATCGTGGAATAGGAACCCCGTTGGTGGGGTGATCGGCGTCCAAACGG
>CAXUHK010000141.1:3965-10342 GCA_964250775.1 uncultured Acetobacteraceae bacterium | reverse complement strand
CGCCATCAGGTCGAACTGCACCAGTCGGTCCATCACCCTGGTCACGCCGGGACGAACGCTTCGGCGTGACGCGCCAAGGCGCCCAGCCAGCATGGGGTCATGCGGCGTGCGCCCGTCCGCGTGCCGCCTCGATCGCCAGCAGCACCCGCTCGGGAGTGGCCGGCGCGTCGAGCCGCCTGCCGCCGCACGCCGCCACGGCGTCCTTCAGCGCGTGGAACACCGAGATGCCGTGCATCAGCGGCGGCTCGCCGACCGCCTTGGAGCGGAACGTCGCGTCCTCGCGGTTCTCGCCAGCCTCCCAGAGCCGTACCCGGAGGTCGGCCGGCACGTCGCCGGCCACCGGGATCTTGTTGGTGCTGGGGGCGTGCGTGAGCAGCGCCCCCGCCGCGTCCCAGCGCAGCTCCTCGGTGGTCAGCCATCCCATGCCCTGCACGAACCCGCCCTCGACCTGCCCAAGGTCGATGGCGGGATTGATCGAGCGCCCGGCGTCATGGAGGATGTCGGTCCGCAGCGCCCGGTACTCGCCGGTCAGGGTGTCGACTTCCACCTCGGACACCGACGCGCCATAGGCGAAGTACAGGAACGGCTGGCCGACATGGTTGGCCCGGTCGTAATGGATCTTGGGTGTCGCGTAGTACCCCGTGGCGGAGAGCTGCACCCGCCGCTCGTACGCCTCGCGCACCACGGCCGCGAACGGCAGCGACAGCTCGCCGCCCAGCACCGAGCCATCCCGGAACGCCACCCTGTCCTCGGTCACGCCGAGCAGCTCGGCGGCGACCGGCGCGAGGCGGCCGCGCAGGGTGCGCGCCGCCGCCGCCGCCGCCTTCCCGTTCAGGTCGAACCCCGACGAGGCCGCGGTGGGCGAGGTGTTCGGGACCTTGCTGGTGGAGGTCGCCATCAGCCTGATGCGCTCGAGCGGCAGGCCGAGGATGTCGGCCACCACCTGCGCCACCTTGATGAACAGTCCCTGCCCCATCTCGGTGCCGCCATGGTTCAACTGCACGCTGCCGTCGGTGTAGAGGTGGATCAGCGCGCCAGCCTGGTTCAGGTGCTTCAGCGTGAACGAGATGCCGAACTTCACCGGCGTGAGCGCGATGCCGCGCTTGATCCACGGGCTGTCGCGGTTGAACGCCGCGACCTCGCGCCGCCGCCGCTCGTATTGCGAACTTTCGACCAGTTCGGCCACCAGTTCGTGAATGACGTTGTCCGCCACCGTCATGCCGTACGGCGTCACGTCGCGGGCGCCTCGGCCGTAGAAGTTCCGCCGCCTGACCTCCAGCGGATCAAGCCCGAGAAAGCGGGCGATCTCGTCGACGATGTATTCCATGCCGAACATGCCCTGCGGGCCGCCGAAGCCGCGAAAGGCGGTGTTGGAAACCGTGTTGGTCTTGCAACGGTGCGAGACGATGGTGACGTGCGGCAGGTAGTAGCAGTTGTCGGCGTGCAGCATCGCGCGGTCGTTCACCGCGCCGGACAGGTCCGGCGACATGCCGCAATTGCCGCATAGCTCGACGTCCAGAGCCGTAATCAGGCCCCGGTCGTCGAACCCGACATCGTAGTCGATGCGGAAATCGTGCCGCTTGCCGGTCAGCACCATGTCGGTCTCGCGGTCGAGGCACAGCTTGACCGGGCGCCCGGTGCGATGCGCCAGCAGGGCCGCGACGACGGCGATCAGCGATGCCTGGCTCTCCTTGCCGCCGAAGCCGCCGCCCATGCGGCGGGTCTCGCACGCCACCGCATGATCGGCGATCCCGAGCGAGCGCGCGACCAAATGCTGCACCTCGGTCGGGTGCTGGGTCGAGGAATGCACCAGCAGGTCGCCATCCTCTCCCGGCACCGCCATGGCGACCTGGCCTTCGAGGTAGAAATGCTCCTGGCCGCCAAGCCGCACGCGCCCTTGGAGGCGCCGCCCAGCCTGCGCCAGCGCCGATGCCGAGTCGCCGCGCCGCATGGTCTGCGACGGCAGCACGAACAGCTTGCGCTCCATCGCCTCATCGATGCTGAGCACCGGCCGCAGCGCCTCGTACTCGACGCTCGCCAGCCCGGCGGCGGCGCGCGCGTCCGCCAGGCTGTCCGCCGCGACCGCGAACAGCGACTGCCCGCAATACTCGACCAGCTCGCCGGCGAAGATCGGGTCGCCGGGGAAGGCCGGCCCCACGTCGTTGACGCCCGGAACATCGGCCGCCGCCATGACGGCCACGACGCCGGGCGCCGCCGCCACGGCCGCGAGGTCGAGTGCCACCAGCCTCGCGTGCGCGTGCTTGCTGAGCCCCAGGCAGGCGTGCAGCAGCCGGCTCGGCTCCGGCAAGTCGTCGACGTACAATGCCTCGCCGGAGACGTGCTTCGCAGCGCTGTCGTGCGCGACGCTCTGGCCGACCATCTCGCGCGGCTTCGGCGGTGGCGCCATCTGGTTCATGCGGCGCGAGCCACGCGGGTCGGCGCGTCCGAGCCGGCCGTTTCCAAGTACAGCTTCAGCAACAGGTTACGCGCGACCGCGCTGCGGTACGCGGCCGAAGCCCGTGCGTCCGACAGCGGCGTCAGCTCGGCGTCAAGCGCCGCCATGCCGGCCTCGACCGTGGCGTGGTCCCAGCGCCGGCCGACCACGAGCCGTTCGAGTGCCGTGACCCGCAGCGGCGTCGCCGCCATCCCGCCCCAGGCGGCGCGGAACTCCATCGCCACGCCGTCCTGCAGGCGCAGGTGGAACGCGGCGCAGACCGTGGAGATGTCCTCCTCGAAGCGCTTGCTGACCTTGAACACCCGGAACGCGCTGTCGGGCGCCGGACGGGCAATCTCAATGGCGGCGATGAACTCGCCTGGTTGCAGCGCGGTGCGGCGATAGGCGGTGAAGAAGTCGGCCAACGGCAGGGTCCGGGCCCGCTCGCCGCAGCGCAGGTGCAGGGTCGCGTCGAGCGCCAGCATCGCCGGCGCCATGTCGCCGATCGGCGAGGCGGTGGCGAGGTTGCCGCCGATCGTGCCGAGGTTGCGAATCTGCGGCGACCCCAGCCGGCGCATCGTGGCACCCAGCTCGGGCCACAGCCCCTCCAGCACCGGCAGGCAGCGCTCATAGCTGGCGGCGGCGCCAATCGTCACCGAGCCCGCCCTGACCTCGATCCCGGCCAGTTCCGCGACCCGGTTGAGCGAGACGACGAGCGGCAGGCCACCATGCCGCTTGGCCAGCCAGACGCCGAGGTCGGTGCCCCCGGCCAGCAGCGTCGCTCGCGGATGCCGCTGCAGCACGTCCGCCAGTTCCGACAGCGAACTCGGCGCGACATAGGCTTCGGCGGCGCGCTCGAAGGCGACGGGCGAGCGGTCGCAGTCAGCAAGCCAGCGCGCAGCGTCGGCCGTGCCGCGCGGCTCGCGCGGGCCGTCGCAGCAATCGTGCGCCGCGTCGACGATCGAGCGGTAGCCTGTGCAGCGGCACAAATTGCCGGCCAGCGCCTCGACGACGTCCGGCCGCTCACCGCCACTCTCGCGCAGGGCGAACAACGACATGACGATGCCGGGCGTGCAGAAGCCGCATTGCGATCCGTGCCGCTCCACCATCGCGCGCTGCACCGGGTGCAGCGCGCCGTCACGCTCGCGCAGGTGCTCCACGGTCAGGAGCTGCGCCCCATCCAGCTCGGTCAGCAGCATGATGCAGGCATTGACGGCGCGATACGTGACCGCCCCGCCTTCGAGCCGCCCGACCACGACGGTGCAGGCGCCACAATCGCCGTCGCCGCAGCCTTCCTTGGTCCCGGTGGTCGAGGCGTCCAGGCGTAGCCAGTTCAGCACGCTGGTGTTCGGCGCCGGGCACGTGACCCGGCGCTCCTCGCTGCCCAACAGGAATGCGATCGTGTCGCGCACCAGCCACTCCGCCTCGACGGAGCGAGCTTATCGCTGCCCACTTCGTTTGCAACCGCACTAGTGGTCGAGCGCCTTGACGATCTCCTCGGTCATCTTCTTGGCATCGCCGAACAGCATCATGGTGTTCGGCCGGAAGAACAGCTCGTTGTCGACGCCGGCGTAGCCCGAAGCCATCGAGCGCTTGACGAACAGCACCGTGGCCGCTTTGTCGACCTCCAGGATCGGCATCCCGTAGATGGCGGAGGTCGGGTCGGTCTTGGCGGCCGGGTTGGTGACGTCGTTGGCGCCGATCACGTAGACGACGTCGGCGCTGCTGAACTCGCCGTTGATCTCCTCCAGCTCGAACACCTCGTCGTACGGCACGTTGGCCTCGGCCAGCAGCACGTTCATGTGGCCGGGCATCCGGCCGGCGACCGGGTGGATCGCGTACTTGACCTCGACCCCCTCCTTCTTCAGCACCTCGGCCAGCTCGCGGACCGCGTGCTGCGCCTGCGCCACCGCCATGCCGTAGCCGGGGACGACCACGATCTTGCGCGAGTTCTTCATGATGAACGCAGCGTCCTCGGCGGCGCCCGCCTTGACCGCGCGCTCGCCGCCGCCGCCGGCCACCGCCGCCGCGGCGCTCCCGGTGCCGAACCCGCCCAGCAGCACGTTGACGATGCTGCGGTTCATGCCCTTGCACATGATGTATGACAGGATCGCGCCCGACGCGCCGACCAGCGCCCCGGTGATGATGAGGGCGAGGTTCTGGATGGTGAAGCCGATGCCGCAGGCCGCCCAGCCGGAATAGCTGTTCAGCATCGAGACCACGACCGGCATGTCGGCGCCGCCGATCGGGATGATGAGCAGGAACCCGAGCCCGATCGCCAACAGGGCGATGAGCCAGAACACCGCCTGGCTGCTGCTCGCCACGAAGGTCACGATCAGCACCAGCAGCAGGATGCCGAGCGCCAGGTTCAGCGGGTGCTGGTAGCGGAAGGTGATCGGGTTGCCGGGCATCAGCGCCTGCAACTTGGCGAAGGCGATCAGGCTGCCGGAGAAGGTGATGGCGCCGATCGCCAGGCCCAGCGACATCTCGATCAGGCTCTCGCCGTAGATGTGGCCGGGCACGCCGATGCCGAACGATTCCGGGGCGTTCAACGCGGCGGCGGCCACGAACACCGCGGCCAGGCCCACGAGCGAGTGGAACGCTGCCACCAGTTGCGGCAACGCCGTCATCTGGATGCGCAACGCCACGTAGACGCCTACGCTGCCGCCGATCGCGATGGCGAGCAGGATCAATAGGTAGCCGACCCCGAACATGTGGCCGTGCGCCAGGGTGGCGAGCACGGCCAGCGCCATGCCGGCCATGCCCATCTGGTTGCCGCGCTGCGACGTCGTGGGATGGGACAGGCCGCGCAGCGCCAGGATGAACAGCACGGCCGCGATCAGGTAGGCGAGCGACATCAAGCTGGCGGACATCGGCGGGCCTTACTGCTTGCGCTTGAACATCTGCAGCATCCGCTGCGTGACCACAAAGCCGCCGAAGATGTTCACGCTGGCCAGCATCACCGCGATGAAGCCGAACGCCGTGGCCCAGCCCGAGGTGGCGAGCCCGGTCGCCAGCATGGCACCCACCACGATCACCGAGGAGATCGCGTTGGTGACGCCCATCAGCGGCGAGTGCAGCGCCGGCGTCACGTTCCACACCACGTAGTAGCCCACGAAGCAGGCCATCAGGAACACCGCGAGCAGGAACACGAACGGCTCGACCGCCTGCGCCACCGGAGCCACGTACAGGGTCATTGCGTGCGCGGAGACGGCGAGGTCGTGGGCGCGCTGGGCCAGGCCGTCGGCCTGGGTGGCAAGCTGGTCCGGGTTCATCCGATGCTTCCTGTCAGGCTGCGGTCTTGGCTTGGAACTGCTGGTGCACGACGGCGCCGCCGCGGGTCAGCAGCGTGCCGCGCACGATCTCGTCGCCTTCGGGCAGTCTCGGGGCGCCGGCCTCCTTGTCCCAGAACGTCGTGAGGAAGGTGAGCAGGTTGCGGGCATACAGGCTGCTGGCGGCGACCGCGATGCGGCCGGGCCAGTTGCGGAAACCCAGCACGCGCACGTTGTTGTCGGTGACATAGCTGCTGCCCGGCCGGGTCGCGGCGCAGTTGCCGCCCGAGTCGGCTGCGATGTCGACCACGACGCTGCCGGGCTTCATGCCAGCCACCATCGCCTCGGTGACGATGACCGGCGCCTTGCGGCCCATGACCAGCGCGGTGCAGATCACCAGGTCGCTCTTGGCGACGGTGCTGGCCAGCAGTTCCGCCTGCTTTCGCCGGTATGCCTCGCTCATCTCCTTGGCATAGCCGCCCGCCGTCTGCGCCGCCTCGGTCTCGGCGTCCTCGACGCCGACGTAGGTGGCGCCAAGCGACTTGATCTCCTCCTTGGCGGCGGCGCGCACGTCGGTCGCGGACACGATGGCGCCCAGCCGGCGCGCGGTGGCGATCGCCTGCAAGCCGGCGACACCGGCGCCCACGACCAGCACGCGCGCCGGCGGCACC
>CAXUHK010000141.1:0-3955 GCA_964250775.1 uncultured Acetobacteraceae bacterium | reverse complement strand
TCCAGCAGCGTCACCACCAGCCCGGGCGCGCTACCCCCGCCCCCCCCCCGCCCACCCGCCCCCCCACCACCACCCCGCGCGCCGGCGGCACCGTCCCCGCCGCCGTCATCATCATGGCGAAGCCGCGCTCGAACGCCCCCGCACCTTCGATCACCGCGCGATAGCCGGCGAGGTTCGCCTGACTCGACAGCACATCCATGGCTTGCGCGCGGGTGATGCGTGGCAGCAGCTCCATGGCAACCACGTCGATTCCAGCCTGTGCGAACGCGGCCACCGCGTCCGGCTCGGCGAACGCGTTGGACACGCACAGCAGCATGGCGCCGCGCGGGATCCGCCCGCGCAACTCCGTCTCCGGCGCCTGCACGGCGAACACGATGTCTGCGCCTTGCAGCGCCGCGCCGGCATCCGCCACGACCTGCGCGCCGGCCGCGGTGTAGTCGGCATCCATGAACGACGACGCGAAGCCGGCGCCTGCTTCCACTGCGACGGTGAGGCCCAAGGCGACCAGCTTCTTGACCGTCTCCGGCGTGGCCGCGACCCGCGTCTCGTCAGCGCGACGTTCCTTCAGCACGGCAAGGCGCATCGCCCGGCTCTCCCCTGTTCAAACCGGGTTCAACATGGCCATGCGCGCCGCCGCGGCGCAAGTGGCCACCCTTATGCCACGTTGGCGGTCACGGAGGGCGGCACCTTGGCCTCGACCAGCGCCTCGCGCTGCCGGCGCGCCAGCTCGTCCACGTTGAAGTCGGCGATCAGCTCGTTGAACATGCGCGACCAGTTCAGCTCGGCGCCGAGGCGCAGGAACACGCTGCCAAGCCCGATGGCGCTGCGGTCCATCAGCACGAACTCGCGCGGCGGCCGCACGCCGCCTACGCGCTTCAGGCCGGCATGGACCCGCTCGGCCACCGCGCGGCCGTATTGCGGGTCGTTGGTCTCCTGGATCTTGCGCACCCGGTCCTGGATCAGCGGCTCGTAGATGAAGCGCGCCCACTCATTCAGCACCGCCATCTTCTCGCGCGTGATGTCGCCGAAGCCCCAGCTCTGGTAGGCCCGGAACGCGCGGTCGTCGTCGCCGTCGCGGATCGCCTCGTAGAGGTCGATCACGCCGCCCACGAAGCTCGGCGGGAACACCCGGATGGTGCCGAAATCGAGCAGGTTGACCGTGCCGTCGGGGCGCGCCTGGTAGTTACCCAGATGCGGGTCGCCGTGGATGACGCCAAAGCGGTACAGCGGCACGTACCAGGCGCGGAACAGCGCCTCCGCCAGCCGGTTGCGCTCCTCGAGCGGCGGATCCTCCTCGAGCCGCTGCATCACCGAACGGCCGTCGAGCCATGACATCGTGAGCAGCCGGCGGGTGGAGAACGACTCGACCGGGACCGGCACATGCACGGTCGGCTCGTCGCGCAGCATCAACCCGTACAGCCGCGCCTGCGCAGCCTCGCGCTCGTAATCCAGCTCCTCGCGCAGCCGTTCGGCCAGCTCGCTGTAGATGTCGTCGAGGTTGATGGCGCTGTCGACCCGCTTGTACAGCGACAGCCCGACCCGCAACTGCCGCAAATCGGCCTCGACCGTGCTCGCCATGTCGGGATACTGCAGCTTGCACGCGACCTCCTGCCCGTCCGGCAGCGTCGCCCGGTGTACCTGGCCCAGGCTGGCGGCGGCGCTCGCCTCGTGCCCGAACTGCTTGAAGCGCGACTCCCAGTCCGGCCCCAGCTCGCTGGCCATGCGGCGGCGGACGAACGACCAGCCCATCGCCGGCGCGTTGGCCTGTAACTGGGACAGTTCCTCGGCGTACTCCGCCGGCAACGCGTCGGGGATGGTGGACAGGAACTGCGCCACCTTCATCAACGGTCCCTTGAGGCCACCGAGGATCGCCTTCAGGTCCTCGGCATGGTCGGCGTTGTTGCCCTTGAGGCCGAACGCGCGCTGGCCCACCACGCGGGCCGCGATGCCGCCCACGGCGCCGGACGTGCGGGCCATGCGGCGCACCTCGCCCAGGAAGTTCGGCCGATCCTCAGACATCAGGCGGCGTCCTCCAACTGGTCGATGAAGCCGGAAATCACGTCGAGGCCGCGCCGCCAGAAGCCCGGATCGCTGGCGTCGAGGCCGAACGGCGCCAGCAGCTCGCGGTGCCGCTTGGTGCCGCCGGCGCGCAGCATGTCGAGGTACTTCCCGGCGAAACCCGGATGGCCGGAGCGATAGACGTCGTACAGCGCGTTCACCAGGCAGTCGCCGAACGCGTAGGCGTAGACGTAGAACGGCGAGTGCACGAAATGCGGCACGTAGGCCCAGAACACCCGGTACTCGGGCGCCAGCTCGAACGCCGGGCCGAGGCTGTCGGCCTGCACCCGCATCCACAGATCGCCGATCTGCTCGGCGGTCAGCTCGCCCGACCGGCGGCCCTGATGCAGTAACGTCTCGAACTGGTAGAACGCGGTCTGCCGCACCACCGTGTTCAGCATGTCCTCGACCTTGCCGGCCAGCATGACGCGGCGGCGCTCGCGGTCCGGCTCGGCGTCGAGCATCGCCTGGAACGTCAGCATCTCGCCGAACACGCTGGCGGTCTCGGCCAAGGTGAGCGGGGTTCCCGACATCAGGTAGCCCTGCTTGCCCGCCAGCACCTGATGCACGCCATGGCCCAGCTCGTGCGCCAGGGTCATCACGTCGCGCGCCTTGCCGTGGTAGTTCAGCAGCAGGTACGGATGCACCGCCGGCACGGTCGGATGGGCGAACGCGCCGCCCGCCTTGCCCGGCCGCAACTGCGCGTCGATCCAGTGGTGCTCGAAGAACCGCGCCGCGACGTCGCCCAGCTCGGGCGAGAACCGGCGATAGGCGTCGAGCACCCGGCGTCGCGCGTCGCCCCAGCCGACCTGCGACTCGTCGGCGCCCGGCAGCGGCGCGTTGCGGTCCCAATGCTGCAGCTTGTCGAGGCCGAGCCAGCCGGCCTTCAGCTTGTAGTAGCGGTGCGACAGCCGGGCGTAGTCGGCCGAGACGGCGGACACCAGCGCGTCCACCACCTCGTCCTCGACCATGTTCGAGCGGTTGCGGTAGCTGCCCGGACTCGGGTAGTGCCGCCAGGTGTCGACGATCTCCTTGTCCTTGGCCAGCGTGTTGGTAATCAGGCCGAACAGCTTCACCCGGTCCGAGAACGCGACGCCGATGGCCTGCGCCGCGTCCCGGCGGGTCGCGCGGTCGGGATCGGCCAGCCGGTTCAGCGCGTCGCCCACCGTCACCGCCTCGGCCCCGAGCGGCACGCGCATCCCGGCCACGGTCTCGTCGAACAGGCGCGACCAGGCGGAGCGGCCGGTCACTTCCTTCTCGTGCAGCAGGCGCTCCAGCTCCTCGGAGAGCTGGTGCGGGCGGAACACCCGCATGTCGCGCAGCCAGGGACGCCAGGCCGCCAGCGCCGGATCGGCCAGCTTGGCGGCCAGCGCCGTCTCGTCGAGCTGGTTCAGTTCGAGCCCGAAGAAGATCAGGTGGCTGCTGATCTCGGTCGCCCGCTCGGTCATCGACTGGTAGAACTGGCCGATCTCGGCGTTGGTGCCGTCGCCGCTGAACAGGAGCTGGGCGTACGACATGACGCGGCCGAGCGCCTCGTCGATGCGCTCGTACTCGGCGATCGCCGCCGCCAGCGCCCGGCCCGGCAGGCCAGCCAGCTTGCCCGCGTACGCCGTGGCGAACCGTTCGGCCGCCGCCCCCGCCTCCGCCAGCGCGCCCGCCAGTTCCGGGCTGTCGCTGCCCGGAAACAGGTCCGCCAAGTCCCATGCCGGCAGGTCCGCGTCGCCCGGAGGCAGGGAAGCGGCGGCGTGTCCGTCCGGCATTTGGCGACAGTCCCTATCGAGTTGGCGGCGCCTTCGATGTAATGTGCGCCGGAGACACGTCAAAGGGTGACGACGATGCGCGGCCCCGCGGCGGCGGAGAAATACCCGGAGTGGCCGAACCTCGCGGCCATGATGTT
>CAXUHK010000140.1:10163-10507 GCA_964250775.1 uncultured Acetobacteraceae bacterium | reverse complement strand
GGGCCGGCGCTGCGGTCGGGGCGGGCAGCGGGCTGCTGCTGGGCGGCGCCGCGGGCGCCGGCAACGCGTCGGACACCTACGATTCATCGCAGCACCGCTACGACACCGCCTATGCGCAGTGCATGTACGCCAAGGGCAACCAAGTGCCCGCGACGCCGACCTACGCGCCGGCTCCGGTCTACGCCACGCCCCCGACCTATGGTTACGGTTACGGCTACTGACCGGCGAACCGCTCGCGCCAGAGCCGGACGGCCATCGCGTCGGCCTGCTCCGGCCCGTCCGCCCGGCCCAGCGCCAGGAGCGCGAGCGCGACCCTCGCGACCACCGTCGCGACCCGCCGCCGC
>CAXUHK010000140.1:617-10153 GCA_964250775.1 uncultured Acetobacteraceae bacterium | reverse complement strand
CCGGGCCCCCCCCCCCCCCCCCCCCCCCCCCCCCCCCCCCCGGCCCGCCGCCCGCCCCGGCCCCCCCCCGGGCCCCCCCCGGCCGCGGCGGCATGGCCTCGCCACGCCACACCGCCGCGAACTCCGCCGTGGCGGCGTCGCTCGGTTGGTCGTCGAACGGCAGCGCCGGCAGGGTGAGTTCGGCGCGGCCGCCCGCCGCCCGCCAGAGCTGCGCGGCGACCGGCTTGGCCGGGTTGCGCTCGGCCTCGCCGCCGCCGCCCTTCAGCACCAGCAGCGCCGGACGGGCCAGAAGCTCGGCGACACCCATGTGTACGTCGAGATAGGCGGGATGGAACACGCCGTCGACGCCGGCCGGGGCGTCGGCGGGGTTGAGCAGCCGGGCCACGGTGTTGACCGGCGAGCGCAGCCCGAACAGCCGGCGCATCTCCAGCAGCCGCGCCATGGCGGGCGACAGTGCGGCCACCGGCAGGTAGGCGAAGCGGGCGGCCGCGAGCCGGCGCCGCGCCGCCGCGATCCCGTCGGCGGGTGACAGGCCCAGCTCGGCCAGCCCGGCGGCGACGCTGACGCCGCCCGAGAACTCGTTGCTGCCATGCATCAGCACCCGCACGCCGGCGCGCGCCAGCGCCAGCGCTGCGAGCAGGAACCAGGGAGCGCCTCGGGTGCGGCCGGCCCCGTACGAGGGCCAGTCGAGGTCGGCCGCAAGGCCCGTCTCCCCGATGTCGGCGCGCGCCGCCTCGACCAGGCCGGCGATCTCGTCGCGGTCCTCGCCGCGGTAGCGCAGCAGCATCAGGAACGCGCCGACCTGGTGCGGGTCGGCCAGGCCCTGCAGCAGCATCGCGAACGCCGCCCGCGCCTCGTCGCGGGACAGTGCCCGGGAACGGCCGGGGCCGCGTCCGAGTGTCGCGACATAGCCGGCGAACTCGGCCTGCTCCGGGGTCACGCGACCCGCTGTTCCAGCAGCGGCTCGGCCAGTTGGCGGGCCTGCAGCACGACTTGGCCGATCAGCACCAGCGTGGGGCCGTCGAAGCCCCGTGCCGCCAGCGCCGCCGGCAGCTCGGCCAGCGTCGCGAACAGGGTGCGCTCGTCGGGCCGGCTGGCGTTCTCGACCGCGACCGCGGGCGTGGCGCCGGGCAGGCCGGCGGCGATCAGCCGCGCCGCCACCCGGTCCAGCGTGCGCGCCGCCATGTAGGCCGCGACGGTGCCCTCGCCGCCGGCCAGCGCCCGCCAGTCCAGCCCCGGCACGTCGCCGTCGCTGCCGTGGCCGGTGACGAAGTGCAGGCTGCGCGCCACCTCGCGGTGGGTGAGCGGCACGCCGAGGCTGGCGGCGGCGGCGCAGGCGGCGGTGACGCCGGGGACCACCGCGACCTCGACGCCGGCGGCGCGCAGGCATTCCAGCTCCTCGCCGCCACGGCCGAACACGAACGGGTCGCCGCCCTTGAGCCGCACCACATGCGCGCCGGCTTGGACGTGCTCCAGGATCAGCTTATTGATCGCCGCCTGGTTCAGCGTGTGCCGGCCGCAGCGCTTGCCCACGTCGATGCGCCGCGCGCCCGGACGCGCATGCTCCAGGATCGCCGGGTCGATCAGCGCGTCGTACAGCACGACGTCGGCCTCGGCCAAGGCGCGCACCGCCTTCAGCGTCATCAGTTCCGGGTCGCCGGGACCGGCCCCCACCAGGCTCGCGCGCCCCAGCCTTGCAACTCCAGCCATCGTCATGCCGACCGACCCGTGTTCGCCAGGTTTTACATCTGGTGTCCCGCCGCGCCAACTGCAGGGGACTCCGCGAGGTGCAAGAGGATGATTGCCATGCCGTAAAGTTCACTTTATGTTCTTGCCATGCAAGGCAAGGTGGCGGGACGCGACACAGGGTTGGACATGCCGGACCGGATGGCGACGCTGCGGGCGCAACTCGACCGCATCGAGCGTCGCCACGCCAAGCCGCGCGCCGGCTTGGCCCCGATCCGTTTCGGCCAGCCAGGCATCGACGCAATGCTGCCGGGCGGCGGCCTGGCGCGCGCGGCGCTGCACGAGGTCGCGGGCCACGGGCCGGAGGTGGAGCACGCGGCGGCGGCGGCGCTGTTCGTGGCCGGAGCGTTGGCCGGGACCGAGGGCCGGGTGCTGTGGGCGCTGGACCGTGGCGACCTGTTCGCGCCGGCGCTGGCCGGGGTCGGCTTGCATCCCGACCGGGTGATCTACGCTGAGGCGGGCTCGCCGTCCGGGGTGCTGCTGGCGCTGGAGGACGCGCTCGGCCATCGCGGCCTGGCCGCCGTGGTGGGCGAGCTGGCCGGGCGGTTCACGCTGACCGCCTCGCGCCGGCTGCAACTGGCGGCGGAGGCGGGGGGCGTGCCGGCGTTCTTGCTGCGGCGCAGCCCCCGGTTCGACGACCCGGCGCTGCGCGAGCCATGCGCCGCCGTCACGCGATGGCGCATCGGCTGCGTGCCGGGCGTGGCCGGGGCGGTCGGGTTGGGGCGGATGCGCTGGCGGATCGACCTGATCCGCTGCCGTGGCGGCGAGGCCGCGAGCTGGATCATGGAGGCGTGCGATGCGCAGGGTCGTCTCGGTCTACCTGCCGACCTGGCCCACCGACCGGCTGCGGCGGGGCGACGGCGCGCCGCCGGCTGACACACCGCTGGTCACGTCACGCCATGACGGGCGGCGGCGGGTGGTGATGGCGGCGGACGCGGCGGCGCAGGCGGCGGGGTTGCGCCCCGGCATGGCGCTGGCCCACGCCCGGGCGATGCTGCCGGACCTGCTGGTGATGGAGGCGCAGCTTGAGGCCGACGACGCGGCGTTGCGCAAGCTGGCCGGGTGGTGCCTGCGCTACGCCCCGCTCGTCGCCACCGATCCCCCCGACGGCGTTTGGATCGACGTCACCGGCGCCGCTCATTTGCACGGCGGCGAGGCGGCGCTGCTGGCCGATCTGCGCCGCCGGCTGCGGCGGGCCGGCTACGCCAGCCGTGCCGCGATCGCCGCCACCCCCGGCGCCGCGTACGCGCTGGCCCGCTACGGCGAGCCGGGCAGCGAGGACCTGGACGCGCTGCCGGTCGAGAGCCTGCGGCTGCCGCCGGAGCTGCTGCCGGCCTTGCGTCGGCTGGGCCTGGAGCGGGTCGGCCAGCTCGCGGGGGCGGCGCGCGGGCCGCTGGCGCGGCGTTTCGGGGTCGACCTGCTGCGGCGGCTGGACCAGATGCTGGGCCGCGTCGCCGAGCCGATCGCGCCGATGCTGCCGCCTGCGCTGCTGTCGCGGCGCCTCGCCTTCGCCGAGCCGCTGCTGACGGCGGAGGCGTTCGCGGCCGTGGTCCCCCTGCTGGCGGGTGGCGTGTGCGCGGCGCTGGAGCGCGCGGGGCAGGGAGCGCGCCGGCTCGACCTGCTGTTCGAGCGGGTCGATGGCGACTGGCAGGCGGTGCGCGTCGGCACCGCCCGGCCCAGCCGCGACCCGGCCCACTTGGCGCGGCTGCTGCTGGCCCGGCTTGAGGGCGTCGATCCCGGCCTGGGCGTGGAGGCGATGCGCCTCGCGGTGCCGCTGGCCGAGCGGCTGGCCTACGCGCAAACCGCGACCGACGGCGCCGCGAGCGAGGCCAGTGTGGCCGAGCTGGTTGACCGGCTGACTGGCCGGCTAGGAACGGCGCGGGTGTGGCGCGCGGCGGCGGTCGAGAGCGACATCCCGGAGCGCAGTGTGCGCCGGGTGCCGCCGCTGGCGCCGCCGACGCGGGCGCTGTGGCCGGCCAGCCTGCCGCGCCCGTCGCGCCTGTTGCACCCGCCGCAGCCGATCGAGGCGCTGGCGCTGCTGCCCGACCATGCGCCGGCGCAGTTCACCTGGCGCCGCCTGCGCCACCGCGTCCGCCGCGCCGACGGGCCGGAGCGGGTGTTCGGCGAGTGGTGGCGCAGCGACGCCGAGCTTGCGGCGGTGCGCGACTATTTCCGCGTCGAGGACGAGGCCGGCCGGCGCTTCTGGCTGTATCGGCAGGGCGACGGCGTGGACCCGGCCACCGGCGACCATTCCTGGTTCCTGCACGGGATGTTCTGAAAGCCGTTCTCTGAACAGTTTAACAACGAAACTCTTGATGCCGTGTCTGCCTTTGGTGGAGACCAGACCTACATCGCCGCGCTTGTCTGGCGCAGATACGAGAGGACGACATGACCGAGAAGGCGCCTACGATCGTCAACATGCACACAGCGCCGGAAATCGCGGCCGAAGTGCCCGCCGCCTGGACGCATTTCCAGCGCGAGTTGACGCCTGCGATGAAGGACGCGGGGCCGGGGCGTTTCGGGATGGGCCGTCTCGGCATGAACGCCAGGCGGGTGCCTCCAGGCCACAGCGCGTGCCCGGCGCACACACACCTTATGGCCGACGAGATCTTCGTCGTGCTCGAAGGGCAAGGTCTGTTCCGCTACGGCGATCGCGTGCACGAGATCCGCCCCGGAGACTGCATTTCCTGTCCGGCCGACATGGGGATCGCCCATCAGATCGCCAACCCCGCGACCCCGGACGGCACGGGCGACCTGGTCTATCTCGCGATTGGCGCCGAGCCGCCCGGGGATGTCTGCACCTATCCCGACAGCGGCGCGCTCGTTATCGATGCCCTCGATCGCCGTGGATTCTTGCGCGAGGCCGATTATTACGAGGGGCAGCCACGGCCCACGCCGCTTCTGACGCGCGGCCGCGACGCACCCGTCTGATCGGGGCGCGCGGGGTTGGCCCTAGAGTGGGGTCCGGCTTGGGGCGCGTCAGGAACGCACTGACGCCTCCGACAGGGCCGCTGCGATCGCATCCCCTGCGATCGCATCCCCCCTTGGGCGAGCCCAGCCCCGTCACCGGATCTCAGCCGGGACCAGCCTCGAAGCCGTTGTTGTTGCCGAGCGTGGTGTCGTTCGCGGCCACGGTGAGGTCGGCGTGACGGCATTCGCGCCGGTGCTCGCGGCCGTTCACCTCGACCGCGATGTCCATGTCAGCCCAGCTTCGGGTTCACGTAGGCCGAACCGTCCTCGGCCGTGGCCGGACGCTCGACGTAGCGGCCGTGCGGCGGCACCGCGACGCGCTCGAACTCGCGAGCCAGGGTGCGCAGCGCCTCGCGCATCGCCGCCCCGCGCATCGCCCGTCCATGGCCGGTGACGGCAAGCTCCGGTTCCAACGCCGCCAGGGCCCCGACCGAGGACCTGGCCTTGCGCCAGTCGATCGTGAAGTAGCGCGGCGGCCCGTGCAGCTCAGGGGCCTGCACCGCGACCGCGTAGGCCGATTCCGGCTTGGTGGTGACGAACGCGTCGCCGGCCACGAGCGCGCGGTCGGTCTCGCGCCATAGCGAGACGTGGCCGGGCGAGTGCCCCGGCGTGTGCAGCCAGCGCCAGCCCGGCATCCCCGGCAGGCCGCCATCCGCCGGCAGCGGCCGCAGCCGCGCGCCCACGTCGACCGGCCGGGTCGGGTACAGCCCGGACAGGCTGGCCATCAACCCGCCGCCGACCGACGGGTCGCCCGGCGGGTAGGACGCGCCGCCGCTCAGGTACGGCTGCTCCAGGACATGCGCGTAGACCGGGACGTCCCATTGTCCGGCCAGGTGTTCGAGCGCGCCCACATGGTCGAAATGGCCGTGCGTCATGACGATGGCGGCGGGCCGCGCGGCGCGGCCGAAACGCGCCTCGGCGGCCCGCTCGATCGCCGCGGCGGTGCCGGGCACGCCGGCGTCGACCAGCACCCAGCCACGGTCGCCGGCGCCGGGCAGCCCGACGAACGCTACGTTGGCGATCATCGCGCGCGAATAGGCGAGGTCGGGCGCGACCTCGTGGGTGCCGTCGGGCTGCTCGCCGGCATCGGCGCGGTCCGCGTCGCCGAGCGGTATCTGCTGCGTCATGCTGTCTCCAATTCGCGGTCCAGGACAGAACCGGCCACGCCCGCCCGCGTTCCGCCGCCCGCCGGAACGTGAGCCGGCGGAACTTAGCCGCAAGCGGGGCGTCGCAACCGCCGATGTCATGGGCAACACTCCTGGTCGGCCGCCCGCTGTCCAACCGCGAGGCCGAGACGCGCAAGATCGGGGTGTTCGAGGGCCTGCCGGCGATGGGCCTCGACGGCCTCGGCTCGGCCGCGTACGGCCCGGAGGCGGCGCTGACCGTGCTGGCGCCGCTCGGCGTCGCCGGACTCGCGGCGATCGGGCCGATCACCTGGGCGATCCTGCTGTTGCTGGCGATCCTGTTCTTCTCGTACTGGCAGACCATCGCCGCGTACCCGAACAGCGGCGGCTCCTACACCGTCGCCCGCGAGAACCTCGGCACCAACGCCGGCCTGCTGGCGGCCTCCGCGTTGATGCTGGATTACATGCTCAACGTCGCGGTCGGCATCTCGGCCGGTATCGGCGCGCTGACCTCGGCGCTGCCGTCGCTGCAGCCGGCGACCTTGGCCCTGTGCCTGGGCGTGCTGGCGCTGATCACCGCGATCAACCTGCGCGGCACCCGCGAGAGCGGCCTAATGTTCGCGGGACCCACCTATTTGTTCATCGCGAGCCTGGGCCTGGTCCTGCTGCTCGGCGGCTGGGCGGCCTGGAGCGGCGGCGGCCATCCCGTCGCGGTGGTGAAGCCGCCGGCGGCGGCGCATGGCGCCGAGGTCGTGTCGCTGTGGCTGCTGCTGCGCGCCTTCGCCGCCGGCTGCACCGCGATGACCGGGGTGGAGGCGGTGAGCAACGGCGTCAGCGCGTTCAGGGAGCCGCGCGCCCGCTATGCGCACGGCACGCTCACCGCCATCGTGGTGGTGCTGGGACTGCTCCTGTTCGGCATCGCGTACCTGACCCGCTGCTACGGCATCCTGGCGATGGACCAGACCCGAGAGGGCTATCAGAGCGTGCTGTCGCAACTGGTGGCCGCGGTGCGTGGCCGCGACTGGCTGTATTACGTCAGCATCGGCAGCGTGCTGGCGGTGCTGTGCCTGTCGGCCAACACCAGCTTCGTGGGCTTCCCCCGGCTGTGCCGGCAAGTGGCGCATGACGGCTTCCTGCCGAAGGCGTTCGCGCTGCCGGGCCGGCGACTAGTCTACACCGTGGGCCTGCTGTTCCTGGCGTTAGGGGCGGGGCTGCTGCTGGCGGCGTTCGGCGGCATCACCGACCGGCTGATCCCGCTGTTCGCGGTCGGCGCGTTCCTGTCGTTCACGCTGTCGCAGGCCGGCATGGCGGTGCATTGGTGGCGGCGGGTGTCCGGCGGCCGCGACCGGCTCGACACCACTCGGCTCGCGGTCAACGGCTTCGGCGCGGTGGCGACCGGGACGGCGTTGCTCATCATCCTAGTCGCGAAGTTCGCCGAGGGCGCCTGGCTGACGCTGGTGGTGATCCCGGCGACGCTGCTGCTGTTGCTGCTGGTGCGCCGCTACTACGCGGCCCTCGACCGGCTGCTGCTGGGCGAGGCCGAGCGCCGGCTCGACCTGCGCCACCACGCACCGCCGCTCGCGGTGATCCCGGTGTCGCGCTGGGACCAGAAGAGCCGCCGGGCGGTCGCCTACGCGTTCCATTTGTCCCCCGCCGTGACGGCGTTGCACTGCATCGACATGGAGGGGCCGGACGCCGACGAGCAGACCGCCCGCATCCGCGACGAGTGGGAGCGCTACGTGGCGCAGCCGGCGCGCGAGGCCGGGCTGCCGGCGCCCCGGCTGCTGGTGTCGCCGTCGCCATACCGCAACGTGATCGGCCCGCTGCTGCGCGCCATTGAGGATCTGCAACGCCAATATCCGGGGCGGGCGGTCGCCGTGGTGCTGCCGCAACTGGTGGAGGCGCGCTGGTGGGAGGCGCTGCTGCACACCCATCGCGAGCGGCGGCTGCGCGCGACGCTGTTGCGCAACGGCGGCCCGGACATCGCGGTGGTGGGCGTGCCGTGGCAGATCGCGGCGCCCGCCCCCGGCCGGGTGCTGGCGGAGGAGGAGCCGGCCTGACGCTCAGGCCTGACACTCAGGCCTTGCGCAGGATGGCCGAGGACTGCCCGAGCGGCGGGCTGCCGCCGATCGCCTCGTGGCCGCCGATGAAGCCCTCGACCACGAAGCCCGCCTGGTCCGCCCAAATTTCAATCGCGTTCCGCTCGATGAAGCTGTTGAGGTGGGCCTGGTTGCTGGCCTTCTGCTGGTCGGCGGTGTTGCGGAACACGGTCCAGTGCGCCGGCGCCGCGAACTCCAGGAAGGAGAACAGCAACTTGCCGCCGGGCTTCAGCACCCGATGGAAGTCCTCGATGTAGAGGTAGGATTCGTGGTGCAGCAGGTGCGTGAACACGCTGAACGCGCAGGCGAAGTCCATCGACAGGCTGGCCAGCGGGATCGACAGCTCCTGGTGCTTGAGGAACCTGTACGAAGCCGGGCTCTGGGTCGCGGCGTAGTCCAGCAGCGCCTGCACGATGTCGATGCCGACGTACTCGACATGCTTCTCCGACCGGCCGAGGGCTCGCGCCAGCCGCCCGCTGCCGCAGCCGAGGTCCACCAGCGCCATCCCGGAGCGCAGCCCGGCATAGTTCAGCAGTTGGCATTCGATCCCGCCGATCAGGTCGAAACTGCCGCCCACGGCCGCCTCCATCGCCTGGTCGAGCGGCATGGAGGCCATCAGGTTGGCGACATGCCGTTCGTAGTCCTCGACGAAATGAAACTGCGCCATGGACCCTCGCTCCGCACTGTGGCGGCGCCATTGAAGCAGCAAACGCCTGGATCGAGAATGGCCGGGACTTGCCGTTCCGCCGAAAGGCTGCTTCACGCTGCCTCGCGGCGCAACCGGAAGGACAGGCGATGCGGCTGGCAACGTTCCGCGTGGCAGGGGTCACGAGCTGGGGCATCGTCGCAGGCGAGGCGGTGCTCGATGTCGGCGCGGCGTTGCGCGACCGGCTGCCGGACCTGAAATCCGCCATCGCCGCGGGCGCGTTGCCCGATCTCGCGGCGCACGCCTCGGCGGCGCGATCCATCCCGCTGTCCGACGTCGAATGGCTGCCGGTGATCCCCAACCCGGACAAGATCCTGTGCGTCGGCGTGAACTACGAGGAGCACCGCAAGGAGACTGGGCGCGGCGAGGTCGGGCACCCCACCATCTTCGCGCGCTTCGCCAACAGCCAGACCGGGCACGAGAGCGCCATCGTCCGGCCGTTCGTGTCCACCGAGCTCGATTTCGAGGGCGAGCTGGCGGTGATCGTGGGCAAGCCCGGCCGGCACATCGCCAGGAGCGGCGCGCTCGCCCACGTCGCCGGTTACGCCTGCTACAACGACGGCAGCGTGCGCGATTTCCAGCGCCACACGCACCAGTTCACGCCGGGCAAGAACTTCCCCGCGAGCGGCGGCTTCGGCCCGTGGCTGGCGACGCCCGACGAGGTAGGCGAACTCGGCCCGCAGCGGCTGCGCACCCGCGTCAACGGCCAGGTGGTGCAGGACGCCGCCATCGCGCAGATGATCTTCGACATCCCGGCGATCATCGCCTACTGCTCGACCTTCACCCGCCTGGAAGCCGGCGACGTGATCGCGACCGGAACCCCCGGCGGGGGGGGGGGGGGGGGCGGGCCCGCCGGCCGGGGGGGGGGGGCCGGCCCCCCGCGGGGGGGGG
>CAXUHK010000140.1:0-607 GCA_964250775.1 uncultured Acetobacteraceae bacterium | reverse complement strand
GCCATCATCCCCTACTGCCCCCCCTGCCCCCGCCTGCACGCGGGCGACGTTATCGCGACGGCAACCCCCGGCGGGGGCGGCTCGCGGCGCTAGCCGCCGCTGTGGCTGAAGCCCGGCGACAGCGTCGAGGTCGAGATCGACCGGGTCGGCCTGCTGCGCAACGGCGTCGTCGACGAACCGCCGGGCTGAGCGACCTCGCCCGAGTCTACGCGTTCGGCGCGGCCTGGATGGGCCTCGTGGTCATGCCGGTCATCGTGCCGTTCCTGACCGCGCGCGGGCTGTCGACCGGCGACGTGCTGAGCCTGCAGGCGGTCTACGGCGTCGCCGTCATGCTGTTCGAGATCCCGACCGGCTACATCTGCGACGTCGCCGGCCGCCGCCACGCCATCGTGGCCGGCGCCGTGCTCAACCTGGCGGGCCTGGTGGCGTTCGCCGCGGCACAAGGCTTCGCGGCCTACGCGGGCCTGGAGCTGCTGCTGGCCGCCGGCTGGAGCCTGGTTTCCGGCGCCGACGTGGCGCTGATCTACGACCTGCTCGACCGCCAAGCGGCGCCGCGGGACGCGCGCCGCGGCGCGCGGGCCCCCGACCAGGGGGCGCCGGGGCGGGG
>CAXUHK010000139.1:0-10802 GCA_964250775.1 uncultured Acetobacteraceae bacterium | reverse complement strand
GTGATGATCCACACCGACACGCTGAACGAGAGCGGCTTCGTCGAGGACACCATCGCGGCGTTCAAGGGCCGCGCCATCCACGCCTTCCACACCGAGGGCGCCGGCGGCGGCCACGCGCCGGACATCATCCGCGTCGCCGGGCTGCCGAACGTGCTGCCCAGCTCGACCAACCCGACCCGGCCGTACACCGCCAACACGCTCGACGAGCATCTCGACATGCTCATGGTCTGCCACCACCTCGACCCGTCGATCCCGGAGGACGTGGCGTTCGCCGAGAGCCGCATCCGCCGCGAGACCATCGCCGCCGAGGACATCCTGCACGACCTAGGTGCCATTTCGATGATCTCATCGGACAGCCAGGCGATGGGTCGGGTCGGCGAGGTGGCGATCCGCACCTGGCAGACGGCGCACAAGATGAAGCTGCAGCGTGGCCCGCTCGCGGGCGATGGCGAGCGGCGCGACAACGCGCGGATCAAGCGCTACATCGCCAAGTACACCATCAACCCGGCCGTGGCGCAGGGTTTGTCGCACGAGGTCGGCTCGGTCGCGGTGGGCAAGCTGGCCGACTTGGTGCTGTGGTCGCCGGCGTTCTTCGGCGTCAAGCCGGACCTGGTGCTCAAGGGTGGCAGCATCGCCGTGGCGCTGATGGGCGACCCCAACGCCTCGATCCCGACGCCGCAGCCGGTGCATTACCGCCCGATGTTCGGCCAGTTCGGCGCCGCGATGCCGGCCGGCAGCGTCACCTTCGTCTCCCAGGCGGCGCTGGAGACCGACATCGCGGCGCGGCTCGGCCTGCGCCGGGCGCTGTCGGCGGTGCGCGCCACCCGCAGCATCGGCAAGCGCCACATGATCCACAACGACGCCACACCGGACATCGCGGTCGATCCGGAAACCTACGAGGTGCGCGCCGACGGCGTGCTGCTGACCTGCGAGCCGGCCACCGTGCTGCCGATGGCGCAGCGGTATTTCCTGTTCTGATGCGAGCCGGGAGCGTGTTGCCGGCGGGCACCTGGGATCGGGCGCGGGCCGCGGACCGCGTGCTGGTGGACTACGACCGCCGCCATCGCCGCCGCATCCTGCTGCTCACCGAGGCCGGCCACGAGGTGCTGCTCGACCTGCCGCAAGCGGCGCGGCTGCGGCACGGCGACGGGCTGCTGCTGGACGATGGACGCGTGGTCGCGGTGGCGGCGAAGCCGGAGCGGTTGGCCGAAATCCATGCCCATGGCGACGCCGCCATGGTGCGGATCGCCTGGCATCTCGGCAACCGCCACCTCCCGGTGCAGTTGCTGGGCGACCATATCCGCATCCGCCGTGACCATGTGATCGAGGAGATGGCCGGACTCCTCGGCGGCCATGTCCGGCACGTCGAAGCCGCGTTCGAACCCGAGGCCGGAGCCTATGCCGGCGGACACGCGCATCGGCATGAGCACGACGATGAGCCGCACGATCACTGAGGCCCAGCACCTCTTGCGCCTGTTGGCCTGGCTGTCGCCGGCATTCCCGACCGGCGGCTTCGCCTACTCGCACGGTATCGAGTGGGCCGTCGCGGCGGGCGACATCCGTGACGCCGGCAGCCTGCGTGCGTGGGTCGAGGACGTGCTTCGCCATGGCGCCGGGCGCAGCGACGCGATCGTGCTGCGGCACGCGCACCGCGCCGCCGCCGTCGGCGACCTCGATGGCCTCAGCGAGGTCGCCGAGCTGGCGGTGGCGGCGCAGCCGGCGCGGGAACGGCAGACGGAGAGCTCGGGACAGGGCAACGCATTCGTGCTCGCTGCCGCGTCATGGCGGCCGGACCTGCTCCACGCGCTCGCGCGTCGGATGGACGACGTGGCCTATCCGGTCGCGGTCGGGGCGCTTGTTGGGGCACATGGCATCGACATCGAGGCAGCGACGGCGGCTTTCCTGCAGGCATTCGCCGCCAACCTGATCTCCGCGGCGGTTCGCCTGGTGCCGCTCGGCCAGTCCGACGGGCTTTACGTGCTGGCGACCCTCGAAGCCGCGATGCTCGACATCACCATGGCGACCCGCCATTGCGCGCTGGACGATCTCGGCGGCGCCTGTTTCCGCTCCGACTTGGCGGCGATGCGACACGAGACCCAACACACGAGGCTGTTCCGCTCATGAGCAACAACCATGGCCCGCTGCGCGTCGGCATCGGCGGCCCGGTCGGCACCGGCAAGACGGCGCTGATGGACGCGCTCTGCAAGCGCCTGGCACCCGTTTACGAGGTCGCCGCCATCACCAACGACATCTATACCAAGGAGGACGCCGAATTCCTCACCCGCGCCGGATCGCTGCCGCCCGAGCGCATCCTCGGTATCGAGACCGGTGGCTGCCCACATACCGCGATCCGCGAGGATGCCAGCATCAACCTTGCCGGTGTCGCGCAATTGCGCCGCCGTTTCCCGACGCTCGACTTGATCCTGATCGAGAGCGGCGGCGACAACCTGGCGGCCACGTTCAGCCCGGAGCTGGCGGACATGACGATCTACGTCATCGACGTGTCGGCCGGCGACAAGATACCGCGCAAAGGTGGCCCCGGCATCACCCGCAGCGACTTGCTGGTCATCAACAAGATCGACTTGGCGCCGTTCGTCGGGGCCGACCTGGGCGTCATGGAGCGGGATGCGCGCCGTATGCGCGGCGACAGACAGTTCGTGTTTGCCAACATCCGTGCCGGCATAGGAACAGCGGACGTGTCTGATTTCGTCATCCGACACGGCGGCCTCGCGCCATGGACAGCATCACACGGCGGGGATCGTAACTAGGCCAAATCCTCGTCGAGGACGACGATGTTGACGCTGTAGGATACCTCACCGTCCTCATCGTCACGATGGACGGTGCCGAGAAACTCGCCAGACACCCACAGCTCTGGAGTGGACCCCGGTTTCGCGACCATGATCCTGATGGCTTGGCTTCCGAACTTGGCACGAAGCCAAATCTCTAGCCGCGAAGTCTCGCGAACGTTCAAATCACGACGGCAATAATTTTAACTCTAGTGCCAAACGCGCACCGGCAGCGTGGAACCGCTACCAGTGCGCCCCCGGATCAGCTCAGGCGGAGATTGCTGGCCGCCTCTTTGCCGCGCTCCATCATCACGTCATAGGTGACGGCCTGGCCATCGTTCAGACCGGTCAAGCCGGCCGCCTGAACCGCCGTAATGTGGACGAACACGTCCTTGCCGCCGTTCTGCGGAGTGATGAAGCCGAAACCCTTGGTGGTGTTGAACCACTTAACAGTGCCGCTCGCCATGGTGGTGTCTTTCTCGTTCTTGATACTCGCCATCCGCATTACGATGACGGCGACACTGGAAATAACCCGATCCAAACCATGCTGCAACAGAAAATGACCTGACGCTCACGAAAACGACAGATTTTTTTCAAGGATGCTTTGGGGCTGCCATGCTGGCGATTACGGCGCGGTGTAATGATCCAGCAGGCGAACAGTAAGCCCGCCATGGGCAGGGACTGGAATGACTTCGGCAGGCTGCGCCGCGTCGCCTGGGTCGGGTTGCGACAGCGCCGCCGCCCCGACGGTGGAAGGAGCCTGAGTCGCCCGGGACCCTTCGACCAAGGCCACCGCCGCGCCAACACAGCCGGCGAGCAACGCCACCGCCACGATCCGTTTGAGCGAGAACCGCATGACGCCGCGGGAAAGCGGGTTGGCGGAGGGGATGGGATTCGAACCCACGGTACACCTTTACAATGTACAACGGTTTAGCAAACCGTCGCCTTCAGCCGCTCGGCCACCCCTCCGCCGGGAGAGTGCAAGGACACGACGTTTGCCACGCCGTCTTACGGGCAGGCGGCGCGGAGGTCAAACCGTGTCGGCAAGCCGGCGCGCGATAGCCGCGTTCACCAGTGCCGGGTTGCCCTTGCCCGCCATGGCTTTCATCACCTGCCCCACGAAGAATCCGAACAGCTTCTCCTTGCCGCCGCGGTACTCCGCGAGCTTGTCGGGGTGCCCGGCCAGCACCGCCTCGACCGCCGCGTCGATGGCGCCGGTGTCGGTGACTTGGCGCAGGCCGCGCCGCTCGACGATGGCGCCGGGCGGTTCGCCGCTCTCCACCATCGCCTCGAACACTTCCTTGGCGATGCGGCCGTTGATGGTGGCGTCGGCCATCAGGTCGAGCAGCCCGCCCAACGCCTGCGCCGACACCGGGCTGTCCTCGATGCCGCGCCCGGTGCGGTTCAGGGCGGCGAAGAAATCGCCCATCATCCAGTTGGCGGCCAGCTTGGCGTCGCGGCCGCGCGCGACGGTCTCGTAGAAGTCGGCCGTCGCCTGCTCGGCCACCAGCACCGCCGCGTCATAGGCGGGCAGCCCATACTGGCGCGCGAACCGCGCCCGTTTGGCGTCCGGCAGTTCCGGCAGCGCGGCCCGCAACTCGGCCACCCAGCCCTCGTCCAACACCAGCGGCAGCAGGTCGGGATCGGGGAAGTAGCGGTAGTCGTGCGCGTCCTCCTTGCTGCGCATCGAGCGCGTCTCGCCGCGTGCCGGGTCGTACAGCCGGGTCTCCTGCTCGACCACGCCGCCCGCCTCCCAGACCTGCACCTGGCGACGCGCCTCGGCCTCGATCGCCTGCATGACGTAGCGCACCGAGTTCACGTTCTTGACCTCGCATCGGGTCCGGAACGGCTCGCCCGGATGGCGCACCGAGACGTTGACGTCGGCGCGCATGGAACCTTCCTCCATGTTGCCGTCGCAGGTGCCGAGATAGCGCAGGATGGTGCGCAGCTTGCGCAGGTAGGCGCCGGCCTCCTCCGGGCTGCGCAAATCCGGCTCGCTCACGATCTCCATCAGCGCGACGCCGGCGCGGTTGAGGTCGATGTGGCTGTGCGTCGGGTCCTGGTCGTGCAGGCTCTTGCCGGCGTCCTGCTCCAGGTGCAGCCGGGTGACGCCGATCGGCTTGGTGCCGCCGTCGGCCAGCTCGACCTCGATCACGCCGGCGCCGACGATCGGGTGTTGGTACTGGCTGATCTGATAGCCGGCCGGCAGGTCGGCATAGAAGTAGTTCTTGCGGTCGAACCGGCTGGTCAGGTTGATGTGGGCGTTGAGGCCGAGCCCGGTCCGCACCGCCTGCGCCACGCATTCGCGGTTGATCACCGGCAACATCCCGGGGAATGCCGCATCGACGAAGCTGACCTGGGCGTTGGGCTCGCCGCCATAGGTCGCCGAGGCGCCGGAGAACAGCTTGGAGCGGCTGACCACCTGGGCGTGCACTTCCAGGCCGACCACGAGTTCCCATCCACCTTCAATGCCTTGCAGTGTGTAGCTCATGTCGCGACTCCGGCGCGCTGCGGCGGCGCGGCGGTGAAGCCCGCGGCACGCTCCAGCGCGGCGCCGACCGCGAACACCGTCTCCTCGTCGAACGGCCGCCCCAGCACCTGCAAGCCGAGCGGCAAGCCCTCTACGTTGAGCCCCGCCGGGACCGACACGCCCGGGATGCCGGCCATGTTGGCGGGGACGGTGAACACGTCGTTCAGGTACATCGTCACCGGGTCGTCCATACGCTCTCCCTGGGCGAACGCGGCCGACGGCGCCGTCGGTGTCAGCAGCGCGTCGACCTGCCGGAACACGTCGGTGAAATCCTTCAGGATCAATGCCCTCACCTTCTGCGCTCGCAGGTAGTAGGCGTCGTAGTAGCCCGACGACAGCACGTAGGTGCCGATCAACACGCGCCGGCGCACCTCCTCGCCGAACCCTGCGGCGCGGGTGTTCTCGTACATCTCGGTGAGGTCGCCGCCCTCGACCCGTCGTCCGAAGCGCACGCCGTCGTAGCGCGCGAGGTTGGACGACGCCTCGGCCGGGGCCACGATGTAGTAGGTCGCGAGGCCATGCTTGGTGTGCGGCAGGCTGACGTCGACGGTCTCGGCACCTTGTTCGCGCAGCCAGTCCAGCCCTCGTCGCCACAGCGCCTCGATCTCGGCGGGCATCCCGTCGCTGCGGTACTCGCGCGGCACGCCGATGCGCAGGCCGCGCACGCCCCGGCCGCAGGCGGCGGCGAAGTCCGGCACCGGGCGCTCGGCGCTGGTGCTGTCCTTGGGGTCGAACCCCGCCATCGAGCCGAGCAGGATGGCGCAGTCCTCGACGGTGCGCGCCAGCGGCCCGGCCTGGTCGAGCGAGGACGCGAACGCCACCACGCCCCAGCGCGAGCAGCGGCCATAGGTCGGCTTCATGCCGACGATGCCGCAGAAGCTGGCCGGCTGGCGGATCGAGCCGCCGGTGTCGGTCGCCGTGGCGCCCAAAGCGAGGCGCGCCGAGACCGCCGCCGCGGAGCCGCCGGACGAGCCGCCCGGCACCAGCCGCCGGTTGTCGCCCGGCCGAGACCACGGGCTGGTCACGGCGCCATAGGCGCTGGTCATGTTGGACGACCCCATGGCGAACTCGTCCATGTTGGCCTTGCCCAGGAACACCGCTCCGTCGCGCAGCAGGTTGGCCGTGACCGTGCTCTCGTACGGCGGCACGAACGGCTCCAGGATGCGGCTGCCGGCCGTGGTCCGGACGCCGGCGGTGCAGAACAAATCCTTGACCGCCAACGGGATGCCGGTGAGCGGCCCGTACTCGCCGCGCGCCAGGGCCAAATCGGCCAAGTCGGCGTGGCTCCGCGCCAGCGCCGGGGTCGGGGTGATGTAGGCGTTGAGCGCCGGGTTGAGCCGCTCGATCGCGCCGCCATAGGCGTCGGCCAGCTCGCGCGCCGACACCTTGCGCGCCCGCAACGCGTCGCGGGTCTGCGCCAGGGTCAGGTCGAACATCACTCGACCACCTTGGGTACGGCGTAGAACGTCCCGGCCCGCTCCGGCGCGTTGGCCAGCACCGAGTCGACCTGGCCGCCATCGGTGACGACATCCTCGCGCATCCGCAGCGCCATGTGCGCGGCGCCGGCCAGCGGCTCGACCTGCGACACGTCGACCTCGTTCAACTGCTCGATCCAGCCCAGGATGCCGCCGAGCTCGACCCGCAGCCGCGCGACCTCGGCGTCGTCGACCCGGATGCGGGCGAGCTTGGCGATGCGGCGCACCGTCGCGGCGTCGAGCGACATGGTTTCTCCTTGGAATGCAGGCGAGCCGCAGACCATAACGGCGGACATGCCCCTGTTCAACATGACCGACCTCCGCACCCGGCTTGAGCACGGCGAGCGGCTGATCGGCGTCGACCCCGGCGCCCGCAGCATCGGCCTCGCCCTGTCCGACGTGTCGCTGCTGCTGGCGACGCCCCCCCCCCCCCGCCGCCCGGGGCACCTGGCCGCCCCGGCGGCGGGGCTCGGGCGGCGGGCGCGCGCCGCGCGGGGCGGCGGCTTGGTGGTGGGCCTGCCGCTGTCGATGGACGGCACCGCAGGCGCGGCGGCGCAGGCGGCGCGCGATTGGACCCACGCGCTGATGGCGGCGACCGGATTGCCGGCCGCGTTATGGGACGAGCGACTCTCCTCGGCCGCCGTAAACCGCTTCCTCATCTCGGAAGCCGACGCGACCCGGCAGCGGCGGGCCGAACTGGTCGACCAGATGGCGGCCGCCTACATGCTGCAATCCGCCCTGGACGCCTCGCGGCCCGGTCAGCACTGACCGGGTTCCTCGATCCGGGCATTGTCCAACGCACGGCGGCTCGCGCCGGCCTCCGCCGTGTCGGCAGCGCGCTGTTCCCTGGTGCGGCCATGCCGGGCGCGCGCCTGTTCCGCCGCCCGCGCGTCGGCGTCCCGTGCCAGCCGCTTCTTCAAACGTCTGAGATTGACGATATCGGCGGTCACGTTTGCCGCCAGCCCGACGCCGCCGGATGCGCGCCAGGGTTGAACATTCGTGGCCCTGCGATCAAATTGGGAACGACATCGGATCGAGGAGATCGCCCGTGAGCACCATCTTGCTTATCATCGTCATCCTGCTCCTGCTCGGCGCGTTGCCCACCTGGCCGTATAGCGCAAGCTGGGGCTACTTTCCCTCGGGCGGGCTTGGCTTGGTGCTGCTCGTGGTGATCGTGCTGCTGGTGCTGGGACGCATCTAGGCCCGGAGCACTCGGCCCGCGCCCGCGTCGCGCTTCGCAAGCACACCCGGGTCGCGGGCCTCTGGCGCCGTGATGAGCGCGTGGTCGAGCGCCCGGTCGCAGCCGGCTGGGCATGGCCCGCGCGGCGCCCCGATGCTCGGCACCACCGCCGCCACCAGTTCGCGCGCGCGGTCCGCGTTCTCCAGCAAGACCTTGACCACCATGTCGACCGTGACATGGCCGTGGCCCGGGTGCCATGAATCGTAGTCCGTCACCATCGCGACCGTCGCGTAGCAAAGCTCCGCCTCGCGGGCCAGCTTGGCCTCCGGCATGTTGGTCATGCCGATCACGCTGCAGCCCCAGCTGCGATACAGGGCGCTTTCCGCCTTGGAAGAGAACTGCGGCCCCTCCATCGCCAGGTAGCTGCCGCCGCGCGTCACCGGCAGGCCGATCCTGCCCGCCGCCTGTTCCAATGCGTCGCCCAGCCGCGGGCAGACCGGGTCGGCCACCGAGACGTGGGCCACGCAACCCGCGCCGAAGAACGACTTCGCGCGCGCGAAGCTGCGGTCGATGAACTGGTCGACGATGACGAAGTGGCCGGGCGGCAAGTCCTCGCGCAGGCTGCCGACCGCCGAGAGCGACAGCACGTCGGTGGCGCCGACGCGCTTGAGAGCGTCGATGTTGGCACGATAGTTGAGGTCGGACGGCCCGAGCCGATGGCCCCGGCCGTGCCGAGGCAGGAAAACGCAGCGGACACCGTGCAGCCAACCTTCCAACAATTCGTCGGACGGCTCGCCCCACGGCGTCTGCACGCGATGCCACGATTTCCGCTCCAGGCCGAGGATGTCATACAGGCCGGAGCCGCCGATGATGCCGACCACCGGCTGCACGACACTCCCGGCTGGGTCCGAACTAATGGACGTCGGCCCAGATCTTGCGCTTCACGACGTATGTGATGCCGGTCAGCAGCGTCAGGAAGAACACCACCTTCACGCCGATCCGCTTGCGCTGTTCGAGCTCGGGGTTGGCGATGTAGGTCAGGAACGTCGTGACGTCATGCGCCTCCTGCGCCAGCGTCGCCTTGGTGCCGTCGGCGTAGGTCACGCTGTCGTCGCGGATCGGCTGTGGCATCGCGATCTGGTGACCGGTAAACCACTTATTGTAATACAACCCGCTGCCGATTTTCACGCCGGCGGGAGGGTCGCCATAGCCCTGCAGCAGCGCGTCGACATAGTCGGAGCCGCCCTCGCGCGCCTTGATGATGACCGACTGGTCTGGCGGCAGGGCGCCGTTGTTCGCGGCGCGGGCCGCCTTGTCGTTCGGGAACGGCGAACGGAAGTGGTCGCTCGGCAGCGCCGGCCGTTCCGCCGGCTGACCGTCATCGTTGGTGGTCGGCACGGTGATGGTGGCGGCGATCGCCTTCACTTGGTCGTCGCTGAGGCCGATGCCTTCCAGGTTGCGGTAATACGCTTGCTTGAGCGAGTGGCAGTTGGAGCAGACCTCCTTGTAGACCTGGAAGCCACGCTGCGCCGAGGCTCGGTCGAACGTCCCGAACAGGCCGGAGAAGCTCCAAGGCTGGTGCGGCAGGGTCTCCTCGGCGGCGAACGCGGACACGCCACCGCCGATCGCCAGGACTGCGGCGAGCGCCGCCAGCCGACCGCGCATCAGGGCTTCTCCATCGGCTTGGCCATGGCGCCGGACGGCAGCGGACCACCGCCGATGCGAGTCACCGGACGGCTGATGCTCTCCGGCAGCGGCAGGGCACGCTCGAGGATGCCCAGGAACGGCAGCGCGGCGAAGTGCAGGAAGTAGTAGGTCGTGGCGACACGGCCGAGCGGGATCCAGACGCCGACCGGGTGGTGCGCGCCCACCGCCCCCAACAGCAGCAGGTCGGCCACCAGCACGAACATCATCGGGCGGTAGATCGGCCGGAACCGGGCGCTGCGTACCGGGCTGGTGTCGAGCCAGGGCAGCACGAACAGCACCGCGATGGCCCCGAACATCAGCAGCACGCCGAACAGCTTGGACGGCACCGAGCGCAGGATCGCGTAGAACGGCAGGAAATACCATTCCGGCACCACGTCGGCCGGCGTCACCAGAGGGTTTGCCGGCACGTAGTTGTCGACATGGCCCAGATAGTTCGGCGCGAAGAACACCAGGCTGGCGAAGATCAGCAGGTAGACGCAAACGCCCACCGAGTCCTTGATCGTGTAGTACGGATGGAACGGCAGCGTGTCCTGCGGCCCCTTGACCTCGATGCCGAGCGGGTTGTTCGAGCCGGTGATGTGCAGCGCCACGACGTGCAGGAAGATCACTCCGGTCAGCACGAACGGCAGCAGGTAATGCAGGCTGAAGAAGCGGTTCAGCGTCGGGTTGTCGACCGAGAAGCCGCCCCACAACCAGCTCACCACGCTGTCGCCGACCAGCGGGATGGCGGAGAACAGGTTGGTGATGACGGTGGCGCCCCAATACGACATCTGGCCCCAGGGCAGCACGTAGCCCATGAAGGCGATCGCCATCATCAGCAGCAGGAGCACCACGCCGATCATCCACAGCAGCTCGCGCGGCTTCTTGTACGAGCCGTAATACATGCCGCGGAAGATATGGATGTAGACGATGATGAAGAACATCGACGCGCCGTTGGCGTGCGCGTAGCGCAACAGCCAGCCGTAGTTCACGTCGCGCATGATGCGCTCGACGCTGTCGAACGCCATGCTGGTGTTGGCGGTGTAGTTCATCGCCAGGAACACGCCGGTGGCGATCATGATCGCCAGGTTGATCATCGCCAGCGCGCCGAAGTTCCAGAAGTAGTTGAAGTTCTTCGGCGTCGG
>CAXUHK010000138.1:1621-10935 GCA_964250775.1 uncultured Acetobacteraceae bacterium | reverse complement strand
TGTGCGGGTCGGCGATCAGCGCGCGGGTCATGCCGACCATGTCGAGCTTGCCCTCTGCGATGGCGTGCCGCGCGGTGGCGACGTCGGCGATGCGCGCGGCGTGGAACGTCGCCATGCCGGAGGCGGCGCGCACTTCGCCGGCGAAATCCAAATGCGGCGCGGAACGCATCCCGGCGACCGGGATCACGTCGACCAGCGCAGCGTCGGTGTCGATGTGGCCACGGATGACGTTGAGGAAGTCGACCAGGCCGGACGCCCGCAGCCGCCGCGCGATCGCCAGCCCGTCGTCGCGGGTGAGGCCGGTGTCCCAATCCTCGTCGGCCACCATCCTGACGCCCAGGATGAACTCCGGCCCGCAAGCGTCGCGCATTGCTTGCAGCACCCGCATCGAGAACGCCATGCGGTTGTCCAGCCCGCCGCCCCATGCGTCGGTGCGACGGTTGGTGGCCGGCGACCAGAACTGGTCGGGCAGGTGGCCGTAGGCGGTGATCTCCAGCCCGTCGAGGCCGGCCGCCTGCATCCGCTGCGCCGCCGCCGCGTAGTCGGCCACAATGCGCGCGATGTCCCAGGCCTCGGCCGCCTTGGGAAACGCCCGGTGCGCCGGCTCGCGCACGGCGGAGGGGGCCAGCACCGGCAGCCAGTCGGCTTTGTTCCAGGCGGTGCGGCGGCCGAGATGCGTCAACTGGATCATCACGGCGCTGCCGTGCTCGTGGCACTCGTCGGCGAGGCGCCGCAGCCAGGGCACGATCTCGTCGCGGTAGGCGAGCAGGTTGCCGAACACCGGCGGGCTGTCGGGCGAGACCACGGCGGAACCGGCGGTCATGGTCAGCGCCACGCCGCCGCGCGCCTTCTCGACGTGGTACAGCCGGTAGCGCTCCTTGGGCATCCCGTCCTCGGAGTAGCTCGGCTCGTGCGCCGTGCTCATGACGCGGTTGCGCAGCGTGAGGTGCTTCAGCCGGAACGGCTGCAGCAGCGGGTCGGTGCTGGTCGCCGGCGCGATGGCGTTCATGGTATGACTGTGCATCGCCGCGAACGGCTTATCCAGCGCTGGACCGGCGGTGCATGGGCGTTGCAGCTTTTCAGATGACGCGGCCCATCTCGCCACGGCGAGGCGGATCGCTATGATAGTCGGATGCAGCGCTTCTCCGCCCTCTCGCTGGCCCGCCGCGCCGTAGCTGGGCACCGCTCCTGGCAGCCGCACTGGCGCAAGGCCGAGCCCGCGGCCGAGTACGACGCGGTGATCGTGGGCGGCGGCGGCCACGGCCTCGGCACCGCGTTCTACCTGGCGCGCGAGCACGGGATGCGGCGGATCGCGGTGCTGGAACGCGGCTGGATCGGCGGCGGCAACACCGGGCGCAACACCACCATCATCCGCTCCAACTACCTGTTCGACGAGAGTGCGAGGCTTTACGACCACGCGGTCAAGCTGTGGGAGACTCTCAGCCAGACGCTGAACTACAACGTGATGTTCAGCCCGCGCGGCGTCATGATGCTGGCCCACACCGTTCACGACGAGCAGGTGTTCAAGCGCCACGTCCACGCCAACCGGCTGAACGGCGTCGACAACGAGTGGCTAACGCCCGCCGAGGCCAAGGCCTACTGTCCGCCCCTCAACGTGGCACCCGGGATGCGCTACCCGGTGCTAGGGGCCGCCTTGCAGCGGCGCGGCGGCACCGCGCGGCACGACGCCGTGGCATGGGGCTACGCCCGCTCCGCCGACGCGATGGGTGTCGACATCGTGGAGAACTGCGAAGTGACCGCGATCCGCCGCGACGCCGCCGGCGCGGTCGAGGCGGTGGAGACTTCGCGCGGCGCCATCCGCACGCCCAAGATCGGCGTGGTCGCGGCCGGGCACACCAGCGTGGTGATGGCGATGGCCGGGCTGCGGCTGCCGCTGGAGAGCTACCCGTTGCAGGCGCTGGTCAGCGAGCCGGTCAAGCCCGTCGTGCCGTGCGTGGTGATGAGCAACACCATCCACGCCTACGTCAGCCAGTCGGACAAGGGCGAGCTGGTGATCGGCGCCGGCACCGACGCCTACACCTCGTACACCCAGCGCGGCGGGATGCACGTCACCACGCACACGCTGGACGCGATCTGCGAGCTGTTCCCGCAGTTCCGCCGGATGCGGATGCTGCGCAACTGGGGCGGCATCGTCGACGTGACGCCGGACCGCTCGCCGATCATCGCCAAGACCTCCGTGCCCGGCCTCTACGTCAACTGCGGCTGGGGCACCGGCGGGTTCAAGGCGACGCCGGGCAGCGCCCACGTGTTCGCGCACACCATGGCCCGCGACGAGCCGCACCCGATCGCCGCCCCGTTCAACATCGAGCGCTTCCGCGACGGCCACCTGATCGACGAGGCGGCGGCGGCGGCGGTGGCGCACTGATGCTGCTGATCCCATGCCCGTTCTGCGGGCCGCGCAACGAGCTGGAGTTCGCCCATGCCGGCGAGGCGCACTTGTCGCGTCAGCCCGACGACGGCGACGACGCCTGGGGCGCGTTCCTCTACGCCCGCAGCAACAAGAAGGGCATCCACGCAGAGCGCTGGCGGCACCTGAACGGCTGCGGGCGCTACTTCAACGCGCTGCGCGACACCACCACCGACCAGTTCGTCGCGGTCTACAAGGCCGGGGAGCCGCGCCCATGACCCGCCTCGCGTCCGGCGGCCGCGTCGACCGCACCCGCCCGCTGCGGTTCAGCTTCGACGGCCGGCGGTACACCGGGTTCGCCGGCGACACGCTGGCTTCGGCGCTGCTGGCCAACGGCGTCCACCTCACCGGCCGCAGCTTCAAGTACCACCGCCCGCGCGGCATCATGACCGCAGGCAGCGACGAGCCGAACGCGCTGGTCTCGGTGCGCGACACGCCCAATTTGCGCGCCACCACCGTCGAGCTGTACGACGGCCTCGCCGCCAGCAGCCAGAACCGCTCGCCCTCGCTGCGCTTCGACACCGAGGCGCTTGCCGGGCTGGTCTCGCCGCTGCTGCCGGCCGGGTTCTACTACAAGACCTTCATGTGGCCGCGCAGTTGGTGGCACCGCGTCTACGAGCCGGCGATCCGCCGCGCCGCCGGCCTGGGCCGGGCACCGAGCCGCCCCGACCCCGACCACTACGCATCGCGGTTCGCGCATTGCGAAGTGCTTGTCGTGGGCGCTGGTCCCGCCGGCCTGGCGGCGGCATTGGCCGCGGCGGGCAGCGGCGGGCGGGTGGTCCTGTGCGACGAGCAGAACGAGATGGGCGGCAGCCTGCTGGCGCCCGACGGCGCCACGGTCGCGGGCCGGCCCGCCGTCGGCTGGCTGGCCGAGACGCTGATGGCGCTGGCGCAGGCCGGGGTCACGCTGCTGCCGCGCACCACCGCGTTCGGCTACTTCCCGCACAACATGCTGGGCCTGGTCGAGCGCCGCACCGACCATCTGAGCGACGTGGGCGACGGCCCGCGCGAGCGGCTGTGGCAGGTCCGCGCCGCGACCGTGGTGCTGGCGACCGGCGCGATCGAGCGGCCGCTGGTGTTCCCTGGTAACGACCGTCCCGGCGTGATGCTGGCCGACGCCGCGCGCATCTACCTGGAGCGCTACGCGGTGCGTGCCGGCGAGCGCGTCCTGGTCGCCGCCTCGCACGACAGCGCCTATGCTGCGGCCCTCGCGTTGCGCGCGGCCGGGGCCGCAGTGACCGTCGCCGACACCCGCCCAGTCGCCGACGGACATTTGCCGACGCAGGCTGCGGCCGCCGGGATCGCGCTGCACACCAGCGCCACCGTCGTCACCACCTCGGGCAGCTTGCGGGTGTCGCGGGCCAAGCTGTCGGGCGGCCAGACCGTCGCCTGCGACCTGTTGCTGATGGGGGCTGGGTTCGTGCCCAGCGTCCACCTGTTCAGCCAGTCGCGCGGCAAGCTGGCGCACGACACCGCCTCGGGCGCCTTCCTGCCCGCGACGCCGGCCGAGAACACGCGCTGCGCCGGGGCCTGCGCCGGCGTGTTCGACCTCGCCGCAGTGCTGGAGAGTGGCTACGCCGCCGGCGGCGAGCCGCGCCACGGCATCGCCACCGGCCATGCACCGATGGCCCCCACCGCTCCCGGCCCGCACGCGCCCAGCGGCAAGGCGTTCGTGGACTTCCAGAACGACGTCACCGCGAAGGACCTGCTGCTGGCGGCGCGCGAGGGCTTCCGCTCGGTCGAGCACGTGAAGCGCTACACCACCACCGGCATGGCGACCGACCAGGGCAAGACCTCGAACCTGAACGCGCTCGGCATCGTCGCCGGGGCGCTGGGCGTCAAGCCGCCCGCCGTGGGCCACACCACGTTCCGGATGCCGTACACGCCGGTGAGCTTCGGCGTGCTGGCCGGCGCCTCGCGCGGCGCGCTGTTCGACCCGGTGCGGACCACGCCGATCCACGACCGCGCGGCGGCGCTGGGCGCGGTGTTCGAGGATGTCGGCCAGTGGAAGCGCGCGCGCTACTTCCCGAATGGGTCCGAGGACATGCACGCCGCCGTCAGCCGCGAGTGCAAGGCGACCCGCTCCGGCGCCGGCGCGTTCGACGCCTCGACGCTGGGCAAGATCGAGGTCGTCGGGCCGGACGCCGCGACGTTCCTGGAACGGCTCTACGTCAACAGCTACGCCAAGCTCGGGGTCGGGCGCTGCCGCTACGCGGTGATGCTGCGCGAGGACGGATTCGTGCTCGACGACGGCATCGTCGCCCGCCTCGCACCCGACCGCTTCCACATCACCACCACCACCGGCGGCGCCGCGCGGGTGCTGACGGTGATGGAGGACTACCTGCAGACCGAGTTCCTCGACGTCGCCTGCTGGCTGACCTCGATCACCGAGCAGTTCGCGACCGTGGCGGTGCAGGGGCCGCGGGCGCGCGACATCGTGGCCGGACTGACCGACGCCGACCTCGCGATGCCGCACATGAGCGTGCGCCAGGCGCATGTGCTCGGCGTGCCCGGCCGGGTGTTCCGGGTCAGCTTCACCGGCGAGCTTGGCTTCGAGCTGAACGTGCCGGCGCCGCACGGCCCGGCGGTATGGGACGCGGCGCTGTCCGCCGGTGCGGTGCCGTACGGCACCGAGGCGATGCACGTCATGCGCGCCGAGAAGGGCTACATCATCGTGGGCCAGGAGACCGACGGCACCGCGACGCCGCAGGATGTCGGCCTCGGCTGGGCGATCGGGCGCGGCAAGAACGACTTCGTCGGCAAGCGCTCGCTATCGCGCCCGGCGATGGCCGACCCCGCGCGCAAGCAGTTGGTCGGCCTGCTGACCGAGGACCCGGCGACGGTGCTGGAGGAGGGGGCGCAGCTCGTCGCCGACCCGGCGCAGCCGGTGCCGATGACCATGCTCGGCCACGTCACCTCCTCGTACATGAGCCCGGCATTGGACCGCTCGATCGCGCTGGCCATGCTGCGCGGCGGCCGGGCGCGGATCGGCGAGACGCTGCACGTCCCGATGCCGGGGCGAAGCGTCGCCGTGCGGGTCGTGTCTCCGGTGTTCCTCGACCCGGAAGGCGCGTTGCTTAATGGCTGAGCTGGCGCTGCTGCCGCCGATGGCGCGGTTCAGCCTGCGCGGCGCGCCTGACGCGCTGGCGGCCGGCTGCGCCGCGTTCGGCGTCATGGCGCCGGGCGTGCTGCGCGCGTCCGGCGCCGGCGGGCGGCAGGCTTTGTGGCTCGGTCCCGACGAGGTGCTGCTGCTGGCTCCGGCCGGGACCGAGGTGCCGGTCATCGCGGCGCTGCCGCACGCGCTGGTCGACATCGGCGCGCGCCAGGTCGGGCTGGCGCTGACCGGGCAGGGAGCCGAAGCGATGCTGGCGGCCGGTTGCCCGCTCGACCTGGCTCGGTTCGATTTCGGCGCCTGCACCCGCACGGTGCTAGGCAAGGCGCCGGTCGTGCTGTGGCGCACCGCGCCGCTGGCCTGGCACGTCGAGGTGTGGCGCAGCTTCGCCGCCTACGCGCGGGCGCTGCTGCTGCAAGCCGGGCAGGATTGGGCGGCATGAGCGTCCTTGTCTGGAACCCCGAGCAGGACGACACCTTGGTCTGCGTCGCCGTCCGTGACGAGGCGCCGGACGTCAAGACGTTCGTGTTCGCCGCCGACCCGCCACGCCGCTTCGCCTTCCAGCCCGGCCAGTTCCTGACCTTCACCTTCCCGGTCGACGGGCGAGACGTGCCGCGCTGCTACACCATCAGCAGCCCGCCGACCCGCCCGGACCGGCTGGCGATCACCGTGAAGCGCACCGCTGACGGCGTGGTATCGCCCTGGATGCACGCCAGCCTGAAGCCGGGCACGCGGCTGCCGGTCGCGGGGCCGCTGGGCGACTTCAGCTTCGCGCTGCATCCGGAACCGAAATACCTGTTCCTGTCCGGCGGCTCGGGCGTGACCCCGCTGATGAGCATGGCGCGCACCATCCACGACCTCGGCGAGGGGCCGGACGTGCTGTTCGTCCACAGCGCCCGCACCCCGGCCGACATCATCTTCCGCCGTGAGCTCGACCTCCTGGCGCAGCGGCCGGGCTTCCGCGCCGCGTCGGTGTGCGAGGCGGACGCGCCGCACGAGTACTGGGGCGGCCATCGCGGCCGGCTGTCCTTGCCGATGCTGCGGCTGATCGCGCCCGACCTGCTGGAGCGCCGCGTGTTCTGCTGCGGTCCGGCGCCATACATGGCGGCGGTGCGCTCCATGCTGGACGCGGCTGGCTTCGACCGCGCCCGCTACCACGAGGAGAGCTTCGACTTCGAGGTGCTGTCCGCCGCCGAGCCGGAGGTCGCGGCCGAGGCGGCGGTTCCGGCCGGGTTCAGCGTGGAATTCACCAGGAGCGGCCGCAGCATCGATTGCGGCCCGGCGACCTTCGTGCTCGACGCCGCCAAGGCGGCCGGCATGAAGCTGCCGAGTTCCTGCACCAAGGGCATGTGCGGCACCTGCAAAAGCCGGTTGGTCTCGGGCCAGGTCGACATGCGCCACGCCGGCGGCATCCGGCAGCGTGAGGTCGACGCCGGCATGATCCTGATCTGTTGCTCGCGTCCGCTCAGCGACCTGGTGATCGAGCGGTAGCCACGTTGACAGCGACCGCCGGCATGGGTAGGCCCCGGCATCGCCTCGAAAGGTCCCTTCCGTGAAGATCCGCAACAGCCTGAAGTCGGCCAAGGCCCGTGACAAGAATTGCCGCGTCGTGCGCCGCCACGGCCGGGTGTTCGTCATCAACAAGAAGAATCCCCGCTTCAAGGCGCGCCAGGGCTGACCCGCAATACCGTCAGCTTGAACGGGCCTCCATTGGCAGCGGCGTGCGCCACCGCCTCGTTGGCATCGGCCAGGGCAAACTCGGTCACCGCGTAATGGCTCAAATCCAGCACGCCTGACCGGACCATCCCCGCCATCCGGACAACGGCCTCGGCCGGATACATCCACTGGCCGTGGATGGTGATGCAGTCGCGCATGATCCACGGGTAAGGCAGGTCGAGTCCAGGACCGCCCAGCATCCCCACGCCGCCCATCAGCACGACCCGCCCGTATGGCCGCACCGTCATGATCGCGGCGCGCGCCACGGCGGCATCCGCGGCCGGCGGCAGGATGTCCAACACGCAGTCGATCGGGCCGGGCGCCGCCTGCCGCATCCGCGCGCGATCCTCGGCCTCGTCGCCGGACAGTCGGACCGGCCGCAGGCGCGGGCCGAAACGTCGCGCCAAGTCCGCGAGCATGGCCTCGTTCCGGCCCGGCGCCACGACGCAGCCGGCTCCCATCGCCATGGCGACCGCGACGCCGGCGCTGCCGAAATTGCCGGTGGCGCCGCTCAGCAGCAGGGTCTCGCCGGCCTGGAAGTTGGCCGCGAGCAGGCCGCCGTACGGCACCAGGAGTGTGTTCAGCGCGCACCATTTCGCCGCGTCCGCCGCCTCGATCGCGCCGATCCGGATCGCGTTCTCCGTCGGCACGATGATCCGTTCGGCGAACGGACCATCGTGGTAGTGCCGCGACAGGCGTAGGCCACCCTCGCCGCGCGAACTCCAGCCCTGCAGCGTGATGTCGGGAGCCAGCGCGTCATCGCGCGAGCGCACCGTGGGATCGCAGACCACCCAATCGCCGGCCGCGAGACGGGTCGCGTCCGGCCCGGTGGCGCGCACTCGCCCAATCGCTCCGCATCCGGGCACGACCGGCAGTTCCAGCGGATATTTCCTGGCTCCGCTGAACACCTCGCCCGCATAGGGCAGAACCGGCGCCGCCACGACATCGACGATGACCTCTCCGGTGCCCAGGACGGGATCGGGCAAGGCTTCGATCGCGAGCGGCGATCCGAACGCCTTCAGGACAGCGGCTTTCATGGTCGCTCCACGCTTTGGGATGCGGCATTTTCGCAGGCTGTCCGCCGCCGTGGAGACTTGGCTTTATCCTGGGATCGCAGCGTGCCTGTCTGCGAGAGGGATGCAGGCCATGATGGACCCGAGCCGAAGCGAGTTCGGCGATTTCCTTCGCTCCCGGCGCGAAAGACTAAGCCCGAAGGCGGTGGGGCTGACGCATGGACAACGGCGCCGGACGCCCGGCCTGCGCCGCGAGGAAGTGGCGGCACTCGCGGGCATCGGCGTCGACTGGTACGTCCGTCTGGAACAGGGACGCGACGTCAGCGCCTCTGTGACTACGATCGACGCCCTGGCTCGCGCGCTGCGTCTCACCCGTGCGGAACACAGCCACCTACGAACACTGGCGCGCCACGCCGACCGTCGCGCGTTCCGTCGGGAGAGCGTGCCAGAGACGTTGCGGCGCTTGGTCGAAAGCCTGAACCAGCCTGCCTACGTGACCGGCCGCCGATGGGACATCCTGGCCTGGAACGCGGCGGCGGCGGACGTCTTCACCGATTTCGGCCAAATCGCCGAAGCGGATCGCAACATCCTGCTCTACGTGTTGACTGACCCCGCCGCCCGGCGCCTGTTCGCCGCCGGTTGGGCCGAGCAGGCGCGCCGGATGGTGGCGCAGTTCCGCGCCACGCACGATCTGTGGGCCGACGACCCCGCGTTCGCCGAACTGCTGGACCGGCTTCGGGCAAGCTGCCCGGAATTTCGAAGTTGGTGGAGCGCGCATGACGTCGGCGGGGTGGCGATCGGGGAAAAGTCGCTCTGCCATCCCCGAAAAGGCCAGCTTCGCTTCGAGTACGCGACTTTCCAGTCCAACGACAATCCTGACCTGAAACTGTCGCTGTATCGGCCGCTGTGACTCGCCAACGAAACCGCGCTTGGAGCGAAATTCCAACCGGACGAGGAAGCTGGGCGCCACGAAAGGCCCCCGTGCACCCCCCGCGTTTTTGCTTGGTCTTTTTGGGGGCGGGCCGCCCCCGGGGCTTAGCGCCCC
>CAXUHK010000138.1:0-1611 GCA_964250775.1 uncultured Acetobacteraceae bacterium | reverse complement strand
GTAGCGCCCGCTGCGACGCCCCAACTAACCCGGGCTGGGCGCTAAATCCCCCCCGGCGCCGGACGCTGGGCCCCCCTAATCCCCAGCTCCCTCCCGCCGATTTTAGGCTAGATCTTGTCGGCGGCGTCCCGCACGGTGTCCTTCGCGCCACCGACGGCGCTTTCCGCGGCGCCTTTCGCCTTGTCGGCCTCGCCCTCGACCTTCAGCTTGTCGTTGCCGGTGAGGTTGCCGACGCCTTCCTTGACGGCGCCCTTGGCCTTGTCCCAGGCGCCTTCGACGCGATTCTGATCAACCATTTCGATTCCCCAAGAAGTGTAGACGCCGGACCGAACGCGGGGTGCCGCGTCCGGTTCCCAAGGACGGTCAGCGGTCGGTCAGCCGTATCTCGATCCGCCGGTTGCGGGCGTAGGCGGCGGCGGTGTTCGCCTGGTCGAGCGGCTGGTTGTCGCCGAACGCGGTCGCGGCCAGCCGGTTGGCCGGAACGCCCTCCGCGGCCAGGAGCTGCACCACCTTAATCGCCCGCGCCGCCGAAAGGTCCCAGTTGGTCGGGTACTGCGTGCCCTCGACGGATTGGCGATCGGCGTGGCCGTCCACGCGCAGCAGCCAGTTGACGGGGGCAGGGATGCGCTTGGCGAGATCCTTGAGCGTCTGTGCCAACTGCGATATCTGCTGCAGGCCGCTTGATGACAGGTCGGGCTTGCCGGGCGGGAACAGCACCTCGCTCTGGAACACGAAGCGATCGCCCACGACCTGCACGCCGGGCTGGTTGGCCAGGACCTGCCGCAACTGACCGAAGAACTCGCTGCGATATTGCTGCAGTTCCTCGACCTTCTGTGTCAGCGCCAGGTTGAGCCGCGCGCCGAGGTTGGCGATCTGGACATCCTTGCCCTTGCCAGCGCTCTCCGAGGCGTCCAGCGCCGTGCCGACCGCCGCGAGCTGCCGCCGCAGGCCCTGCAGTTCCTCGGCCAGGGAGGCAAGCTGCGTGGCCTGTCCGTTGAGTTGCGACCCGAGCGCGCCTTGGCGCTGCTCCGCGGCCGCGGCCCGCGCGGCCGCCGCCTGCGCCTGCTGCCGCAGCGCGTCGCGGGTGGCCGACAGCGACTTGACCTGCTCGGACGTCCGGGCGAGGTCGGCGGCGCTGTCGGCCAGTTGGCCCTGTGTCGCCAGCAGTCGCGCCGATTGCTGGGCGGCGTCGCGGCCAGCCGTGTCCGCCAGCTTGGCCGCCGCCGATTGCTGCGCCTCCAGGGTGAGGCTGCGGGCCTGGGCCGCCTCGGCCCGCAGCTTGGCGTCGTCGAGGCGGGTCGCCAGCGCGTCGCGGTCGGCGCGGACCCGGTCGCGTTCCGAGCCGGCCTTCGCCACGTCGAGCCGCGTCGCGGCGAGCTGGCCGGCCAAGGCGTCCTTCTCGGCGATGGCCGCGCGCAGGTCTTGGCTGGCCTGTCCGGCGGCGGCGCGCAGCGCGTCCGAGCGGCCGTGCTCGAGCGTCATCAATTCGGACATCTCGTCGATCCTGCGGTGCAGTTGCGTCAGCGCCTGGTCGCGGCCGGACAGCGCCACCGAGAGGAACGCCTGCGCCAGCACGAACACCAGCAGCACGAAGATGATGACCATGAGCAG
>CAXUHK010000137.1:0-11091 GCA_964250775.1 uncultured Acetobacteraceae bacterium | reverse complement strand
GCGGCGCGCGACACCGGCCTGCCGGAGCCGGGGGACACGCGGTGAACGTGCTGGTCTGGCAGTGGGGGCGGCGCGGCGCCGGGCCACGCTTCGCGGCCGAGCTGGCGGGCGGGATGCGGGCGTTGCCGGGCGTGCGGGTGACGCTGTCGCTGTCCTCGGCCGCCGAACTGCTGCGTGCCGAGCGTCCGCCGCTGTGCGAGTTGCCGGTCACGACCTACAGCGGCTGGTGGGGCCTGGCGCGGCGGCTGCCGCTGCTGCCGTTCATGCTGGCGGCGCTGGCCCGGCGCATCGCCCGGTTGCGGCCCGACTTCGCGATCTGCGCCATGCCGGCGGCGCTGGACTTCATCATGGCGGCGGCCCTGGCCCGGCTCAGGGTGCCGTTCGTGGTGGTGGTGCACGACGCCGACCGCCATCCGGGCGATGGGCCGCCGCTGCAGGCGCTGGTGGTGCTGACCGAGCATGTCGGGCGGCGGCTGCGCGAGCAGCGCCTGGCGCGCGGCCCGCTGATCCTGGCGCCGCACCCGCCGTTGTCGTTCGGGTCGCCGCTGGCGCCACCTGGGGAACGGGCCGACGGCCGTATCCGTCTGCTCTCGTTCGGCCGCCTGCTGCCGTACAAGGGGCTCGACCTGCTGGCCGCGGCGCTGTTGCGGCTCGGCCCGCGCAGCGACATCGAGGTGCGGGTGGTCGGCTGCGGCCCGGAGACGCCTTCGCTCGCGGCGCTGCGGGCGCTGCCGTTCGTGCGCGTCGAGAACCGCTGGGTGCCGGAGGACGAGGTCGCCAGCCTGCTGGGCTGGGCCGACGCGTTGGTGCTGTCGCATCGCGAGGCCAGCCAGAGCGGCGTCGCCTCCGCCGCCCTCGCCGCCGGGCGCTGGGTGGTGGCGACCCGCGTCGGCGGGCTGGCCGAGCAACTCGGCCGGGAGCCTTTGGCGCGGCTGTGCGACGCGACGCCGGAGGCGCTGGCCGGGGCGCTGCGGCGGCTGATCGAGGGCGACGTTCCAGCGGCGGCACCCTATGCCCCCGACCCGGCGCTGGCCTGGCGCAACTCGGCCGAGCACCTGCTGCGCCAGGTGGCGGCGGCGATCGAGCCGGCGCAGCCCGTGGCGGCGCTCGGCCTGGTGCGCTCGCTCTAGCCGCGCAGGCCCTCGATCTCGGCGGCCAGCAGGTCCGGCTCCGGCATGGCGTGCCACGGGGCCGTGACCGCGACCGCCAGCGCCAGCAACGACTTGTACAGGTTGCGCTCGATCTCGACGGCGCCGAACTGCGCCAGGTGGACCGTCACGAACTGGGTGTCGAGCAGCCGGAAGCCGCCCAGGCGCAGCCGTGCCACCAGATGCACCAGCGCCACCTTGGAGGCGTCGGTGGCGCGGCTGAACATGCTCTCGCCGAAGAACGCGCCGCCCAGCGCCACGCCGTACAGCCCGCCGACCAGGGTGTCGCCCTGCCACGCCTCGACCGAGTGGGCGTGCCCCATGCGGTGCAGCGCCATGAACAGGCGCTCGATCTCGGGGTTGATCCAGGTGTCGTCGCGCCCGGGGGACTGCTCGGCGCAGCCGGCGATGACGCCCGCGAACGCCGCGTCGGAGGTGACGCGGAACGTGCCGCCGAGCACGGTGCGGCGCAGCCGGCGCGACAGGTGGAAGCCGTCCAGCGGCAGCACGCCGCGCCGCTCCGGGTCGAGCCAGTACAGCTTGTCGCCGCTGCGGGTCTCGGCCATGGGGAACAGCCCGGCCTGGTAGGCGCGCAGCATCAGTTCCGGCGTGATCTCGAACGAGCGTTTGGACATGGCGGCATCTTGCCCGCAGACGGGGCGGTGCGAAAGCAAACCTTATTCCGGACGGATCAATCGATGCTGCTTGCGTCCGGCCGACAGCTTCACCGCGCCGTGGCGCAGGTCGGACATGGTCACAATCCGTGTCTCGTCCGTCACCGGCTCGTCGTTGATCCTCGCGCCGCCGCCGCGCACCAGCCGCCGCACCTCGCCGTTGCTGGCGGCCAGCCCTGACCGCACGAACAAGCCCAGCATCAAACTCCCGGCGCTAAGCTCGCCCGTCGGCACTGAGAAGGAGGGGAGGCCGCCTTCGTCGCCGTTCTCGAACGCCCCGCGGGCGGCGTCGGCGGCTGCCGCTGCGGCAGCTTCGCCGTGCGCCAAGGCGGTGGCTTGGGTGGCGAGGACTTTCTTGGCCTCGTTCACCTCGGCGCCGCCCAGCGCCGCCAGCCGGTCCGTCTCGCCAAGCGGCAGGTCGGTGAACAGGCGCAGGAACCGGCCGACATCGGCGTCGTCCACGTTGCGCCAGAACTGCCAGTAATCATACGCCGAGAGCCGGTCCGTGGTCAGCCACACGGCGCCCTGCGCGGTCTTGCCCATCTTGGCCCCGGAGGCGGTGGCGATCAGCGGCGTCGTGAGCCCGAACGCGGTCTCCGCCTCGGTGCGGCGCAGCAGCTCGATGCCGGAGACGATGTTGCCCCACTGGTCCGAGCCGCCCATCTGCAACGCGACGCCGTGCCGCCGCCACAGCTCGCGGAAATCGTAGCTCTGCAGGATCATGTAGTTGAACTCGAGGAAAGTGAGCGGCTGCTCGCGCTCCAGCCGCAGCCGCACGCTGTCGAAGCCCAGCATCCGGTTGACGGTGAAGTGCGGCCCCACGTCGCGCAGCAGCTCGACGTAGCCGAGCCCGTCCAGCCACTCGGCGTTGTGGGCCAGCAGGGCGTCGGCGGGGCCGTCGCCGAAGCGCAGGAACGGCTCGAACACGCGGCGGATGCCGGCGACGTTGACGGCGATCCGCGCGTCGGTGAGCATCTGCCGCGCCGCGTCCTTGCCCGACGGGTCGCCGATGCGGGTGGTGCCGCCGCCCATCAGCACCACCGGCTTGTGGCCGTGGCGCTGCATCAGGCGCAGCAGCATGATCTGCACCAGGCTGCCGACGTGCAGGCTGTCGGCGGTGGCGTCGAAGCCGATGTAGCCGGCGACCGGCCCGGCGGCGAGGGCGTCGTCCAGCGCGTCGATATCGGTGCACTGGAACACGAAGCCGCGGGCAATGGCGTCGTGCAGGAAGTCGCTGGTGGGCATGAGGCTGCATCCGGTGGCTGCGTGGCGGTGGGCTAGCACAGGACGGGAGCGGCAGGAACGATGCGGGCAATCGGCTTGATGAGCGGCACCTCGCTCGACGGCGTGGACGCGGCGTGGCTGGAGACCGACGGCGAGGCGGTGCAGCGGTTCGGGCCGTCGTTGACCCTGCCATACGACGCCAGCCTTCGCGCCGACTTGCGGCGGGTGCTGGACATGGCACCCGGCCTGCGGGCGGACGACCCGTTCCTGGCCGACGTCACGGCGCGGCTGACGCGCCGGCATGTCGAGGCGGTGGCGGCGCTGAGCGAGGCGGCGGACATCGTGGGCTTCCACGGCCAGACCACCCGGCAGGCCCGGGCGCGGCGGCGCCCCGGGCGGGGGGGCGCCGCGGCAGCCCTGGCGCGGGCGACCGGGACGCGCGTCGTGCACGATTTCCGCGCCGCCGACGTGGCGGCCGGCGGTCAGGGAGCGCCATTCGCCCCGGCGTTCCATGCCGCCATCGCGCGCGACCTGCCGCGTCCATGGGCGGTGCTCAACATCGGCGGCGTCGCCAACCTGACGGTCTGCGGCGGCGACGGGACGCTGCTGGCCTGCGACACCGGGCCGGGCAACGGGCCGCTCGACGACTGGGCGATGCGGCACACCGGCCAGCCCTACGACCGTGACGGCGCGCTGGCTGCGGCGGGGCAGGCGGACGCGGCGGTGCTGCGGCGACTGATGGCCGATCCGTTCTTCGCCCTGGCGGCGCCCAAGTCGCTCGACCGCCTGGCGTTCGCGCGCCCGCGGGGGGGCCGCGGCCGGGCCGCGCGGGCGCCGGCCGAGGGCGCCGCGACGCTGGTGGCGTTCGTCGTCGCGGCCGTGGCGCGCGCGCCGCTTCCGGAACCGCCGCACCGCTGGCTGGTGACGGGCGGCGGGCGGCACAATCCAGCGATCATGGCGGGGCTGCGCGCGCGCCTGTCGGGTCCGGTGGATCCGGTGGAAGCCGTCGGGTGGGACGGCGACGCCATGGAGGCGAGGTGCTTCGCCTACCTGGCGGTGCGTAGCTCGAAGGACCTGCCGCTCAGTTTCCCGGGCACGACCGGGGTGCCGCGGCCCACCACCGGCGGGCGGGTGACGCCGGCCTGACAGCTAGTCCGGGAAGGCGATCTGGATCTTCACGTCGGTCGGGTGCGCCGCCGCCGCCCGCTCGAACGCCGCCACGCTGTCGCGGAACGCGAAGGTGCGCGAGACCAGCGGCTTGAGGTCGACCTTGCCCGATCCGATCAGCGCGATCGCGCGGTCGTAGATGTTGGCGTAGCGGAACACCGTCTCGATCCGCACCTCCTTGGACTGCGCCGCCACGATGTCGACCGGCACCGGGTCGACCGGCATCCCCACCAGCACCACGCAGCCGCCCGGCGCCACCAGGCTGAACAGCGTCTTGTACACCGCCGGCGCGCCGCTGGCCTCGAACACGATGTCCGCACCCCAACCGGCGGTGGCGTCTCGGACCGTGGCCTGGAGGTCCTGGCGCGAGATGTCGACCGGGAGGATGCCGGAATAGCCGCCGGCGATCTCCAGCTTCTCCCGCACCAGGTCGGAGACGAACACCTTGGAACAGCCGCCGGCCAGGGCCGCCAGCGCCACCATGATGCCGATGGGACCGCTGCCGGTGACGAGGCCCACGTCGCCCGGCTTGATCCGGGCCCGCAGCGCCGCCTGCATCCCGATCGCGAACGGCTCGACCATGGCGCCCTCGGCGAAGCTCACATGGTCGGGGAGCCGGTAGGTGAAGGCGGCGGGATGCACCACCTCCGGCGTCAGGCAGCCATGGATCGGCGGCGTCGCCCAGAAGCGCACGGCGGGATCGACGTTGTAGATGCCGAGCTTGGCGGCGCGGCTCTGCATGTCCGGGATGCCCGGCTCCATGCACACCCGGTCGCCGACCCGCAAGCCGGTCACTTCGGCGCCGAGTTCGACCACGGTGCCGGCGGCCTCGTGCCCGAGCACCATCGGCCGCTCGACCACGTACGGGCCGATCCTGCCGTGGGTGTAGTAGTGCACGTCGCTGCCGCACACGCCGACGGTCGCCACGCGCACGCGCACGTCGCGCGGGCCTATGGTTTGCGGCAGGTCGATGTCGCGCAACGCGAGTTCGAGCTTGCGCTCCAGCACCAGGGCCTCGACCATTTCGCTCTCCTCGACGTGGTATCGACACGGAGATCGGCCTCCGCCTGGCGCGATCAGGCCGTGGAGTCCTCCCAGCGGTCAATATGGAAGCGCTGCCCGCCAAACAGTTTCAGATCGATGCCGGACCGGCGAGTTGCTGGCACGTGCGACGAGGAACCCACGGATGGGCCTTCCTTGGCCGCATCGATCCCGCCGCTCCAAGCGGCCGGTCCGTATGGTTCACTGGCCGGAAAATTGCCTCCACGCTGGCGTTATTCAGAATTTGCACGTTACTTTTTTGTATGTAAGTTACTCGCCTCCCGCCGAACCGTGGAATATGCCACACCCAGCGGGCGTTGACCTGAGGCCCACCGACAAGGACATGCGGCGATGACCGACGTGCTGGACCAGGTGCTTGCGGCGAACGCGCGCTCCGCCGCCGGTTTCGACGCGAGGTCGGAGCTGCCGCTGCCGCCGGCACGCCGTTCCGCCATCCTGACCTGCATGGATGCGCGGCTCGACCCGGCGAAGTACGCCGGGCTCGCGGAGGGCGACGCCCATGTGATCCGCAACGCCGGCGGCCGCGCCAGCGACGCCTCGACGGCGCCCTGGATGCCCGTCCGGTGAGCGTGTTCGATCGTCCCAGGAGGCGCGCCACGCTTCGTTTGCTGCTGATCTCCGCCCTGCTGCTGGCCCCGCTCGTGGGCGCACGGGCGCAGACCATGCTGCTGAACGTGTCGTACGACCCGACGCGGGAATTGTACGCCGCCATCAATCCGGCCTTCGCGCGGGCCTGGAAGGCTCGGACCGGCCAGGACGTGCAGGTGCGCGTGAGCCATGGCGGCTCGGGCGCGCAGGCGCGGGCGGTGATCGACGGGCTGGAGGCGGACGTCGTGACGCTGGCGCTGGAGCCGGACATCGACGCCATCGGCGAGCGCGCCGGGCTGGTGGCGCCGGGCTGGCGGGACCGGCTGCCGAACCATTCGGTGCCCTACACCAGCACCATCCTGTTCGTGGTGCGCCGCGGCAACCCCAAGGGCATCAAGGACTGGGCCGACCTGGTGCGGCCGGGAGTGAGCGTCATCACGCCCAACCCCAAGACATCCGGCGGTGCGCGCTGGAACTACCTGGCCGCCTGGGGCTGGGCCTTGCGCGCGAACGGCGGCGACCAGGCCCGCGCGCGCGCCTACGTCGCCGAGCTGTACAAGCACGTGCCGGTGCTGGACACCGGCGCGCGCGGCAGCACCATCACCTTCGCCCAGCGGGGCCAGGGCGACGTGCTGGTGGCTTGGGAGGACGACGCCAACCTCGCCGTGCGCAAGCTCGGGCGCGACCGGCTGGAGGTCGTGGTGCCGAGCGTCACCATCGTGGCGGAACCCGTCGTCGCCGTCGTGGACAAGGTGGTGGACCGGCGCGGCACCCGCGCGGCGGCTGAGGCCTACCTGCGCTTCCTGTGGACGCCGGAGGCGCAGGAGATCGCGGCGCAGAACTACTACCGCCCGTCCGACCCCGCGATCCTGGCCCGCCACGCCGACCGCTTCCCCAAGGTCGCTACCTTCACCCTCGCCGACACGTTCGGCACCTGGCGCGACGCGCAGCGCCGGCACTTCGGCGACGGCGGCGTGTTCGACCAGATCTACGCGCCGGGACGGTAGCGCCGTGCGGCGGCGCGTCCTGCCCGGCTTCGGCGTCACGCTGGGCTTCTCCGGCGCCTATCTCGGCTTGCTCGTGCTGCTGCCGTTGGCCGGGCTGGTGGCCCGCGCCGCGACGGCGGAGCCGGCCCGGGCCTGGGCGCTGTTCGCCGACCCGCGCACGATCGCCGCGTTCCGGGTCAGCTTCGGTGCCTCGGCCGGCGCGGTCCTGGTCAGCCTGCCGGTGGGCCTGCTGCTCGCCTGGGTGATCGAGCGCTACCGCTTCCCGGGGCGGCGCCTGCTGGACGCCGCCATCGACCTGCCGTTCGCGCTGCCGACCGCCGTGGCCGGCATCGCGCTGACCACGCTGTACGTGCCGGAGGGCTGGCTCGGCGCCCTGCTGGCGCCGCTCGGCATCGCCGTCGCCTTCACGCCGCTGGGGATCGGCGCGGCGCTGCTGTTCGTGGCGCTGCCGTTCGTCACCCGAACCGTACAGTCGGTGCTGGCCGGGCTGGACCGTTCGGCCGAGGAGGCGGCGGCGATCCTGGACGCCTCGCCGTGGCAGGCGTTCCGCCTGGTGGTGCTGCCGCCGCTGCTGCCGGCCATCGCCACCGGCGCGGCGCTGGGCTTGGCGCGCGCGGTGGGCGAGTACGGCTCCGTCATCTTCATCGCCGGCAACCGCCCGCTGGTGTCCGAGATCGTGCCGCTGCTGATCGTCACCAAGCTGGAGCAGTACGACTACCCCGGCGCGGCACTGCTGGGGACGGCGATGTTGCTGCTGTCGTTCGTGCTGCTGGTGGCGATCGACCGCCTGCAGGGCCGGGGACCGGCGCGCCGTGCGGCATAACGGCATCGGCGAGCGACGGGCCGCGCGTGTCCTGCTGACATCCGCCGCCATGGCGCTGGCGGCCTGGCTGCTGGTGTTGCCGCTGGCGGTGCTGTTCGTGGAAGCACTCTCCGGCGGCGTCGCGGCGTTCGTCGCGGCCGTCACCGACCCGGACGCGGCCGCCGCGGTGCGGCTGACCCTGCTGGTGGCAGCGATCGTGGTGCCGACGAACACCGCCTTCGGCGTGGCGGCGGCCTGGTGCGTCACCCGGTTCCGCTTCCGCGGCCGCCGCCTGCTGCGGGTGCTGGTCGGCCTGCCGTTCTCGGTCTCCCCGGTCGTCTCCGGACTGGTGTACGTGCTGATGTTCGGCGCCCAGGGTTGGTTCACCCAGGGCTGGTTCGGGCCGCTGCTGTCGGACACCGGCCTGCGCATCGTGTTCGCGCTGCCGGGCATCGTGCTGGCGACCCTGTTCGTGACGCTGCCGTTCGTGGCCGGGCAACTCATCCCCGTGATGGAGGCGCAGGGCATCGACGAGGAGGAAGCGGCTGTGGTGCTGGGCGCCACGGGCACGCAGATGTTCCTGCGCGTCACCCTGCCCAAGATACGCTGGGGCCTGCTGTTCGGCGTGCTGCTGTGCAGCGCCCGGTCGATGGGGGAGTTCGGCGCCGTCTCGGTGGTGTCCGGCCGCATCCGGGGCCTGACCAACACCGTGCCGCTGCACATCGAGGTACTCTACCAGGAGTACGACATCGCCGCCGCGTTCGGGATGGCGACGCTGCTGGCCGCGATCGGGCTGCTGACCATAGCGCTGCGCGCGGCGCTGGACTGGCGGCAGGAGGTGCTGCGCGCCCGCGGCAGCCGGGCGCGACTGCTCGCGGCGGCGGCATGATCCGGCTCGACGGGATCACCAAGCAGGTCGGTGCCACCCGCATCCTGGACGGGCTGAGCCTGCACGTGGCGGAGGGCAGCTTCGTGGCGCTGCTCGGCCCGTCCGGGTCCGGCAAGACGACGCTGCTGCGGGTGGTCGCCGGGCTGGACAACGCGGATTCCGGCACGCTGCACTTGGCGGGCCGGCCCGCGCGCGACCTGCCTCCCGGTCGGCGCGGCCTGGGCTTCGTGTTCCAGGGCTACGCGCTGTTCGAACACATGACGGTGGCGCGGAACATCGGCTTCGGCCTGTCCGTGCGCCGCCCCCGCCCGCCACGGCGCGAGACCGCGGCGACGGTCGAACGCATGTTGGCGCTGGTGCGGCTGCAGGGATTGGGCGACCGCCTGCCCTCCCAGCTTTCCGGCGGACAGCGGCAGCGCGTGGCGCTGGCGCGGACGCTGGCGGTCGAGCCGCGCATCCTGCTGCTGGACGAGCCGTTCGGCGCGCTGGACCGGCAGGTGCGCGAGGAGCTGCGGCTGGAGCTGCGCCGCATCCACGACGCGCTCGGCACCACCACCCTGTTCGTGACCCACGACCAGGAGGAGGCGATGGCGCTGGCCGACCGTGCCGTGCTGCTAGACCGTGGGCGGCTGGTGGGCGAGCGCGCCGGACATGGCCAGCTTGCGCGCGGCGTCGGCCACTTGGCCGAACCATGCTGTTGAACGCCGCCGCTTGGGTTGGGGAGGGCTCCGATGGATGACATGACCCTGCTGGTACGCGAGGCCGACGCGATCCCGCCCGAGCTCGCGGAGCACGCCGCGGCGGTGGACCGCACCGGCGCCTTCCCGTGGGAAAGCCTGGACGCGCTGCACGCCGACGGCCTGCTGGCGCTGACGGCGCGCCGGGTGGACGGCGGGCAGGAGGCCGGGCTGGCGCGGGTGGCGGACCTGGTGCGCCGCGCCGGGCAGGGCTGCGCGTCCACGGCGCTGATCCTGGCGATGCAGTTGACGCACCTGCGGGCCACGGCGCGGCCGGATCCTGTTCATCCCTGGCCGGAGCACCTGCGGGCACTGGTCGGCCGCGGCGCCGGGCGGTGCGGGGCGCTGGTCAACGCGCTGCGGGTCGAGCCGGCGCTCGGCACCCCGGCGCGTGGCGGCCTGCCCGCCACCATGGCGCGGCGCACCGCCGATGGCTGGTCGGTCGATGGCCGCAAGATCACCGGCACCGGCGCGCCCGGCCTCACCTGGATGCTGGTGTTCGCCCGCACCGACGAGGACGCCCCCCGCACCGGCCTGTTCCTGGTGCCCGCCAGAGCGCCGGGCGTGCGGATCGAGGAGACCTGGGACCAGCTCGGCCTGCGCGGGTCCGGCAGCCACGACGTGCTGTTCGAGGACGTGCGCGTGCCGGCCGACCACGCGGTCGACCTGCGCGCGCCGGCCGTGTGGGGACGTCCCGATCCGGAGGCCACCGCCTGGAACGCCCTGCTGATCGCGGCGCTCTACACCGGCGTGGCCGAAGCCGGGCGGGACTGGCTCGTGGGCTTCCTGCGCGGCCGGGCGCCGGCCAACCTCGGCGCGCCGCTGGCGACCCTGCCGCGGATGCAGGAGGCGGTGGGCCGGATCGAGGCGCTGCTGCTGGCCAACCGCCGCCTGGTCGCCGCCGCCGCCGCCGACACCGATGCGAGCCGCCCGCCGTCGCCGGCCGAAAGCGGCCTCATCAAGACCGTGGTCGCGGAGAATGCCATCGCGGCGGTGCAGGAAGCGGTACGGCTCGCCGGCAACCACGGCCTATCCCGCGCCAACCCGCTGGAGCGGCATTTGCGCGACGTGCTATGCGCTCGTGTCCACACGCCCCAACCCGACGCCGCCTACACCGCCGCCGGGCGGGCGGCACTCGGACAGTAGGAGCGGGCATGACCCTCGAATTCATCGGCATGGTCCAGCCGCGCGAGCAGTCGGAGACGCGCCCGGCGCGCGGCGAGGCGATCGACCCCGGCTACCTCGTGGCCTCCGCCCAGGCGCACGAGGCCCATGCCGCGGACGGCGGCGGCTTCGACCGCGTGCTGGTCGGCTGGTTCAGCAACGGGCCGGACGGCCTGCAACTCGCCGCCCACGCCGCCGCGCACACGCGGCGGGTCGGCTTTCTGGTCGCCCACCGGCCGGGCTTCCAGGCGCCGACCGTGGCGGCCCGGGCGTTCGCGACGCTGGACCAGCTCAGCTCCGGCCGGGCGGCGATCCACGTGGTCTCCGGCGGCGACGACGCCGACCAAGCGCGCGACGGCGACTGGCTGGGCCACGACGAGCGCTACGCCCGCACCGACGAGTACGTGGAGGTGCTGAAGTCGGTCTGGGCCGCCGACGCCCCGGTGGACCATTCGGGGGCGTTCTACCGCATCGCCGGCGCCTCGCCGGCGGTGCGCACGGCGCAGCGGCCGCGCATCCCGATCTACTTCGGCGGCGCCTCGGAGGCGGCGCTGCGCGTCGCCGGCCGCCACGCCGACGTCTACGCGCTGTGGGGCGAGACGCACGCCCAGGTGCGCGAGATCGTGGCG
>CAXUHK010000136.1:0-11192 GCA_964250775.1 uncultured Acetobacteraceae bacterium | reverse complement strand
CCGACGCTGCGGCTGTCCGGCGTCTACCTCGCCATCGCCACCATCGGGCTGGGCGAGGTGCTGCGCGCGGTGTGGCTCAACCTCGACCTGGTGGGCGGCGCCATGGGGCTGTCCGGCATCCCCGAGCGCGCCGGCCCCGGCCTGGTCTACGCCACGCTGGCGGTCGCACTCGCTGGCCTGCGCCTGCTCGGGCGCAGCAGCGTGGGGCGCGCCATGGAGGCGATGCGCGAGGACGAGACCGCCGCCAGCGTCATGGGCGTCGACGTCGGCCGCTACAAGCTGGCGGCGCTGGTCGCCTCCGCCGTGCTGGCCGGGCTGGCCGGGGCGCTCGACGCGCACAGCACCGACTTTATCGGCCCCAACCAGTACGGGTTCGAGCCGGCGGTGACGATCCTGTCGTACGCGCTGCTGGGCGGCATCTCGACCCCGTTCGGCCCGGTGCTGGGGGCGGTGGTGCTGACGGTGCTGCCCGAGCTGCTGGAGGGTGTGGCCGGGGTGCGGCTGGTGCTGAACGGCCTCATCATCGTGGCGAGCGTGCTGTTCCTGCCGCGCGGCCTGCTCTGGCTGCGGATGCGGCGCGCGTGAGCCTGTTGGAGCTGCGGGGCCTGACCCGGCGCTACGCCGGGCTGGTCGCGGTCGACGCGGTCGACCTCGACATCGAACCGGGCGGGATCCACGCGCTGATCGGGCCGAACGGGGCCGGCAAGACCACGCTGTTCAACCTGGTCTCCGGCCTGACCCGGCCAAGCTCCGGGCGCATCCTGCTCGACGGCCAGGACATCACGGCACTGCCGCCCGACCGTCGCGCCCGCGCCGGCGTCGCGCGCACGTTCCAGAACATCCGGCTGTTCGGCGAGATGAGCGTGGCCGAGAACGCCATGACCGGCCTGCACGTCCGCGCCCGCGCCCGGCTTGCGGAGATCGTGGCGCGGCTGCCGCGCTTCCGGCGCGAGGAGGCGGCGGCGCATGTCGCGACCGACGCGGCGCTGGCACTGGTCGGGCTGTCGGAGCAGGCGCGGCGCCCGGCGGCGTCGTTGCCGTACGGCGACCAGCGTCGGCTGGAGATCGCCCGCGCCGTGGTGGCGCGGCCGCTGCTGCTGCTGCTCGACGAGCCGGCGGCGGGCATGAACCCGGTCGAGACCCGCGCCCTGGCCGAGCTGGTGCGCCGGATTGCTGGGCAGGGCACCACTGTGCTGCTGGTCGAGCACGACATGGGCTTCGTCATGGGTTTGGCGGATACCGTCACGGTGCTGAGCTTCGGGCGCAAGCTGTTCCACGGCGCGCCCACGGCGGCACGCTGCGACCGTGGCGTGATCGAGGCCTATCTCGGCCACAAGCTGGCGGCCCGGCTTGCATGACGCGGCTTGCATGACGCGGCTTGCATGACGCGGCTCGCGTGACCCTGCTCTCGGTGCGCGGCCTGACCGTCCGCTACGGCCGCACCGAGGCGGTCCACGGCATCGACCTCGACGTGGCGGCGGGCCAGGTCGTCTGCCTGATCGGCGCCAACGGCGCCGGCAAGACCAGCACGCTGCGCGCCCTGTCCGGCCTGCTGCGCCCCGCCGCCGGGCGGGTGCTGTTCGACGGCGCCGACGTCGCCGGCTGGCCCGCGCACCGGTTGGCGGCGGCCGGCATGGCGCACGTGCCGGAGGGACGGCAGGTGTTCGCGTCGCTCACGGTCGCCGAGAACCTGACCCTGGGCGGCTGGACCGCCCCCGCCGAGGCGGACCGCCGCCGCGCCGAGGTGCTCGACCGTTTCCCCCGGCTGCGCGAGCGGCTGGGCCAGGTCGCCGGCCTGCTCTCGGGCGGCGAGCAGCAGATGCTGGCGATCGGCCGCGCGCTGATGGCCGGCCCCCGGCTGCTGCTGCTGGACGAGCCGAGCATGGGCCTGGCGCCGCTGGTCGAGGACGAGATCTTCGCCATCGTGGCGACGCTCGCCGCCGCCGGGACCACGGTGCTGCTGGTCGAGCAGAACGCCTCGGCGGCGCTCGACATCAGCGACGTGGCCTACGTGCTGGAGGGCGGCCGCATCGCGCTGCACGGCCCGGCGGCGGAGGTCGCGCACGACAAGGCGGTGATGGCGGCCTATCTCGGCGGTTGATCGCCCGCGTGGTTCAGGCGCGGCCGGCCGTCGCGTAGAGCGTCTCCCGCAGCCAGGCATGGCCCTGATCGGCTTGGCTGCGGGGATGCCACAGCGCCAGGAGGCGCATCGGCGCAAGCTCGATCGGGGGCGCGAACAGGTCGAGGCCGCCGGGGAACTTGGCGAGGAAGCGGCGCGGCAAGGTGCAGACGCAGTCGCTCTCGGCAAGCACGAGCGGCGCCAGCGCGTAGCTCTGGACCGACACCGTCACCCGCCGCGCCCGCCCGATCGCCTCCAGCGCGCGGTCGACGACGCCCTGGAAGCCACCGCCGTCGGCCGAGATCAGCAAATGGTCGAGCGCGCAGAACGTGTCGAGGTCGAGCGGCTGCCTGCCCCTGGGATGGTCGCCGCGTTGGGCGGTGAGGAAGTCGTCGGTGAACAACGGCCGCTGCATCAATTCACCGGCGGCGCGGTCTGGTCCGGCCACCAGCAGGTCGATCGAACCGCGCTCCAGGCGGTCCAGGGTGTCCGGCCCCGGAGTGACGAACACCATTCGCGCCTTGGGGGCCGCCGCCCTCGCTCGGGAGATGAGGCCGGGCGCCAGGATCGCCGCCGGGTTCTCGTAGATCGCGACCACGAACGTCCGCCGCGTTCGCGCGGGGTCGAACGTCGCGGGACCTTCCACCAGCCGGCGCACTTGCGACAGCACCGCAGCCAGCTCGGCCTGCAGCCCGGCCGCCCGCGGCGTGGGCACGATCCCGCGCCCGCTCGCCGCGGGCACGAACAGCGGATCGGCGAACGCCTCGCGCAGGCGGGCGAGCCGGGCCGACAGCGCTGGCTGGCCGATCCCCAGCCGGGCCGCGGCGTGGGTGACGTTGCGGTGCTCCAGGAGCGCGTCCAAGGCGAGCAGCAGCCCGAGGTCGACGTCGCCCAGGTCCATGCCCGTTCTCCATCGCCGCTTTTACCGCCATTGCCAAGGCGACCGCCATCGACGGCATGGATGCCACCTATCGAGCGGCAGGCCCTCCCGCTCTCGTCCGGCGCGCCGCACTTGACCGGCATCATCGAGGAGACCCGCCATGACCCGCGAAGCCAACACATACCGCATCGGCGACGTCGCCGTGACGCGGATCGACGAGTTGACGCTCACCGGCGCCTCCCCGGCCAGCTTCTTTCCCGGCTCCGACCCCGCGGCACTGCGGCGTCACCGCGACCGGATCGGCCCGGGGTCGCTCGATGCCGGCTCCGACACCCTGATCCAGAGCATCCACACCTGGTTGCTGCGGACGCCGCGCCACACGATCCTGGTCGACACCGCGACCGGCAACGACAAGCAGCGCCCGACCGCCCCGATCTTCGACCGGCTGCACGAGCCGTACCTCGACCGGCTCGCCGCGGCGGGCGTCCAGCCCGAGGCGGTGGACTACGTGCTGCTCACCCATCTGCACGCCGATCACGTCGGCTGGAACACCCGCCTCACGGACGGGCGCTGGGTGCCGACCTTTCCGCGCGCCCGCTACGTCTTCTCCGGCGTCGAGCGGGCGTACAACGAGGCGCTTGCCGAGGGCACGGCGCCGGACGGCGACGCCCGCCCCAGCCCCGCGCTCGGCCGCATGGTCGCGACACCGCTCGAAGGCGTCTACGACGACAGCGTGCGCCCGGTGATCGCGGCGGGGCTGGCGGACCAGATCGAGGTCGACGGAAGCGAGTTCCTCGATGGGCTGTCGTTCCTGCCCACGCCCGGCCACAGCATCGACCACGCTTCCATCCGCCTCGTCTCGCGCGGGCAGGAGGCGCTGTTCGCCGGCGACGTCATGCACCACCCGCTGCAGGTCTACGAGACCGGCCTGACGTCCTGCTACTGCGAGTTCCCCGAGGCCGGCCTCGCCTCGCGGCTATGGGCATTGCGGCAGGCGGCGGAGCGCGACGCGACCGTCTTCACCACGCATTTCGCCGAGACCTCGGCCGGCCGCGTCACCCGCGAGGGCGACCGCTTCGCCTGGCGGTTCGTGTGACACAGCCGGCGGGCGACATCACGAGAAGACCCGGTCGTTCCAAGCGATACGAGCGTTCCTGGACGAGGACCAAACGCCCGCACGACGAACGGCCCGCCTCTAGTCGGCTGCGGACGCCGCCCGCAGCGACGGGTTGGCGTATTCGACCACGGCCGCGCCGAACGCCTCGAAGATGCGCCGCGACACCGCGTCGCAGCCGAAATCGTATTCCGGGTGCCACTGCACGCCGACCGCGAAACCTGGCGCGTTGGCGACCCGGATGGCCTCGACGGTGCCGTCAGGCGCCGTGCCCTCGACGACGAGCCCGGCGCCGAGCCGGTCGACACCCTGGTTGTGCAACGAGTTCACCGCGATCTCCCGCGCCTCGGCGACGCGGTGCAGCCAGCTTCCGGGCACCACCGCGACGGCGTGGGCCTTGCCGATCCGCACGAGAGGATTGGCCTGCATCGGCGTCGAGTGGTCGATGCGGCCGGGCAGGTCCTGCAGCCGCTGGTGCAGCGTGCCGCCGAACGCCACGTTCACCTCCTGCAGGCCGCGGCAGATCGCCAGCACCGGCACGCCCGCCGCCACCGCGGCACGGATCAGCGGCAGCGTCACCGCGTCGCGCGCCGCGTCCTCCGGCGTGCCCTCGGCGTGGCAGGGGCCGCCATACAGGCAGGGCTGCACGTTCGAGCGGCTGCCGGTCAGGATGATGCCGTCGAGCCGGCCCAGCAGCGACGCCGCGTCGCAGGAGGGGCCATTGGCGGGCAGCAGCACCGGAATAGCGCCGACCACCTGGTCGGTCGCCTGCACATAGGTGTCGGAGGCGCCATGGTTCGGGGTGGAGAAGGTCCCGAACAGCTTCGTGCAGCAGGTGATGCCAACCAGCGGTTTCATGCCTTCGACATAATGCGGCAGCAGGGCCGGAAAAAGAAGCGCTAACTGCTGCACTGCAACAGTCGGCCGCGCTTTTCGCTTCGCTGCGCAAGCGTTAGGGTTGCGCGATGGATGTCCCGATCGCGAGCCACGACCTGTTCGTCACGCTGGCCGACGGCGTCCGGCTGTTCGCGCGAGTCTGGCGCCCGCTCGACGGGGCGCCGGTGCCGGCGATCCTGGAATACCTCCCATACCGCCTGACCGACGGCACCGCCGCGCGCGACGCGCTGACCCACCCGTACGTCGCGGCGCGCGGCTATGCCTGCGTGCGCGTCGACATGCGCGGCAGCGGCAACTCCGACGGGCTGCTGCTCGACGAGTACCTGGCGCAGGAGCAGGACGACGCGCTGGAGGTGATCGCCTGGATCGCGGCGCAGCCGTGGTGCAGCGGCGCCGTCGGCATGATCGGCATCAGCTGGGGCGGCTTCAACGGCCTGCAGGTGGCGGCCCGGCGACCTCCGGCGCTGAAGGCGGTGATCTCGCTGTGCAGCACCGACGACCGCTACGCCGACGACGTGCATTTCATGGGCGGCGCGCTGCTGACCGACAATTTGCGCTGGGCCAGCACCATGTTCGCCTACCAGTCGCGCCCGCCCGACCCGGCGGTGGTGGGCGAGCGCTGGCTCCCGATGTGGCGCGAGCGGCTGGAGGCCGAGCCGCTGCTGCTGGCCACCTGGCTGCGGCACCAGACGCGCGACGCCTATTGGCGGCACGGCTCGGTGGGCGAGGACCCGGCGGCGATCGAGGCCGCCTGCCTGCTGGTGGGCGGCTGGGCGGACGCCTACAGCAACGCCATCCCCCGGATGCTGGAGCGCCTGACCTGCCCACGGCGCGGCATCATCGGCCCGTGGGCGCACAAATACCCGCATTTCGGGCGGCCCGGCCCGGCCTACGGCTTCCTGCAGGAGGCGATACAGTGGTGGGACCACTGGCTGAAGGGCATCGGGAACGGCGCCATGGCTGGCCCGATGCTGCGCTGGTATCAGGAGGACACGGTGCCTCCCGCCACCGATTACGCCACCCGGCCCGGGCGCTGGCTGGCCGAGCCGTCCTGGCCCAGCGCGAACGTGCGGCCGACCGGATGGCATCTCGGCCGCAACACCCTGTCGCCCGATCCCGACGACGCATCGGGCGTGCTGGTCGATTCGCCGCAGGACTTGGGCGAGGACAGCGGCGTGTGGTGCGCCTATGGCAGTGGCGGCGAGCAGCCCGGCGACCAGCGCCGCGACGACGGCCTTTCGGTGACGTTCGACAGCCAGCCGCTCGCGACGCCGCTCGGCATCGCCGGCGCGCCGGCGCTGGAGGCCGTCGTCACCGCCGACCAGCCGGAGGCGCTGCTGGTGGCCCGGCTGTGCAGCGTGGCCCCGGACGGGGCCAGCCTGCGGGTCAGCTACGGCGTGCTCAACCTCACCCACCGCGACGGCCACGCCGACCCGCTGCCATTGCCGGTCGGCGTCCCGGTGCCGGTGCGGCTGCGGTTGAACGATTGCGCGCACCTGTTCCCGGCCGGGAACCGGGTCAGGTTGGCGTTGTCCACCGCGTACTGGCCGCTGGTATGGCCCTCGCCCCGGCGCGCGTCGCTGCGGCTGGGGCCGTGCCGATTGCTGCTGCCGCATCGCGCGCCGGACCGCCCGCCGCCGGGGCTGCCGGCCCCTGAAATGGCGTCCGCGCTGCGCACCCGCACGCTGCGCGCGCCGCACACCTATCGCCGCGTGACCCACGACCAGTTCGCCGGCCGCAACGTCGTCGAGGCCCGGGACGACACCGGCCGCACCGTCATCGAGGGCACCGGCCTCGAATACGAGCTGTTCTCCATCGACCGCTTCACGATCATGCCGGACGACCCGCTCTCGGCCGCGGGCGACGTCAGCTTTGAGATGCACCTCGGCCGGGGCGCGTGGCAGACCCATGCCACGACCCGCACCGTCCTGCGCGCGAGCGAGACCGAGTTCCACATCGAAGCCTGGCTCGACGCCAGCCACGGCGACGCGCCGGTGGCGTCGCGGCACTGGCGGCTCTCCGTCCCGCGCCATCACGTCTGACCCGAGGAACGCCCCATGACGATCGAGACGATCTCGCGCCGTGCCCTGTTCGGCGGCGGCGCGGCCCTGCTGGCGCTGCCGGCGCAGGCGGCCACGAGCACGCCCCGGCCGGGTGGCACGCTGCGCCTCGGCGTCGCCGGCGGCAGCACGTCGGACACGCTGGACTTCACGCTGACCACCGACAGCGTTGGCCTGATGGTCAACTTCGCCCTCTACAGCGCGCTGGTCGAGAACGGGCCGGACAACAAGCTGGTCCCGGAGCTGGCGGAGAGCTGGGAGGCGAGGCCGGGCGCCGCCTCCTGGGTGTTCAACCTGCGTCGCGGCGTGACATTCACCAACGGGCGGGAGTTCACCGCCGACGACGCGGTGTACTCGCTGAACCTGCATCGAGGCGCCGGCAACAAGTCGGGCGCCGCCGGCTCCATGAAGGGGATCACCGACGTCCGGAAGCTCGGGCCGTACCAGGTCGAGGTCGTGCTCTCGGCCGGCGACGCCGACCTGCCGGCGGTGTTCAGCGACTACCACGTCATGATGGTGCCGGACGGGTTCAAGGACTTCGCGCGCCCGGTCGGCACCGGCGCGTTCGCGCTGGACGCGTTCGACCCCGGCGTGCGGGTGTCATTGAAGAAGAACCCGAACTACTGGAAGGCCGGCCGCGGCCACCTCGACGCCGTGGTCATCACCGTCATCAACGACGGCGCGGCGCGCACCAGTGCCCTGATGAGTGGCCAGGTCGACGCCATCAACCGCGTCGATCCCAAGACCGTGGGGCTGGTGCGCCGGAACAAGAAGCTAGAGATCGTGCGGGCACCGGGAGGCTGGTTCGCCGATATGGTGATGATGCTGGACCGCCCGCCCTACGACAACGCCGACGTGCGCCGCGCGCTGCGCCTGGCGATCGATCGTCCGGCGGTGCTCAAGACCATGTTCAACGGCTACGGCACGCTCGGCAACGACCACCCGATCCCGTTGGGCGACCCGTTCCACAACAACCAGCTGAAGCAGGTCGTCTACGACCCGGACCAGGCCCGCTCGCTGTTTAGGAAGGCCGGCGTCGACGCCAAGGTCGTGCTGCAGGCGAGCGACGCGGCGTTCTCCGGCGCCGTGGACCTGGCGCAACTGTTCCAGGCCAACGCCCAGCGCGCCGGCATCCCGGTCGGCATCAAGAAGGAGCCGGCCGACGGCTACTGGGACAACGTGTGGCTGAAGGGCTCGTTCGTGACCAGCTACTGGGGCGGCCGCCCGGCGGCGACGCAGATGCTGGCGGTGATGTGCCAATCCAGCGCGCCATGGAACGAGACCCATTGGAAGGTGCCCAAGTTCGACTCGTTACTGGCCACCGCGCGCGCCGAGCTGGACGTCGCCAAGCGGCGGCAGGCGATCTTCGAGATGCAGGCGATGCTGAGCCAAGACGGCGGCATGATGGTCCCGGCGTTCCGCGACTGGCTCGACGCGCACGCGGTCACGGTCGGGGGACACACCCCGCACAGCGGGTTCGACATGGACAACGGGCGGATTTGCGAGAAGGCGTGGCTCGCCGTCTGAGCCTGGAATGCTATCGGTCTAACCATGTCCCGCGCAGGAGACCCGCAATGAGCGAGACGCATCGCATCACCGTCGACCCGAACCAGTGTGGGGGCAGACCCTGCCTGCGCGGCTTGCGCATCCGGGTGAAGGATGTGCTCGACCTGCTCGCCGCCGGCGCCGACCGGGACGAAATCCTGGCGGATTACCCGCTGCTGGAAGCCGGGGACATTGTCGCCTCCCTCGAATACGCGGCGCGCCAGACCGATCATCTGGTGTTGCGCGTCGCTTGAATGCGCTTCCTTGTCGACGCTCAGCTACCGCCCGCTCTCGCTCTCTGGCTCGTCGCCGAAGGGCACGAAGCGGAGCATGTCGGCGACAAGGGAATGCAAGCCGCTTCCGATACCGCGATCTGGGACTGCGCGCTGGCGTCCTCCGCGGCGATCGTCACCAAAGATGAGGATTTTGCGCGGCGCAAGGTGCTGGCCGCCACGGGCCCGGTCATGGTCTGGATCGGGCTGCCGAATACACGTCGCCGTGACCTGCTTGTTTGGTTCGAGACCGTCCTGCCTGAGATCGTGGCGGCAGTTCTACGAGGCGAAACGATGATCGAAGTGGTTTGACGCCATTTTCCTAAAGTTGCGCTTACAGGAAACTTATTCAGAGATTTTTAACTATTATAGACGCACTATCAATACTTTCTTTTATGAAGAAAGAGGTGCGACGAGCGTTATTTGTTAGCCTGTTTACAATTATCTATTTTGCTGTTCTGGGAGCGCTAAACAATTCAGCCGCAATAATCAAGCCGAGCTATGCTGCCGAACGCCGAGGCGACGACATGATGGCCGCATACGAAATGGCCAGCGAGGCCACTAGTCGCGGCTTGGCCTCCTCGTTTCAAATCGACCCCGTGCAAGCCACAGTTTGGCTAAAAACCTGGAGCAAAGACTCCGACGCGGAGCAGCGTATCAACGATCTTTGTGATAAGTTTGGACCCACATTGGCATGGGGGTCATCGAAACCCGAGAACATGGACGCTTGTTTACCGATTCGGAAGCAACTCGAGCGATACATTTCGGTGCGGCATCAGAGAAGACACGCCCTGAAAATGGCTGCGGTGACCTAGCATTGAATTCTCAGATAAAAGACATACAACTTTTCCAATCAAAAAACTCTAAGTATTTTGTATTTTTGGTTACTTATAGTCCTTATTTGCTCCCGGCAGGAACTTCGGGTCGATGAAGGTGAACATCTGCTGATCGAAGCTGCCGCCCAACTGCACGTCGAGCAGGGTGACGCGGGTCTCCTGCCGCTGCGCGTCGACCACCGCCCAGGAGCGCAGGGCGAGCGGCGGGTCGGAGAACACCAGCGTCAGCGTGCCGTCGCCGGGCGAGGCGGTGCGATGCACCGTCACCTGGAGTTGCCCCGGCTCGCGCGTCACCGCCGTCGCCGTGACCTCGCCGGACAGGCTGAAATTGTCCCGCAGCAGCAGGCCGAGCGGGGTCGAGCCCAACGGGATGTTGGTGGTCTGGCCCAATTGCCGGTCGTAGTAGACGAACAGGCCGTGGCCCGCGACCAGCAGCAGCGGAGTCGGCGGGTCGTACTGGAACCGCATCCGGCCGGGGCGCTGCAGCCAGGCCAGGCCCTGCGACAGGCCGCCGTCGGGCGCCTCCTGCACGAAGCGCGCCTTCAGCGTGTGGATCGCGTTGATGGCCGCCTCGATCCGCGCCAGGTCGGCGCGGTCCTGCGGCGTCAGCGCGGCCGCCTGTGTCAGCGCCAGGCTTGGCCAGGCCAGCAATGAAAGCGCCAGCAGCGAGCGCCGCCTCAAGCCGGGACACCCTTGCTGGTCGAGTACTCGAAGTGCAGCGCCGTGCCCGGCCGAGCGATCGGGTGGATCGCGTGCGCCGCCATCGCCGCCTCGCTAAAGCCCTGCAGGATCAGCTTGAGCTTGCCGGGGTAGCTCGCCACGTCGCCGATCGCGAAGATGCCGGGCGTGCTGGTCTCGCAGGTCGCAGCCGTCACCGCGACGTGGCCGCGCGCCAGGTCCAGGCCCCAGGCGTTGATCGGCCCGAGGTCCATCGACAGCCCGAAGAACGGCAGCAGCACGTCGGCCGCCAGCCGCCTGCGGGCGCCGTCGAGGTCGGCGACCTCGACCTCGGCCAGCCAGCCCGAATCGCCGTGCAGGCCGGCCAACTGGTAGGGCACCACCAGTTCCACCTCGCCGCGCGCCGCCGCCGCGTGCAGTTGCGCCTCGGTCTCGGGGGCGGCGCGGAACTTGGCGCGGCGATGCACCACCTGGATGCTGGCGGCGACGCCGCGCAGCGCCAGCGCCCAATCCACCGCCGAGTCGCCGCCGCCCGCGATCACCACCCGCTTGTCGCGCAGGTCCTCGCGGCGGCGGACGTAGTACTGCACGCCGCCGCCCGCCTCGAACGCGGCCAATCCGTCGAGCGGCGGGCGGTTGGGGCCGAACGCCCCCGCGCCGGCGGCGACCACCACCGCGCGCGCCCGCACCCGCTCGCCGGCATCGGTGGTGAGCGTGAAGTCGCCGGCGGCCCCCCCCCCCCCCCCCCCCCCCCCGCCCCCCCCCCCCCCCCGGGGGCCCCGCCCCCCCAC
>CAXUHK010000135.1:948-11239 GCA_964250775.1 uncultured Acetobacteraceae bacterium | reverse complement strand
AGGTAGCTGTTGTAGCCGGTGGGCGGCAACCGCTCGACGCGTTCGCCGAACGCCTCGAGCGCCGGCGGCAGCGTCAGCTCGCCGATGATCCGCAACCGGATGTCCGGGCGCTCGCGCATCAGCGTCGCGAGCGCCGGGGCGGCCTGCTGGAAGTCCGCGTCGTGCGCCTTGCTGCCGGAGCCGTAGCCGATCACCACGCCGTCATGCGGGGCTTCGGCGTCGGCCCTGGCGCGGCTGGCTTGCGCCAGGGCGATGGTCTCGTCGTCGAGCCCGTTCTCGATCACGCTGACATGGTCGACGCCCGCGCGCCGCATCGCCTCCGCCAGGCCGGCGGTCGAGGCGATGGCCCGCTCGCAGGCCAGCAGCGCCGCGCCGTACAGCGGGATGCCGGCCAGCACGCCGGCGCGCAACGGCGGGTCGAGCGTGTCGAGGTTGCGGTTCAGCAGGTAGGCGGGCTCGTCGAAGATCAGGTCGTCGACTTCCCAGTAGGTGTTGACGTTGAGCCGCCGCGCCTCGCCCAGCAGGTCGACCACCTCGGGCATCGCCGGCACCCGGTACAGGATCGCCAGCGCGTGCGTCTGCAGCGCCGAGCGGCACTCGGCGGAGCGCCGCCAGTCGAGCACGGTGCAGGGCACGCCGAGCCGCGCCAGCGCCTCCTGACGCTGCCAGACGCGGTACTTGGCGCATTGCGGGATCGACAGCTCGGCCATGATAAGCACCCGCGGCGCCACCACCTCGGGCGCGCTGCGCACCGGCGAGGTGGTGTACGCGGCATCGGCGATCGCCGCCCGCCGCGAGAGCCGGGACGCGGCGTCGCGGTCGAGGCGACGGCGGACCCGTTCGGCCTGGCGCCCCAGCAGCCGCATGAAGCCCCGCGCGGCTCCCGCCGGCCCATGCCGCAGCACCGCTTCGGCGACCACCCTGGGTGCCCGCAACGGCCCGGCGGCACGCCACGAGGCGGAACGCCGGATCAACCCGATCTGGGCGTCGCGCACATGCACCTCGCCCTGCAGGTAGGCGGCGCGCAGCGCGTGCAGGTAGGCGCTCTGTTCGGCGACCAGGAGCTGCTCGCGCAACGCCCGGTCGCTGGCGGCCAGCCGTTCCAGCTCGGCTTGCGGGTCGACGGGCAGGCTCGTGGCGGTTGGCGATCGGGCTTCCATGCCGCCTGCCTAGCCGACCGCGCGCGGGAAAAACAGCGCCCACCTGGACGCCGGCCCGCACGCCGGCCCGGGCGCCGGAACCTCTCGGCGCCGCGGCGTGACAGCGCTGGATGCCTGCGCTAACAGCCACCCGCAGCCTGCCTTCGCCCAGCTGCCACGGGAGATGTCGATGGCCCGCACCGCAACTCCCGACCTCGCGACCGTCCGCCGGCTGCCGAACTGGTGGGATCTGGCGGCGGTGCTGATCGTGTTCGCGGTGCTGGTCGCGGTCGCGCAGGTGACGCCCGAGACGCTGAAGCCCCTCGATGCGCCGCACGCGACCGAAGTCAGCCTCGACCCCTGGCACCTGCCGGCCTACGCGCTGCGCACCACGCTGCGGATGTTCGCGGCCCTCGCCGCCTCGCTGGTGTTCACCTTCACCTTCGCGCCGCTGGCGGCCAAGAGCCGGCGCGCCGGCCTGGTCATGGTGCCGCTGCTCGACATCCTGCAGTCGGTGCCGATCCTGGGCTTCCTCAGCTTCACCACAGCGTTCTTCATGAGCCTGTTCCCCGGCCGCGTCGCGGGGCTGGAGCTGGCGGCGATCTTCGCCATCTTCACTAGCCAGGCGTGGAACATGGCGTTCAGCATGTACCAGTCGCTGACCACCATCCCGGCCGACCTCGACGAGGCGACGCGCGCGTTCCGGCTGTCCGGCTGGCAGCGGTTCTGGCGGCTGGAGGCGCCGTTCGCCATGCCCGGCCTGGTGTGGAACATGATGCTGTCGATGTCCGGCGGCTGGTTCTTCGTCGTGGCCTCGGAGGCGATCTCGATCGGCGACAGCACCTGGAAGCTGCCCGGCATCGGCAGCTACGTCGCGGTCGCCCTCGACCGGCGGGACATCGCGGCGGTGTTCTACGCCATCGGCGCGATGCTGGTGGTGATCGTGCTCTACGACCAATTGCTGTTCCGCCCGCTGGTCGCCTGGTCGGCCAAGTTCCGCTTCGAGCTGGTGGCCGGCGCCACCAACGCCGACCCATGGATGCTGCAGGTGCTGCGCCGCACCCGCGCCCTGCAGGCGATGGGAGCCATGGCGGGCGAGGCGTTGGCGGCACTTGGCCGGGTGATGCCGCGCCTGCCGCGGCGTCCGGCGCGTTCGCGGGCCAGGCAAGCCGCCGCCACCCGCAGCGGGGACGTGGCGTTCCTGACGGTCGTGGCGTTGGTGGTCGCCTTGGCGCTGTGGCGGATCGTCGCCTACATCGCGGGCGGCGATGTCGGCTGGGCCGATCTCGGCGAGACCGTCCTGCTCGGCTGCGCCACGCTGCTGCGCGTCGTGGTGCTGATCGCGCTGGCCAGCCTGCTGTGGGTGCCGATCGGCGTCTGGCTCGGCCTGCGCCCGGCCTGGGCGCAGCGCGCGCAGCCGGTGGTGCAGTTCCTGGCGGCGTTCCCGGCCAACCTGTTCTTCCCGATCTTCGTGGTGGCGATCGTCGCCTTCCACGTCAACCGCGACATCTGGCTGACGCCGCTGATGATCCTGGGCACGCAATGGTACATCCTGTTCAATGTCATCGCCGGCGCCTCGGCCTTCCCCGGCGACCTGCGCGAGGCGGCGGAGAACTTCCACATCGGCGGCTGGCTATGGTGGCGCCGGGTGATCCTGCCCGGCATCTTCCCGTATTTCGTGACCGGCGCCATCACCGCCTCCGGCGGCTCGTGGAATGCCGCCATCGTGAGCGAGGTCGCCGCCTGGGGCGACACGCACCTGTCGGCGCACGGGCTGGGCGCCTACATCGCGCACGCGACCGAGCGGGGCGATTTCCCGCGCATCGTGCTGGGCGTCGCCATGATGTCGCTGTTCGTGCTGGCCTTCAACCGCGCGGTGTGGCGGCCGCTCTACGCCTACTCGACCCGCCGCCTGACGCTCTGACCCCCGCCCGACTTCCGTTCGAGAGGCCATGCCCATGGATGCCACCGCCGAGCGCGCGCCGCTGCTGCAGGTCGTCGGCTGCCGGCAGTCGTACCACAAGGAGAGCACCGCCGACCTGCTGGTGCTGGACGACGTCAACCTGACGCTCGCCAGCGGCGAGATCGTGGGGCTGCTGGGTCGCTCCGGCTCCGGTAAGTCGACGCTGCTGCGCATCGTCTCCGGCCTGCTGCTGCCCACCGCCGGCAGCGTCTCCTGGCGCGGCGCCCCGGTCGCGGGGCCGGCCGACGGCGTGGCCATGGTGTTCCAGAGCTTCGCGCTGTTCCCCTGGCTGACCGTGCAGGAGAACGTCGAGCTGGGCCTGGAGGCGCAGGGCATCGCGCGCGACGAGCGCGAGCGGCGCTCCGAGGCGGCGATCGACCTGATCGGCCTGGGTGGCTACGAGAACGCCTACCCCAAGGAGCTGTCGGGCGGGATGCGCCAGCGCGTCGGCCTGGCGCGCGCCTTGGTCGTGCAGCCCGACCTGCTGCTGATGGACGAGCCGTTCAGCGCGCTCGACGTGCTGACCGCCGAGACGCTGCGCACCGACCTGATCGACCTGTGGACCGAGGGCAAGCTGCCGCTGAAGTCGATCCTGATGGTCACGCACAACATCGAGGAGGCGGTGCTGATGTGCGACCGCATCCTGGTGTTCAGCTCCAATCCGGGCCGGGTCGCGAGCGAGATGACGGTGCCGTTCGCCCACCCGCGCAACCGGCTCGACCCGGCGTTCCGCCAGTTGGTCGACGACATCTACGCGGTGATGACCCGCCGCGCCGTGGCCAAGCCCGCGATCCCCGCCTCGGCGATCCCGGCGCCGGTGGTCGACACCACCTTCGCCACCGCCTTGCACCCGGTCTCGACCAACCTGATGGCGGGCCTGCTGGAGCAGCTCGCGGCGCCGCCGTACAATGGCCGCGCCGACCTGCCGCGGCTTGCGGAGTCGCTGCAGTTGGAGGCCGACGAGCTGCTGCCGATCGGCGAGAGCCTGGCGCAGTTGGCGTTCGCGGTGCTGGAGGAGGGCGACCTGGTGCTGACCGATCTCGGCCGCGAGTTCGCGCTGGCCGACACCGACGCGCGCAAGGTGATCTTCGCCCGCAGCCTGCGCGCGCACGTGCCGCTGGTGGCGGCGATCCGACGCACGCTCGACGAGCGCTGGAACCACCGCGCCTCGGCGGTGCGCTTCTCGGACGAGCTGGAGGACCACATGAGCCCCGATTATGCGGAGAACACGATGCGCACCGCGATCTCCTGGGGCCGTTACGCCGAGCTGTTCAGCTACGACCAGGAGGCGCAGCAATTCAGCCTGGAGGACATCGAGGACGCGCCGGCGTAGGCTTGCCCCGCTTGAGGCGAGCGGGCAGGCACTATTCCGTAAAATACAAACCGGATTCCATTTCACAAAATTCATTACGCTTAAATGAATTCTGTGATACAATAACCTGTGGAAATTTAGTTCGACCCGGACAAAAGCGCCAATAACGGCAAGGAACGCGGCCTGCTGTTCGAGCGGGTGGCCGAACTGGAATGGGACAGGGCGTTCGCCTTTACCGACGACCGGCACGGCTATGGCGAGCGGCGCATCGTCGCCTTGGTCCCGCGTCAGGGACGGCTTTACGTGGTCTGCTACGTCATGCGCGGTCAGGTTCGCCGGATCATCAGCTTCCGCGAAGCCAACCAGCGAGAGGAGCGAGACTATGAGCAGGGCACCACTGACGGATGAGAGCGGCGAGGTCCGCGAGTTGAGCGCCGACGACTTCAAGGCCATGCGCCCGATCGCCGATGTTGATGCCGGCATGACCGGCGCGATGGAAGCCATGAGGAACAAAGGTGGCAGGCCGAGGATCGAGAACCCGCGGGCGCACATCGCCTTTCGATGGGACAGGGATTTGGTCGCGACCATCAAGGCGACCGGGAAAGGCTACAATGCCCGCATCGAGCGTGTGTTGCGCGAAACGTTGGCTAAGGGCGAGTTGTAAGTTTTGGCCAACAGAGAAGAAGATGGCAGTGCTGGCGATGCCAACTATGGTCGGATCGGGAAAGACTACTCGATATACCGCCAACCTGAACCGATGATTGCCGCATTCATCAATGCCGCACTTGGCGACGCTAAAACAGTTCTCAACGTCGGCGCTGGCGCGGGCTCTTATGAGCCATTAGACCGCGACGTGACGGCTGTTGAACCCTCCTCCTCCATGCGCGAGCAGCGGCCTGCCCATCTCAGCGTAGCCATCGATGCTACCGCCGAGAACCTGCCTTTTCCGGACGGTCAGTTTGACGCGAGCATGGCGACCTTCACCGTTCACCAGTGGAGCAACCTGGACGCTGGGCTTGCCGAGATGCGGCGCGTCACCAGAGGGCCTGTCGCCATTCTGTCTTGCGATCCTGCTCTCGTGCAGCAGTTTTGGTTGAACGTCTACGCCCCCGAAGTGCTGGCGGCGGAAGCGCGGCGGTATCCGTCCTTGCAACGCATAGGCGCGATTCTCGGCGGAAAGGCGGACACCTTGCCGGTTCCCATTCCGCTACACTGCAAGGACGGCTTCAACGAAGCCTATTACGGGCGTCCGGAATGGTTGCTGGAGGGTGGTGCCCGGCTGGCCTGCTCCGCTTGGAGCTTCGTGCCGCCTGAAACTGCCAAGCATTATGTCGATGATCTTCGCAATGCTCTCGGTAGTGGGACTTGGGACGACCGCCATGGTGCCTTGCGGACCCTGCCGCAATTCGACGGATCTTTGCGGCTGGTCGTCTCCCGGCCCATGCCTTGATTCATCTGCCCAAAAAGAATGCCCCGGCTCGGCGCGGCCCGACCAGCCACGCCAACATTACCGCGAACGGCGGCAGGTGTGAATCATCGGCGGTCACCACGGCTTCCCGTTCATTCGGGCCTTTGTTCAGGTCGCCCTACGCCTTTGTGTCGGCCGCGTTACCCCATTCCCAAAGCAGGGTAAACTGATCGTCCGCGTTGCCGAACTCCGGCCAGGCAAGCCGGTCGTCGCCCTGCGCCGCGATCCGGCGTGCAAATTTCGCCCAGACAGGTCGTGGCCTCTTTGCTATCGGCACAGGCGCCATCTCTCATTTCTACACGTTGAAGCGAAACTCCAACACGTCGCCGTCGCGCACCACGTAATCCTTGCCTTCGATGCGCAGCTTGCCGGCCTCACGCGCGCCAGCCTCGCCCTTGAACGCCACATAATCGTCGTAACCCGTGGTCTCGCAAGCGATGAACCCGCGCTCGAAGTCGCCATGGATCGCGCCCGCCGCCTGCGGCGCCTTAGTGCCGCGCACGATGGTCCAGGCGCGGGTCTCCTTCGGCCCCACGGTGAAGTAGGTGATCAGGCCAAGCAGCCCGTAGCCGGCGCGGATCACCCGGTCGAGGCCGCTGTCGTGCAAGCCCAGCCCCTCCAGGAACTCGGCCCGGTCGGCCTCCGGCAGCGTGCTGACCTCGGCCTCGATCGCCGCCGAGACCACGACGCAGGCGGCCCCTTCTGCGGCGGCGCGGGCCGCCACCCGCTCGGACTGCGCGTTGCCGGCGCTGGCGGCCGCCTCTTCGACGTTGCAGACGTAGAGCACCGGCTTGCTGGTCATGAGCTGCAACCGGCGCGCTGGCTCGGCGTCGGACGGTGCGATCACGGTGCGGGCAGGGCGGCCCGCCGCCAGCGCCGCCATGATCGGCTCGATCAGCGCCACGGCGGCGACGCTCTCCTTGTCGCCGCCCTTGGCACGCTTCTGCAACTGCGGCAGGCGCTTCTCCAGGCTGTCGAGGTCGGCCAGCATCAGCTCGGTCTCTACCGTCTCGGCGTCGCGGATCGGGTCGACGCTGCCCTCGACATGGGTGACGTCGGCGTCCTCGAAGCAGCGCAGGACATGCACGATGGCGTCGACCTCGCGGATGTTGCCGAGGAACTGGTTGCCCAAGCCTTCGCCCTTGCTGGCGCCGCGCACCAAGCCGGCGATGTCGACGAACTCGAGGCTGGTGGGCACGATTTTGGCGCTGCGGCCGATCGCTGCCAGGGCGGCGAGGCGCGGGTCCGGCACCGCGACCCGACCGACATTCGGCTCGATGGTGCAGAACGGGTAGTTGGCCGCCTGCGCCGCGGCGGTCGCGGTCAGCGCGTTGAACAGCGTGCTCTTGCCGACATTGGGCAGGCCCACGATGCCGCAGTTGAAACCCATTCAGCTCTCCTGAAGCAACGCCACCCTGGTCATGAACTCCTCCGCGCGCTCCGCCGCCAGCAACGGCGCCGCGTCGGCCACGGCGTCGAGCAGCGACGACAGCCAGGCCTGGTCGACCTTGGCGAAGTCGCCCAGCACGTGCCCGGTCACGCGGTCCTTGTGGCCGGGATGGCCGATGCCGAGGCGCACCCGCCAATAATCCGGGCTGCCGAGCTGGCGGTCCATGCTGCGCAACCCGTTATGCCCGGCCGCCCCGCCGCCCCGTTTCACCCGTACCTTGCCGGGCACCAGGTCCAGCTCGTCGTGGAACGCGGTGATCGCCTCGGGCGACAGCTTGTAGAACGCGGCGGCAGCCTGCACCGCCTCGCCGCTGTCGTTCATGTAGGTCAGCGGCTTCAGGCCCAGAATCCGCTCGCCGCCCACGCCGCCCTCGGCCACCAGGCCCTTGAACCGCTGCCGCCACCGACCGAACCCGTGGCGGGCGGCGATGCGATCGAGCGCCATGAAGCCGATGTTGTGCCGCTGCCGGGCCATCCCCGGCTCCGGATTGCCGAGGCCGACCCAGAGCCGCACGGCGTCACTTCTTCGCGGCGGCCTTGGCCGGCGCCTTGGTGCCGCGCGCCGGAGCGGGGGCCGCGCCGGCCGGGGCGTTCGGATCGGCCACCGGCTCGGCGCCCTTGGTCGGCGGCGCCACCGTGGCGATCACGAAGTCGCGGTCGACGATGGTGGGGCGCAGGCCGTCGGTGCCCTTCAGGTCGGACCAGCGCACGTTGGCGTTGATGTCGAGCGCGCCGAGGTCGGCCTCGAAGTGCTCCGGCACCTGGTCCGGGTCGCACAGGCACTCGACGGTGTGGCGCACCACGTTCAGCACGCCGCCGCGCTTGAGGCCGGGGCTGACGCCCTCGTTGGTGAACACCACGGCGACGGCGACGCGCATCCGCTCACCCGGGGCGAGGCGCTGGAAGTCGACGTGTTCCGGCTGGTCGGTGACGGGATGGTACTGCACCTCGCGGATCAGCGCCCGCGTCGGCGCGCCGTCGACCATCACCTCGAACAGCCGCGAGCGCCAGCCGTTGCGGTGGATCTCGCGCATCACCGTCTTGGGTTCCAGCGAGATCAGGGTCGGCGCGGCCTTGGCGCCGTAGATGACCGCAGGCACCTTGCCTGCCCGCCGCGTGGCGCGCGCTGCCCCCTTGCCCGCGTGCGTGCGTGCCTCGGCCTCGATCGTGGTGGTGGTGGCCATGGTTCGCTCCCTTGCAAACGCCGGCCTCCAGGGGTGCCGGCGAGGCGTGGCGTGTAGCACACGCCCGACCATTGCCAACAGAGACCCTTGCCAATAGGGCCGGCTACGGCAACGCCGCCACCTCGCCGGCGCGCTCCTGGCGGCGCACCAGGTTCTCGCGCACGTCCTCGCTGGCGGCGCGCAGCAGCTCGGCCATCACCGCGTGCGCCTCGAGCCCGCGGCCGTGCCTGATCGCCGTCAGCACGCCGTGGTGCTGGTTCAGCGCGTGCGCCGGCGTGCGCGCGGCGCCCTGCCAGCTCAACTGGAACGACGCCACCAGCGAACTTTCGATCACCGCGCCGAACGAGGCCAGGAAGTAGTTCCCGGTGGCGTCCAGGATGCCCTGATGGAACCGCAGGTCGGCCTCCGCCAGGTCGCCCACGCCGTCCTGGCGCGTCTCCATGTCCAGCAGCGCCTGCTCGATGCGCGCGACCGCGTGCGGGCTGCGGCGCTCGGCGGCCAGCGCCGCCGCCTGCGGCTCGACGATCTGGCGCACCTCGAACAGGCCGGAGACGAAGGCGTCCGTGGTAGTCGCGCGCAAGTGCCAGGCCAGCACCTCGGGGTCGAGCATGTTCCACTCGGCGCGCAGCCGGACCAGGGTGCCGATTTTTTGCCGGCTGACGATTAGGCGCTTGGCGGCCAGCAGCTTGAACGCCTCGCGCAGCGCCGAACGCGACACCGCGAGGCGCGCGCACAGCTCCATCTCGGTCGGCAACGCGCTGCCGGGCGGGTGCTCGCCGCTGACGATCGCGACACCGAGCGCGTTGGCGATCTTCTCGTGCAGGTTGCGGCCGGCTGATTCGCGCAGTGCCGACCCTGCCCCCGTCGCGACGGTCTCCGGACCGCTCACCTTGTGTGCTCCTGGCCGCTTGCATTGCTCAATAAGTCATGCAAATGCCCGGCGCAACGGCTTGCCCGGATGTCAGGCGGCGTGGGCCAGGCGGTCCGACGCGGAATTGTCGGATAATGCCGCCGTCAACGCCGCGACCAACCTGTCCATCATGGCATCGGTGTGCAACGGGGTCGGCGTAAGCCGCAGCCGCTCGCTGCCCACCGGCACCGTCGGGTAGTCGATCGGCGTCGCATAGATCCCCCACTCGTCGAACAGCCGCCGGCTGACCTCGCGCACCCGCTCGGCGCCAGCCACGTGCAGCGGCACGATATGGCTCTCGGAGGCGATGCGCGGCAGGCCGGCGGCGTCGAGCTTGCGCTTCAGCGTGGCGGCGCGCTCGAACAGCGTGGCCCGGCGCGGCGCGTCGGCGCGCACGTGGCGCACGCTGGCCAGGGCGGCGGCCACCGTGGTCGGCGGCAGCGCCGTGGTGAAGATGAACCCCGCGGCGGTGGAGCGGATGAAGTCCACGATGTCGGCGTCGGCCGCGATGTAGCCGCCGTGGCAGCCGAAACCCTTGGCCAGCGTGCCTTCCACGATGTCGATGCGCTCCAGCAGCCCGTCACGTTCGGCCACGCCGCCGCCATGCGGACCGTACAGCCCGACCGCGTGCACCTCGTCGAGATAGGTCAGGCAGCCGTGGCGCTCGGCCAGGTCGCAGATCGCCCCGATCGGCGCGATGTCGGCGTCCATCGAGTAGACGCTCTCGAAGGCGATCAGCTTCGGCGCCGCCACCGGGGCGGCGGCCCGCTTCGTCGCGAGGGCATCCCGGTCGGTGTGCGCGCACACCAAGACCCCCCCCCCGGCCCCCAGCCGGGCGCCCCCCCCGAGCCCCCCCCCCCCCCGGG
>CAXUHK010000135.1:0-938 GCA_964250775.1 uncultured Acetobacteraceae bacterium | reverse complement strand
GTGCGCGAACACCTCGACCCGCGCCGCGGCGCCCTTCAACCCGGCGATCATCGAGGCGTGGTTCCGGGCGTCCGAGAACACGTGCCAGCCGGGCAGGGCGCGCAGGATGGCGACCAGGCTGGCCTGGTTGGCGACGTAGCCGGAGGTGAACAGCAGCGCCGCCGGCTTGCGGTGCAGCCGCGCCAACTCGGCTTCCAGCGCCTCGTGCAGGTGGCTGGTGCCGGCGATGTTGCGGGTGCCGCCGGCGCCGGCGCCGAACTCGAGCGCCGCGTCGCGCGCCGCCGCGATGACATCGGGATGCACCCCCATGGCCAGGTAGTCGTTCGACGACCACACCGTGATGTCGCGGCTACCGCCGTCCGGACCGCTCGCGCCGAACACCGGGAACCGCGCGGAATGCTTGCGCAGGGGGTGAACCGGCGGTAGCGACTCTGGTCGTGGATGGTTTGCAGCGCCTGCCGCGCCGCGGCCCGGAATGGATGCACGATGGACCCGATCTCTGTACCTGGCCTAGCGGACGTAGACGCGGACCTCACGCACCGGCTGCCCGGGATCGCCCCGCGAGCCGAGGTGGACGTGGTCGGCGGCCACGCCATCGGCCAGGAGCGCGTCCGCGACCTGTTGCAGGTCCGCTGCACCCGATGTCAGGGCGCGGTCCTGCAAATCAAGGCTCGCCTGCATCGGCACCGGGGCCACCAGGTCGAACTGGGCGTCGGGCCGCCGCGCCAAGGCGCCCCGCACCGAGTCCAGCAGCGGCGGCTGCCAATCGGCGTCGAGCCGGTCGAACCGGACGCTGGCCAGCGGCGGCGCCGCCGCCGCGTCATCCCCGGTCGCCAGTCGGCTGGCCGCCAACTGGTCGGCCGCCGGTGCCAGGGCGGTGCCGGCGAAGGTCCGCTGGTCGACGAAGCGCAGCTCGCGGCCGCCGTCGTCGAAGCGCA
>CAXUHK010000134.1:10836-11502 GCA_964250775.1 uncultured Acetobacteraceae bacterium | reverse complement strand
GGATCCTCCCGAACCCCCGGAGAAGTCGGACTGCAGCCCGGCCGGAGGCAATCCGGGATCGCGCTGCGACAGCCGGGCATTGAGCCCACCCACCAGGAACGCCGCGTCCCCGGGCGCCAGCGGCGGCGGATCGACCAGGTCGGCGGGGTCGACCAGCATGGCGGCGAGGTTGTTCTGCTGGATGCAGCGGCCGAGGCTGTCCAGGCTCGGCGCCACGTCGTCGTGGAAGGCCAGCGTGATCGCGGCGCTGCAATCCGCCACCGCCGCGAACGTGCGCGTCAGCACGACCCTGGGCAGCAGCCTGGGCACGAAGCCGGCGCGTTCGACCATGACGCGGGCCGGGTCGACGCCCAGCCCGAGCAGCGCGCGGCGGACCGCGTCGGCGTCACCGGGGGTGGCCGCCTGGATGCGCGCGCGCACCGCGAGCGGCGACGCCCCGCCCAGCGCGGTGATCGCCTGGCGCAGCCGGGCGCGCGCGTCGGGCTCCACTTGCGGGTCGCGCTTCAGCGCCACCACCAGGTCGCGCCGCGCCACCGAGAGCGCCACGGGAGGCGGGTGGCCCAGTTCGGCGGCTTCGTTCACGCATCCGGCGGCACCCAACGCCAACGCCAGGGCGAGCAGCCAATGCGGGGTCATTCGAACAGGAACCCGGCGCTGCCGCGCAAC
>CAXUHK010000134.1:0-10826 GCA_964250775.1 uncultured Acetobacteraceae bacterium | reverse complement strand
GACGCGGCCGAACAGCAGCTCCTCCAGGTCCGAGGGCACCGACACGCTGCCGACCGCATCGGCCGGCGTGGCCACCGTCGGCTGCACCAGGTAAGGCGTCACCACGATCACGAGTTCGGTCTGGTTGCGCTGGAACGCGGTCGAGCGGAACAGCTCGCCCAGCACCGGGATGTCGCCCAGCCAGGGCAGCTTGCGCACGTTGTTGTTGTTGTTGTTCTGGATCAGCCCGGCGATCGCGAAACTCTGGCCGCTGGCCAGCTCGACATCGGTCTCCGCGCGCCGGGTGGTCAGCGCCGGCACCGAGATGTTGTTGATGGCGATGGCGTTCGAGAGGTCGATGGCGCTGACCTCGGGCCGGACCTTCATGCCGATCCGCCCGCTCGACAGCGCCGTCGGCGTGAAGGAGACGGCGACCCCGTACTGCTTGTACTCGATCGACGTGACGCCGAGCGCCTGCGGCACCGGGATCGGGAACTCGCCGCCGGCCAGGAAGGTCGCGGTGGAGCCCGAGATCGCGGTGAGGTTCGGCTCCGCGAGCAGGCTGACCAGGCCCTCGGTGGCCATGGCGTCGAGCACGGCCGAACCGTTGATGCGGCGCGAGGCGACGGAGCCGAACACCTGGTCGACGCCGGTCCCGACCAGCGTTCCGCCCGGTGCGGCGAACCGGCCGGTCTGCAGCCCGAAGGCGAAGTTGCCGACCGAGAAGATGCTCGACCAGTCGAAGCCGAGCTGGCGCGACACCGAGCGGCTCACCTCGGCCACGCGCACGCGCAGGTTGATCTGGGTGGCGCCGCTCACCTGGAGTTGGTTGCGAAGCGCCACACCGGGACCCACGGTGATGGTGGCGAGTTCCTGCAGGCGCTGCGCCGCCGCGGCGTCCGGCACCGTGCCTTGCAGCACCGCGCCGTTGGCCGTGTAGGCCAGGCTGACCGGGGCGTCGCCGGCCTCGGCGCGGAACTGCGACTGCAGCTCGGCCTGTGGGAAGCGCACGTCGAGCGTGGTCGCCAGTAGCGGCGCGCCGCTGGCCGAGAGGGCGAACAGCGTGGTGCGGCCAGGTTTCTTGCCGAACACGAACACCTTGGACGCGGCCGGGGTCTGCACGTCGGCGATGCCGGGATCGGCCACGAACACCGAAGCCGCGTCACTCGGCAACTGCACCAGCCTGCCGCCGGAGACGTCGATCGCGAGCGTTTCGCGGGCGGTGACGGTCGTGGCTGCCGCCGCGCCGCGCGGTGCCACGGCGGCGACCGCGCCCACGGACAGAAGGCAGAGCAGCGATGTCGTCCTGGCCACGAGCGCAATGGGCGGCATTGAAACTCTTTCGGAAAATACAACGAACCGGCTGAACGCCGAGCATCAAACAGGCTATCGCCGGAGCAGGCAATCCGACGCCGCGGATCGCCGGCGCGGCGGACATGCGGCCTGCCGTCCCGGGACAGCCGGGACCGGCGGCCTCACGCGTCGAAGATGCGGCCGGCGCTGAGCTGGTGCGTCGGATCGATCGCGTTCTTGAGCTTCTTGAACAGGTCGAGCGTCACCGGGTCGACCCGTTCCAGGAAGGCGCGCTTCTTGGAGCGGCCGATGCCGTGCTCGGCGCTGATGCTGCCGCCAAAGCGGTCCAGCGTGGTGAAGATCACCTCCTCCGCCTGGCGGAACAGCGCCTGCCGCCGCGCCAGGTCCCAGTCCGCCGGCGGCACCACGTTGAGGTGGATGTTGCCGTCGCCGACATGGCCGTAGGCGACCGGCTTGCCCTCGGGCAGCGACGCCGCCAGCTCGGCCAGGGCCGCTTCCAGGAACGACGCGATCGAGGCGATCGGCACCGAGACGTCGGTGCGGTAGTATGGCCCGTGCCGGCTCTGCGCCTCGACCATCGCCTCGCGGCAGCTCCACAGCCGGTCGGCCTGGGCACGGCTGGCGGCCAGCGTGCCATCGAGCAGCAGTTCGCCGGCGTCCTCCAGGCAGGATTCCAGCACGTGCCGCAAATCGACCGCGCCGCAGGCGGCGACCTCCAGCAGCACGTAGACCGGGCAGGGCTGGCCCAGCGGGTCGGCCAGCCCATCGCGATGGGCGAGGGCCAGCTCCAGCCCGTCGCGCGTAATCAGCTCGAACGCCGAGAGCAGGTCGCTGCAACTGCGCCGGGCGCGGGCGAACAACGCCATGGCGTCGGCGACCGAGGCCACGCCCAGCCACGCGGTCTCGACCTGCGTGGGCTTGGGGAACAGCTTCAGCGCCGCCGCCGTGACGATGCCGAGCGTGCCCTCGGCGCCGATGAACAACTGCTTCAGGTCGTAGCCGCGGTTGTCCTTGCGCAGGGTGCGCAGCCCGTCCCAGATGCGCCCGTCGGGCAGCACCACCTCGAGCCCGAGCACCAGGTCGCGGGTCATGCCGTAGCGCAGCACGTTGAAGCCGCCGGCGTTGGTCGCGACGTTGCCGCCGATCCGTGCCGAGCCCTGCGCGCCGAAGGTGATCGGCAGCAGGCAGTCCTGCGCTTCGGCGGCCTGCTTCGCGGTCTCCAGCACGCAGCCGGCCTCGACCGTGATGGCGTAGCCCACCGGGTCGACCGCGCGCACCGCGGCCATGCGGTCGAGGATCACCACCACCTCGGGTTCGACGTCGCCCGACACGCCGGCGCCGACCAGCCCGGTCAGGCCGCCCTGCGGCACCACGCCCAGGCGCAGCTCGCCGCAGCGGGCCATGACCGAGGCGAGTTCTGTGGCCGAGCGCGGCCGCGCCACGGCGAACGGCTGGCCGACATAGGCGCCGGTGCGGTCGCGCGCGTACGAAGCCGTGCGTTCGGGGTCGGTGACGAACAGCTCGGGGTCGAAGCCCGCGCAGAGCGCCGTGGTGTCCATCATGCCGTGCTCCGGTTCAGTCCAGCTCGTCGTCCGCGTCGCCCGAGCGGAAGGCGTTGAGCCGCTGCTTCATGCGGTCGAGCCGGCCCATGTGCCCGTGCTCGCGGCGCAACGCCACGGCGGTCGAGAGGATGTCGACCAGGGCCAGGGCCGCGATGCGCGAGGTGGTGGGCGTGTAGACGTTGGTGTTGTCGAGCGTCTCGACCAGCAGCGTCACGTCGCAGGCGGCGCTGACCGGGCCGTGGGCGCCGACGATGCCCAGCACCCTGGCGCCGCTCTCGCGCGCCACCTGCGCCGCCTCCACGAGTTGCAGCGTGCGCCCGGCGTTGGAGATCACCACCACCACGTCGCCCGCTCGCGCCATCGCGGCGGTCATGATCTGCTGGTGCGAGTCCGACTGCGCCCGGCAGGGGACGCCGAACAGCGGGAACTTCTGCTGCGCGTCCGTCGCCACCAGCGCCGAGGCGCCGAAGCCGAAGAACTCGATCGACGCGGCGGCCGCCAGCATGTCGACGGCTTGCGCGAGCGCCGCGCGGTCGAGGTGCTGGCGCGCCCAGTCCAGGCTGGTCAGCGTGTACTCGAAGATCTTGTCGGCGACGCTGCCCAGCGTGTCGCTGGCCGAGATCACCGAATGCGTGGCGGGCCGCCCCAGCGCCAGGCTCTGCGCCAGGCGCAGCTTGAACTCCTGGTAGCCGGAGCAGCCGACCGCGACGCAGAAGCGCATCACCGTCGGCTGGCTGACGCCGGCGAGGGCCGCCGCCTCGCCCATGCTGGCGTCGAGGATGCGGAACGGGTCGGCGAGCACGAGGTTCGCCACCTTGGCGTCGGAGCGGCGCAGGCCTGGCAGGGCGGTGCGGACCATCTCCAGCGCGTTGGGCGCTCGCCTGATCGCGGCGTCCTGCGGCAAGGCTCACGCCGCCCTGGCGATGCGCGAGAGGGCGTCGAAGCCCGGTCCGGAGGTGGGGATGGCGATGTCGAACACCTCGGCGATCACCTGCGTCCAGCCATGGATGAAGTAGACCCAGCCGTCCTCGACCCGCAGGCCGCGCGCCTCGCGTCGGGCGCGCGCCTGGTCGAGGAACACCAGCGCGCCGCGATAGTTCAGGTCCCAGGCGATGCCGTCCCGGGGGAATTGGCCGGCGTCGGTGAGCGGCGAGCCCGGCGCGTCCTTGCCCAGGCCGGTGGCGTTGACCACCAGCGAGCCACGCTTCAGCCGCGCCAGCACCGCGTCGTTGGCGTCTGGCGTCTCGGCCAAGACGTATTCGACCGGCACGTCCGAGGGGCCGAGCGCGTGGATGCGGCGGATCTCGTCGAGCCGCGCCCGGTCGCGGTCGGAGACGACGATCTTCGCGGGGACGTCGCCGCGTCGCGCCAGGTGCCAGGTCAGCGCGATGGTCGAGCCGCCGGCGCCGATGCAGAACGCCTCGGCGCCGGTGCGCGCGAAGTGCCCCGGCGGCAGGATGGCGTCGACCGCGAGGCCCGACGAGATCGGGTCCTTGGCGTGGCAGATGAGCCGGCCACCGCGCTTCGACAGGCAACTGGTCTCGTCCATCGTCGCCGCATGGGGGTCGATGGCGTCGAACAGGTCGCGGCAGGCGTGGAACAGGTCGATCTTGTGCGTCGTGACCAGGGCGCCGAGCGAGAGCGGGTCGGCCTTGATGAAGCCGACCGCCTCGCGATAGGCGGCAGGCTCGGCGTGCAGCGGGAAGTCGATGCCGACGATCGCCGCGTCGCGGAGGCCCAAATGCTCGGCCCAGGCCGGGAACACCCGCATGATCGAGCTCTGGCCGGTGGTGACGCCGATGAAGTACAGCGTCGGCCGGGTCGCGGGGGTCACGCGGCGGTCGCCATCACGCGCGCGATCTCGGCCGGCTCGCGCGGCCGCCAGCGCGGGTTGTCCATGGCGCGCCAGCCGCCCTGGCCGTCGTCGACGATCCGCTGCCGCATCCCGCCGGAGCGGGCGATGATGTCGTAGTCCTGCCCGGCGTCGGCCGGGTAGGAGAAGGTCATCACCAGCTCGTCCTGGCCCACGTTGACCGAGCGGTGGATCCAGAATGGCGGCACGTAGCAGGCCACCCGGGGTGCGATCTCGACGATGCGGCTCTCGCCCTCGGGCGATTCAAGCAGCATCAAGCCGCTCCCGGCCTCGCCGTAATAGACTTCCGGGCGGTTGGCGACCGCGTGGATATGGCCGCGGGTGACGAAGAACTCGTGGCCGACCCGACCGGGCGCCATGCGGGTGACGCCGAAGATCATGTCGCCGGGTGAGGCGGACGGGCGCAGATCCTCGACCGCGTAGGCCAGCCTGTCGCCCGCGCCCAGCAGGTCGCGGAAGGCGGCCTCGTCGCCGTAGATGCCGGCGAGGTCGGACAGCCGCTTCTCGTAGCGGCCGGTGCCGCCCGCCAGGGCGCCGCTCGCCACGTCCACCACGCAGCGCGTCGGTTGCATCGTCATCGGCGTCGTCCTCCCCGGCACGGTTGTAGTTTGGCTACATGCGCGAGGCAACATCTAGTCGGAGTTTCCTGTTTTTTGCCCCCGCCGTGGCGAAACCGACCAAAATGGCCGTTGACGGCAGCGGCGTCTGTATTAAAGATACCGCCAAGTTCAAAAACACGTCTCGGGAGCGTTCCATGGTTTGCCACACCCTCGCCGCCTGCCTGCTCGCCTCGGTGTTCGCCGCAGGCCCGGCGCTGGCCGCCGACTGCAAGGTCGGCATCTCGATGTTCACGCTGAACGCCCCGTACTACGCGGCCCAGCAGCAGGCGGCGCAGGACCAGGCCAAGAAGGCCGGCTGCTCGGTCTCCAGCTCGGACGGCCAGAACGACATGAGCAAGCAGATCGGCGACGTCGAGGACATGGTGTCCAAGGGCGTCAACCTGCTCATCATCAACCCGCGCGACCCCGAGGGCCTCGTCCCGTCCGTCAACGCCGCCGCCAAGGCCGGGGTCAAGGTGGTGGTGATCGACAGCGGGCTCGACCCCAAGGCGCAGTACGTGACACTGGTGCAGTCGTCCAACGACCGCAACGGCTTCCTGGTGGGCGAGTGGATCGCCAAGACGATGCAGGGCAAGGCGATGAAGATCGCCCTGCTGTCGGGCGACAAGGGCAACGTGGTGGGCCAGGAGCGCCGGCTCGGCGTGCTGCGCGGCATCGCCGAGGGCCAGCTCGTGAGCAGCGGCAAGGCGGGGTTCGAGGTGGTGGCGCAGGGCTGGGGCGCCTGGAACAACGACGGCGGGCTGAAGGCGATGGAGGACATCCTCACCGCGCACCCCGACATCAACGTCGTGCTGGGCGAGAACGACTCGATGGTGCTGGGCGCGCGCAAGGCGCTGGAGGCCGCGGGCAAGGCCCAGGACGTGCTGCTGGTCGCCGCCGCCGACGGCCAGAAGGAGGCGTTGCAGATGATCAAGGACGGCAAGTACGGCGCCACCGGCCTGAACGACCCCGACCTGGTGGGCCGCACCGCGGTCGACGCTGGGCTCAAGGCGCTGGCCGGCACGCTGCCGCCCGACTTCCCCAAGCTCGATTACACCACGCCCGCCGTCATCACCAAGGACAACGTCGCCAAGTACATCAAGCCGAACGCGGTGTTCTGACGCGCCGCCATGCAGCCGCTGGTCGAGCTGAAGGGGATCGCGCGCTCGTTCGGCGGCGTGCGGGCGTTGAAGGGCGTCGACCTCGCGGTGATGGCCGGCGAGGTCCACGCGCTGATCGGCGAGAACGGCGCCGGCAAGTCCACGTTGATGCGGGTGCTGGCCGGGGAGATCGCCCCGGACACCGGCGAGATCCGCATCGGCGGCGCGGTGCAGGCCGGCTACACCCCGCGCGCCGCCGCCGCCGCCGGCATCGCCGTCATCCACCAGGAGACGGCGCTGGCGCCGGACCTCTCGGTCGCCGAGAACATCTTCCTGGGCGAGCTGCCGGGGGCGATCTCCTGGCCGGCGCTGAACCGCCGCGCCGGCGCGCTGCTGGCCCGGCTCGGCTTCCCGATCGACCCGCGCGCCACGGTGGGCGACCTCGCGGTGGCGCACCAGCAGGTGGTGGAGATCGCCAAGGCGCTGTCGCGCGAGGTGCGCGTCATCGTGTTCGACGAGCCGACGGCGGTGCTGTCCACCAGCGACGCCGCGCGGCTGCACGGCATCATCGCCGCGCTCCGGGCTGACGGTGTGGGCATCGTCTACATCTCGCACCGGCTGGAGGAGGTGTTCCGCATCTCCGACCGCATCACGGTGATGAAGGACGGCCAGGTCGCGGGCACGCTGACGCCGGCCGAGTCCAGCGTCGACGACGCGATCCGCATGATGGTGGGCCGCTCGCTCGCGGCGCTGTTCCCCAAGGCCGAGCACCGGGCGCTGGGCGACGAGGCGCTGCGGGTCGAGAACCTCTCGCGCGGCATCAGGGTGCGCGGCGTGAGCTTCGCGGTGCGCGCCGGCGAGATCGTGGGGCTGGGCGGGCTGGTGGGCGCCGGGCGTACCGAGACGGTCCGCCTGATCTTCGGCGCCGACCCGCGCGACGCCGGCGACATCTACCTGCGCGGCGCCCGTGCCAAGATCGCCTCGCCGCTCGACGCGGTGCTGGCCGGCATCGGCCTGGTCCCCGAGGACCGCAAGCACCAGGGCGTGATCCTCGACATGTCGATCCGCACCAACACCACCATGGCGCGCCTGGCCCCGGTGGTGAACCTCGCGGGCTTCATCCGCCGCCGCCTCGAGCGCGGCCTGGTGGGCAAGCTGTCGCAGCGGTTGCGGGTCAAGAGCGCCAGCATGGAGGCGCCGGTGTCCAGCCTCTCGGGGGGCAACCAGCAGAAGGTGGTGCTGGCGAAGTGGTTCCACGCCGGCACCGAGGTCATCATCCTGGACGAGCCGACGCGCGGCGTCGACGTCGGCGCCAAGACCGAGAGCTACGCGCTGATCGCGGAACTGGCCGCCGCCGGCAAGGCGGTGCTGGTGATCTCGTCGGAGCACCAGGAGCTGTTCGGCCTGTGCGACCGCGTGCTTGTCATGGCCGAGGGCCGCGTCCAGGGCCAGCTCGAGCCGCACGAGTACAGCGAGGAGCGCCTGCTCACGCTGGCGATGACCGGACAAACCGCTGTCCCCTTACAAGAGGCGAGTCACGCATGAGCGCCGTCGTCGAGACCCTGCCGAAGCAGAAGCGCCAGCGCATCGAGCTGGCCGAGCTGTTCCGCCGCTACGGCACCGTGGCGATCTTCGTGGTCCTGGTGCTGGGGGCAACCTGGCAGTCCGACGCCTTCCTCACCCAGCGCAACCTGCTCAACGTACTGCGCCAGGTCGCGCCGACGGGCATCATGGCGATCGGGATGCTGTTCGTGATCCTGACGCGCGGCATCGACCTGTCGGTCGGCTCGCTGCTGGCGCTGGGCAGCGTCAGTTGCGCGAGCTTCGTGGTGGGCGAGCACGTCACCGCGCTGAGCGTCGCCGCCGCCCTGGGCGCCGGCGCGCTGGCCGGGCTGGTGACGGGAGTGCTGGTCGCCTACGCGCAACTGCCGCCGTTCGTCATCACGCTGGCGATGATGACGGCCGCGCGCGGCGTGGCGCTCATCCTGTCGAATGGCCAGCCGATCCTGATGGGCGACCCCGGCGACGGACTGACCAATTTCGGCTCGGGCTTCCTGTTCGGCGTGCCGCGCCCGGTGCTGCTGATGTTCGCGATCGTCATCGTGGCCGGGCTGGTGCTCAACTTCACCAAGTTCGGCCGGCTGGTGAAGGCGATCGGCTCCAACGCCGAGGCGGTGCGGCTGTCCGGCATCGCCGCCGCGCGCTACGTCATGGCAGTCTATGTGATCTCGGGCGCGCTGGCCGCGACCGCCGGGGTCATCAGCGTCAGCCGCACCGGCGTCGGCTCCGGCTCGATCGGCATCGGCGCCGAGCTGGACGTGATCGCCGCCGTGGTGATCGGCGGCGCCAGCCTGATGGGCGGCCGCGGCGGCGTCATCAACACGCTGCTGGGCGCGCTGGTGATGGGGGTGATCGGCAACATCATGAACCTGGCCGACGTGCCGGGCTACAACCAGCAGGTGTTCATGGGCGTCATCATCGTCATCGCCATGCTGCTGCAGTACGGGACGCGGTGGCTGAAGCGGTGAGTTCGGAGCTCACGCTCTCGATCGACGTCGGCACCGGCAGCGTCCGCGCGGCGCTGGTCGACGCGCAGGGCGCGATCGTGGCGCTGGAAGCGGTCGAGCAGCACCAATCGGTGCCGCAGTTCGGCTGGTCCGAGCAGTCGGTCGAGGGCTGGTGGAGCGGGACGACGCAGGCGGTGCGCCGCGTGCTGGACAGGCTGCCGGACGCGGCGTCTCGCGTGGCCGCGGTCTGCGCCTGCGGCCAGATGCACGGCACCGTGCTGGTGGACGATTCGGGCCGGCCGACGCGCGAGACGGCGCCGCTGTGGAACGACAAGCGCACCGCGGCGCTGGTCGCGGCGTTCGAGGCGGCACACCCCGCGGGCGACTACCTGGCGCGCAGCGGCAACCCGGCCACCCCGGCCTGGCCCGGCTTCAAGCTGGCCTGGCTGCGCGACCAAGACCCCGACGCCTTCCGCCGTGCCGCGCACGTGCTGATGCCGAAGGACTTCGTGAACTTCCGCCTCACCGGCGAGATGGCGATGGACCGCGGCGACGCCTCCTGCTCATTCCTGATGGACCCATCCACCGGCGCGTGGTCAGCCGAGATGGCGGCGACCCTCGGCCTGGGCCTCGACAAGCTGCCGCCGATCCGCGACGGCGTGGACATCCTGGGCCACGTGACCGAGCAAGCCGCGCGCGAGACCGGGCTGCTTGCGGGGACGCCGGTGCTGGTGGGCGGGGCGGACTATCCGATGGCGCTGTTCGGATCGGGCGCCTGCCGGCCGGGCCTGGCGTCCGACGTGACCGGGACGTCCTGCATCGTCACGCTGATTGCCGAGCGGCCGCTGCTAGACCCCGAGATCTGCAACGTCGCCACCGTCGAGGGCAACTGGGGGCCGTTCGTGCTGCTAGAGACCGGCGGCGACGCGGTGCGCTGGGCGCGGCGCGCCTTTTACGGCAATGCCGCCGGCTACGACCACGTGGTCGCCGAGGCTGCCCGCGCCAAGCCCGGGGCCGACGCGCTGTTCTTCCTGCCGTATCTCACCGGCGAGCGGCTGGGACGGCACCGCAACGCCCGCGCGCAGTTCTTCGGCCTCTCTGCCACGCACGGCCTGGCGGAGCTGCACCGCGCCACGCTGGAGGGCGTGGCGTTCGCCGCCACCCGCCACCTGCGGATCATGGAAGCCGCCACCGGGCGGAAGGTGGAGCGCGTCATCGCCTCGGGCGGCGGCGCCAAGACCGAGCTGTGGCTCAGGATCAAGGCCAGCGCCTATGGCGTGCCGATCATCGTCCCGGCTGAGACCGAATGCGGCGTGATCGGCTGCGCGGCCGTGGCGCAGACCGCGCTGGGCCGCCATGCCAGCCTCGCCGACGCCGCCGGCGCATTGGTCCGCACCGCCGCCGAGATCGCGCCCGACCCCGCCTGGTCGGACACCTACGCCCGGATGCAACCCGTGTTCGACCGGCTGTACCGGCACGGGCAGCAATTCTACGACGACCTCGATGCCCTGGTCCGGTGAGGACGCGGACGGCGCGGGTCTCCGGCGAAGCCCGTGATGGCGGGCGGCTGAGCTATCGCTGGGCCGCGAACACGACCGACGCGGCCCCGACCAGGCCCGCGTGCCGGCCGAGTTCGGCCCCGGTCACAGGGACATCGCGGTATGGCGGCATCGCGCGCGCCCGCATCGTCGCCTCCAGGCGCGCCCGCATCAGCGGCAGGCAGGCGGCGACGCCGCCGCCGATGACCACGATCTCCGGCGCGTAGAGGTGCAGCAGGTTGGCGATGCCCTCGCCGAGCAGGGCCGCCTCGTCGTCGAGCAGCCCGAGCGCCGCCGCGTCGCCGGCCTGGGCGGCCCGCAGCGCCGTCCGCGCCGTGGCCGGCGCGCCGTCGG
>CAXUHK010000133.1:1620-11516 GCA_964250775.1 uncultured Acetobacteraceae bacterium | reverse complement strand
GATCACCCCCGCGTCGGTAAAGCCGATTCGTATTTCAGGAGCGACGCTCTAGATGGCCGAGCGGTGGGCGAATTGCGGCTCGACCACCACGGAGCGACCCAGTTCGGCGTCCTCGGTGACGGCGCGGCGGGCCCGCAGCCGCCACAATGCCCCGCCGCAGGCGCCCAGGAACAGCGACGACATCTGGTCCTCGATCATCGACAGCACCGCCCCGTAGCCGAGCAGGAAGGCCAGCACCGCCAACGCGCCGATCGCCTCCGGCGGCGCCCGGCGCGGCAGCCGCACCACGCCCGCCAGCAGCGCGCCCAGATAAAGGAACGTCAGCACCCCGAAATTCGCGTACATGAACACGAACAGGTTATCGGACGGGTTGAAGAAGTCCGCGGCGTAGAACCGCTGTGGCCCGCCGATGCCGCCCAGCCCGACCCCGAACGGGAAGATCTCGTTGTGCGAGATCCAGTCCCAGGCGAACGGCCAGGTAAGCTGGATGCGCATCGCGAACGACGCCATGCTGAACACGCCGCCGTTCATGGTCATCATGAGGCCCGGCGTCATGGTGGGCAGCGCGATGAGCAGCGCCGCGAACCCGAGACAGGTGAGACGTAACAGCCATACGCGCCAGCGTAACGGGCCGAGCAGCACCGCCAGCACCACGACGAACGCCACGAACGAGCCTTTCTGCGTCGTGGCGAACACCGCGCCGGCGGTGGCCAGCAGCATGAAGGCGCGCACCCACCACGACCGTATCCGGACCGCGATCAGCAAGGTGAGGATCGGGAAGATCGTGGCCGCGGCGATCGAGCCGCGGGTGAAGCCCGCCACCCGCTTCTCCAGCGGATCGACGATGTCCCAGTTGTGCGAGACGTCGACGGTGAGGCCGCCGATGGTGGCCGACATGCCGACCCACGGCATGTCGAAGAAGAACTTCTCCAACGCCAGCCCGATCAGCCCGGCGATCCAGAGCAGGACGAACAGCCGCATGGTGCGGCGTCCCGGATGCGTGAACATGCCGGCCGCGATGAAGCCGAACAGCACGTTTACGAGCAGCTTGGCGCCGTATACTACCGGGGTGGTGGTACGGAAATTGGCGTAGATGATGGAGCCATGCACCGCGATCACCGCGGCATAGACGAAGAATGACCGCTCGACGCGAAGATGCGCGGCCTGGTAGATCAACAAGGCCGCCAGTGGAACCCAGATCAACAGGTCGCGTGCGAGAATTGCCGTGTCGGCGCCGGCAAAGCTCAGGCCGTATCGGACCACGCCCTCCAGACTGTAGATGGCCACGTAGGTCGCGCCGCAAAACAGGAAGAGCGACTGCAGGGCTGGCGGCATCCGCTGTCCGGGTGTGGCGACCAAGGCTGATCCTCAGGGCTGAACTGATAACGATTGACACAGCACATTCTGTGCCACATTACGACCCCGGCACAATCCTTGCGACACCGAACGGAACTCCGGCCTGACCGGAGTGCAAGCCAGAGGCATCATGCAGCCGATCCCCGCGACACCTACCCGATTGTATGGGCTATTGCCAGGAGGGTTGCGGGCCCGGGTGAACGCGCTGCAGGGCCGCCTGCTGTCGAGCAGCTTCTTCAAGAACGTGTTCGTCATGCTGAGCGGCACCATCCTGGGCCAGGTGTTCAGCGTGGTCGCCGCCCCGTTCCTGACCCGCATCTACAGTCCGTCGGAGTTCGGCTACCTGAACGTCTACACCTCGACACTGTCGCTGCTGGCGGTGGTGGCGAGCCTGCGCTACGAGATGGCGATCCCGATCGCCGAGACCGAAATCGAGGCGGCGGACCTGCTGGGTGTCTGCAGCCTGTCGCTGCTCGTCATGACCAGCCTCATCGCGGTGTTGGCCTACACGGTCCCGACCGGGGTCCTGGAGCGCCTTCCTTGGACGTCGGCGCTCGGCCTGCTGCTGCAGCACGCCTGGCTGCTGCCGCTGGGCGTGGCCTGCCTGGGCGGCTACTACATCCTCAACTTCGTGGCGACGCGGGCCGGCGCGTTCAAGACCATCGCGCGCACCCGGATCACGCAAGGCCTGGCGGGGCCGAGTTCGCAGATCGCGATGGGCCTGATGGGGTTCGGCGTCCCTGGCCTGGCGCTCGGCTTCGTCATCGGCCAGTCCACCGGGACGGCGCTGCTGTTCTCGCGCCTGGTGCTGGCCCAGCGCGAGGTGTTCGGCCAGATCACGTGGCGCGGCATGGCGGCGGCGGCGCGGCGCTACGTGCGCTTCCCGCTGGTGTCGAGTTGGTCGGCGCTGCTGGAGGACGCCTGCCACAGCGTGACCTCGATCCTGATCGCCAGCCTGTTCTCGCCGCAGATCGCCGGCTACATGCTGCTGTCGGACCGGGTGGTGGGGCGCCCGCTGCTGATGCTCAGCACGTCCCTGCTGCAGGTGTTCGTGGGCGAGGCGGGGCACGCCATCGCTAACGACCCCGCCAAGCTGCAGCGCCGGTTCCGGCAGATCGTCGTGCAGCAGTTCGCCATCACGGCGGTGTGGATCGTGATCGCCAACGTGTTCGCGTATTTCGCCTTCCCGTTCCTGTTCGGGCCGAAATGGAGCGCCGCCACCGTCTACCTGGTGGCCCTAAGCGGCGCCTACCTGTTCCAGTCGGCGCTGCACCCGGTGTCGCACACGCTGCAGTTGCTGCAGATGCAGTTGACGGCGGCGGGCCTGCAGGCCGCGCGGCTGGCGCTGATCGTGACCGCGATCACCGTGCCATGGGCGCTGGGCTGGTCGGCGGTGCAGGCGCTGCTCGTGTACTCGGGGGTGCAGATGGTCACGTGTTCGACTATATTGGCCGTGATGGAGCGAGCCATTCGCAAGGTGCAGGTGACATGAGGATGAGCGCGGGATCGTGGGTCGTGGCCGGTGCGGTGGCGCTGGCGACGCTGGCCGGGCCGGCCGGCGCCGCGCCATACTGCGTGGCGCAGCAGGGCATCACCAACCAGTGCCTGTATTTCGATCCGGCGGAATGCAAACTGCGGGCGAGCCAGCTCGGCGGCAGCTGCGCCGCCAACCCGACGGAGCTTTCGCTGCCCACGACGAACCCGACATTCCCGTATTGCGTCTCCGGCCCTGGCTACAGCGCCTGCAAGTTCGCCGACCGTGGCGCCTGCGAGGCCGAGGCCGCGCGCCTGGGCGTGGGTTGCGTCGAGGGGTCGGCGCCTGCGGCTGCGAACGCCGCCCCCGACCCGTACCGGGACCTGTTCGTGACCGGACGCTAATCGGCCCGAACCGCCCGCCATCGCCAAGCCCGCCACCCGCTTCGTCTGCCAGGCATGCGGCGCCGTCACCCCGAAATGGGCGGGACGCTGCGAGACCTGCGGCGAGTGGAACACCATCGTCGAGGAGGCCTCCTCGGCCGGCCCCGGCATCGCGGCACGCCCGGCCAAGTCGGCCAAGATCGCCTTCGTCGACCTCGCCGGCAGCACCGAACCGCCGCCACGCGCCGCCACTTCCATCGCCGAGCTGGACCGCGTGCTGGGTGGCGGCCTGGTCGCGGGCTCGGCCGTGCTGCTCGCCGGCGACCCTGGCATTGGCAAGTCCACCCTGCTGCTGCAGGCCGCGACCTCCCTGGCCAAGTCCGGGCGGCGGGTGCTGTACATCTCCGGCGAGGAGGCGATCGAACAGGTCCGGCTGCGCGCGCGCCGGCTCGGCCTGTCCGGCGCCAGCCTGGAACTCGCCGCCGCCATCAACCTGCGCGACATCGTGGCCACGCTGGAGCAGGAGCGCGACGCGGCGATGGTGGTGATCGACAGCATCCAGACGATGTGGCTCGACGGCATCGACAGCGCCCCTGGCACGGTGAGCCAGGTCCGCGCCTGCAGCTTCGAGCTGATCCGCGCCGCCAAGAGCCGCCAGTTCGCCCTGGTGCTGGTCGGCCACGTGACCAAGGAGGGCGCCATCGCCGGGCCGCGCGTGCTGGAGCACATGGTCGACGCGGTGCTGTACTTCGAGGGCGACCGCGGCCACCAGTTCCGCGTCCTGCGCGGCGTCAAGAACCGCTTCGGCGCCACCGATGAGATCGGTGTGTTCGAGATGACCGACCGCGGCTTGGCCGAGGTCGCCAACCCGTCGGCGCTGTTCCTGGCCGAGCGGCGCGGCAACATCTCCGGCAGCGCCGTGTTCGCGGGGCTGGAGGGTAGCCGCCCGGTGCTGGTGGAAATCCAGGCGCTGCTGGCGCCCAACCCCAGCGGCTCGCCGCGCCGCTCGGTGATCGGCTGGGACGGGGCGCGATTGTCGATGCTGCTGGCGGTGCTGGAGACCCGCTGCGGCCTGCGGCTCGGCGCCACCGACGTGTGGCTCAACGTCGCCGGCGGCCTGCGCATCGGCGAGCCGGCGGCCGACCTCGCGGTCGCGGCGGCGATCGCCTCGGCGGCTTCGGACCGGCCGACCGATCCCGGCACCGTCTATTTCGGCGAGGTCGGGCTGTCTGGCGAGATCAGGCAGGTGGCGCAGGCCGAGGCGCGGCTCAAGGAGGCGCAGAAGCTGGGCTTCACCGCGGCCTGCCTGCCGCGCCGGGTGGCGCGCGGCAGCCGTCCGCTGGCGGCGCCGGACGGCATGGCGCTGCACGAGATCGGCCACCTGTCCGACCTGGTGGCGCGCCTCTCGCCCGCGGCGCCTGGCAGCGTCGCCAAGGCGGCGGTATAGGGTCGCCGCGTGAACTGGATCGACCTCGCCGTCATCGCCGTGATCGTGATCTCCGGCCTGCTGGCGTTCCTGCGCGGCCTCGTGCGCGAGGCGTTGGGCATCGGCGCCTGGGCCGGCGCGCTGTTCGCCGCCTGGTCGCTGTTCCCGGCGACGCAGCCACGGTTCCGGCATTGGATCGGCAACCCCGAGCTGGCCGACCCGGCGGCGTTCCTCAGCGTGTTCGTGGTGGTGTTGGTGGTGCTGTCGGTGCTGGCCGGCGTGCTCGGCGGCTGGGCGCGCCGTTCGGCGATCGGCGGGGTCGACCGCACGCTCGGCACGGTGTTCGGCCTGCTGCGCGGCGCGGTGGTGATCGTCGCCGCCTATATCGGGCTCGGCATGGCGGTGACGCCGGATCGCTGGCCGGAGGCTTTGACCCAGGCACGCACGGTGCCATATGCGTATGTGGGCGCGCTGTGGCTCGACGGGCTGCTGCCGCCCGAGTACCGGCCGGTGGTGCGCCCGCTGCCGCCGGGACCCGCGACCAACGCCGAGGACCTGTTGCAGCCGCAGCCGCAGGGCCACGCCATCGGCCGGCCTCGATGAGCTGCGGAAGGAGCGACACCGTCGATGGCCGACCTGGTTGCCAGCAAAGATGACGCCGACGACGACAAGCCGCACGAGGAGTGCGGCGTCGTCGGCCTGTGGAACTGCACCGACGCCGCCGCCGTGGCGGCGCTCGGGCTGCACGCGTTGCAGCACCGCGGCCAGACCGCGACCGGCATCGTCTCGTACGACGGCCAGAGCTTCCGCAGCCACAAGGGCGTGGGCCTGGTCGGCGACAATTTCAGCGACGCGCGGGTGATCGCAGGCCTGCCCGGCAACTCGGCGATCGGCCACAACCGCTATGCCACCACCGGCGACACCGTGCTGCGCAACGTGCAGCCGCTGTTCGCCGACTTCGAGTTCGGCGGCCTCGCGGTGGCGCACAACGGCAACCTGACCAACGCCACCATGCTGCGCCGTGCCCTGGTCCGCCGCGGCTGCCTGTTCCAGAGCACCACCGACAGCGAGGTGTTCATCCACCTGATCGCCATCAGCCTGTACTCGACCGTGGTCGACCGGCTGATCGACGCGCTGAAGCAGGTGGTCGGCGCCTACTCGCTGATCGCCATGACCAACGACACGCTGTTCGGCGTGCGCGACCCGCTGGGCGTCAGGCCGCTGATCCTGGGCCGCATCGAGAGCCAGGCGCAGTCGAGCGGCGGCGGCTGGATCCTGACCAGCGAGACCTGCGCGCTCGACATCACCGGAGCCAGCTTCGTGCGCGACGTGGAACCGGGCGAGATCGTCGTCATCACCGACCAGGGGGTGCACAGCATCCGCCCGTTCGAGCGCAAGGCGTCGCGGTTCTGCATCTTCGAGTACGTCTACTTCTCCCGTCCGGACAGCGTGGTCGAGGGGATGCCGGTGTACGACGCGCGCAAGCGCATCGGCCGCGAGCTGGCGCGGGAAAGCCACGTCGCGGCCGACGTGGTGGTGCCGGTGCCCGACAGCGGCGTGCCGGCGGCGATGGGCTACGGGGCCGAGGCCGGGCTGCCGTTCGAACTGGGCATCATCCGCAACCACTATGTCGGCCGCACCTTCATCGAGCCGACCGACAGCATCCGCCACCTCGGCGTCAAGCTAAAGCACTCGGCGAACCGTGCCGTGCTGGACGGCAAGCGCGTCGTGCTGGTCGACGACAGCATCGTGCGCGGCACCACCAGCAAGAAGATCGTCGAGATGGTGCGCGCCGCCGGAGCGGCGGAGGTGCACATGCGCATCTCCTCGCCGCCGACCACGCATTCCTGCTTCTACGGCATCGACACGCCAGAGCGCGGCAAGCTGCTGGCGGCGTCGCACGACGTCGCCGAGATGGCGGCGCTGATCGGCGCCGACAGCCTGGCGTTCGTCTCCAGCGACGGGCTGTACCGGGCGTTGAACCAGCCAGGGCGTGACGCCGCGCGGCCGAAATACTGCGACGCCTGCTTCACCGGCGAGTACCCGATCGCACTGCCCGACATGACCGAGAACGACACGCGGCAACTCAGCCTGCTGTCCGAACTGCAATGAGCTTGCCGCTCGCCGGCCAGGTGGCGCTGGTCACTGGCGCCAGCCGCGGCATCGGCGCCTCCACGGCCATGGCGCTGGCCACCCGCGGCGCCCCTGTCGTCCTCACCGCCCGCCGCGCCGGCCGGCTGGCCGAGCCCGCCGACCCGATCCGCGCCACCGGCGGCGCGGCCACCCTGCTGCCGCTCGACTTGGCGGAGGGGGAGGCGGTCGACCGCCTCGGCCCCAGCCTGTTCGAGCGCTTCCGCCGGCTCGACATCCTGGTCGGCAACGCGGCCGCTCTGGGCCGGTTGGCCCCGGTGCCGCACATCGCGACGGCGGATTGGGACGCCACGGTGGCGGTGAACCTCGGCGCCGGCTTCCGCCTGATCCGGACCTGCGCGCCGCTGCTGCTGGCCGCGCCCGCCGGCCGCGCGGTGTTCGTCACCAGCGGCGTCGTGCCGCAGCCGGCCGCCTATTGGGGGCTGTACGGCGCGACCAAGGCCGCCTTGCACCATCTCGTGCTGAGCTGGGCGGCGGAGGTCAGCACCAGCGCGTTGCGGGTGAACCTGTTCGATCCCGGCGTGGTCGCGACCCGGCTGCGCGCCCAGGCCATGCCGGGCGAGGACCCGCGTTCGCTGCGGAGGCCGGCCGATGTCGCGGCGGCGCTGGCCGACCTGTGCGGGCCGGAGGTGACGCGACACGGCGCGGTCGTCACCGCTCCCGGTTGAGCCACGCGGGCAGCGCCGCCGCGATCTCTCCTGTCACGCTGACCCAATCGCCCGGCGCCGGTTGCCGGAACAGCCGCGCCGAGCCGTACCAGGGCGAGTCGGCGCGGGCGTGCATCCAGCGCCAGTCGGGGGCGTAAGGCAGCATGATCCAGGCCGGCTTGCCCATCGCCCCCGCCAGGTGCGCCACGGCGGTATCGGCGGTGACGACCAACTCGACGCCGGCGACCAGAGCGGCGGTGGCGGCGAAGTCGGGCAGGGCGGCCGCGTTGTCGGCGGTGGCGAACACCGTCTCCGCCTCGCCGCTGCGCGGGCCGGCCTGCAGGCTGATCCAGGTCACGCCGGCCACGGCGACGAGCGGCGCCAGCACGGACGTCGGCAACGAGCGCCGGCGGTCGTTAGAGTGGCCGGGATTGCCGGCCCAGGCGATGCCGACGCGGCGGGACCGCTCGGCCGCTGCTGGCGCGGCGCTCGCCAGGTAGCCGTGGGGGAACGGAATGCTGTCGACCTCGGTGCCGAGCAGACGCGGCAGACTCATCTGGTCGACCCAGGCGTCGTGCGGCGGCATCGGCCCATCGCGCGGAACGAGGTCGATCGGCAACTGGCGCAACAGCGGGATCAATGGCGCCGCGCAGGCCAGCGTCACCCGCGCCCCGGCGGCGACCAGCAGCGGCAGGAAGCGGGCGAACTGGATGGTGTCGCCCAGCCCCTGTTCGGCACGCACCAGGAGATCCCGCCCGGCCAGTGCCTCGCCCTGCCACTCGCGGCCGGACAGCGCTGTGAAATGCTGTGGAAACTGTTGCTTGCGCCACTCGTAGCCGACCCAGCCGTGGCGGAAATCCCCCGCGAGGAGCTGGGCGAAGCTGCGGTTCCAGTGCGCCTGGCCGAGCCCCGGCCGCAACGCGATCGCGTTGTCGCATGCCGCCACCGCCTGCGGCAGCGCGCCCTGGCACGCCAGCAGGAACCCGAGGCTGGCATGGGCCTCGGCCAGCGACGGGTCGAGCGCGATGGCATGGCGGATGCGCCGCTCCGCCTCCGCGAGGTCGTCGCGGTCCAGGTGCGCGTTGCCGAGGTTGAGGTGGGCGCCGGCATGGTCTGGGTCCAGCGTCAGCGCGTGTTCCAGGTCGGCGATCGCGGCGTCGGTGAACAGCAGCGCCGAGCGCGCGGTGCCACGCGCCACCCAGGCGTCGACCAGCCCGGCATCCGCGCCGATCGCGTCGTCGGCGGCGTCCAGCGCCGGTCCCGGCTGGTTCGATTGCAGCAGCGCCAAGGCCAGCGCGGTCAGTGCCTTCGCCGAGCCGGGCCAGGCGCGGACCGCCTCCTGGGCGGCATCCAGCGCCGCCTGCGTCTCGCCCCGGGCGCGCAGGGATTGGGACAGGTTGGCCAGCGCGCCGGGATGCCCGGGCTGGTCCAAGAGCACGGAACGGTAGGCCTCGACGGCGGCTTCGTGCTCCCCGTTCGCCGCCAGCGCGTTGGCCAGCGCCAGCCGGGTGTCGCTGTCCCGCGGGCGCAACGTCGCCGCCTGCCGCAGCAGCGCCAACGCCTCGGCCGGCTGGCGCTGCTCGAGGGCGATCACGCCCAACACGTGCAGCGCCACCGGATGCGGCTCCCGCGCCAGCACCGCCCGGCACTGCGCGCTGGCGCCGGCCGCGTCGCCGGCGCGATGGCGGGCCAGGGCATCGAGCAGCCGGTCGAGCGTGTCGCTGGTCATGCGCGGGCCTTTCGCTGCACCGCGGCCGACCCTGGGCCGGCACGGTGAAGATTAGGCTAACGCCAGCGCGCTGCGGCGGCCGTGTCGGTGTCGTGGGCGTCGACCCAGGCCTCGCCGCCGTCGGCGAAGCTCTCCTTCTTCCAGAACGGCGCGCTGGTCTTCAGCCAGTCGATCAGGAAGCCGGTCGCGTCCAGCGCCGCCTGCCGGTGCGACGAGGCCGCCAGCACCAGCACGATCGCCTCTCCGGGCAGCAGGCGGCCGACGCGGTGTACCAGCGTGCAGCCGAGCAGCGGCCAGCGCTCGGTCGCCACACCGGCGATGCCGGCCAGCGCCCGTTCGGTCATGCCGGGGTAGTGCTCCAGCGTCATCGCGGCGATGGCGCGACCGCCGGCGCTGTCGCGCACCGTGCCCACGAAGCAGCCGATGCCGCCGATGGCGGCCCGACCGGCGCCCAGCGCCGCGATCTCCTGGCCGACATCGAACGCCGCCTGCTGCACGCGCACGGCGATCACGTCAGCCTCCGGTGACAGGGGGAAAGAACGCCACCTCGTCGCCGGCGCGGACCGGGGTGCGGGCATCGCCGAACTCCTGGTTGACGGCGCAGCGCAGCACGGCGGCGGTCTCGAACGCGTCCGGGTGGCGGGTGCGCAGGTGCTCGATCAGCCCGCCCACGTCGGCCACCTCCGGCGGCAGTTCGAGCGTCTCCTGGCCGCTTCCGACCCGCTCGCGC
>CAXUHK010000133.1:0-1610 GCA_964250775.1 uncultured Acetobacteraceae bacterium | reverse complement strand
GCACGTCGATCGTCGCGGTCATCGCGGCGACGGGATGGTCCGGGTGGCGCCGTCGGGGCCGATGACGGTGCTGGTGCCGTTGCCGTTCGGCACCACGATGCTGGTGCCGCCGCCGGGCTGGGTCGCCGTGGTGGTGCCGTTGCCGCCGACGCTGTTGTTCGGGATCAGGTTGCCCTGCGGTGTCTGGATCGCCGGCGGCAGCGTGGCGGGCGGCGGCTGCGCGCCCAGCTCCGGGCTGTTGAACGGCGCCGGGTTGGGCAGCGGCGCGGGCGCGGTCTGCACCGAGCCGGGCGGGGTCGAGCTGCCGCGCCGGTTCCGCCGCGGCGCCTGCTGCGGCGGCGGGTTGGCGCGGTCAATCTGCTCGTTGGACTGGTTCTGCTGCTGCTGCACGTCGGACAGGGTCGATTGCGCCGGCGGCGGCCCCGGCCACACGTTGCCCTCCTCCGGCAGCAGCGGGTCCACCGTGGCGTCCCGGCCGGAGGCGCGTTGCATGTTCTCGGCCAGGCCGGGTGGCTGGTTCGGATCGCGCGTAAAGGTATGGGTGTCGCCGATGAAGCCGCCGAACCCGACCAGCGGGCTGCTCGCGTAATGGCAGCCTGACAGCAGCAGCGCGGCGGCGAGCATGGCTGGTCGGGCGGAGGCAGGGCAGCGCCGCATGAGTTCACATCCTTGTTGAGCCGAACCTGCCATAACGGCCACGGACCTCGCGGGAATGTGCAGCCTCACGCGCCCGTGCTCAAGGTGCCGGGAGCGGGGACGCCGGCCCGCGCCGCGTTTTACGCCGCATAGGGGATATGCCGCCACGCCCACGACGCCACCGCCGCCGGGTCGGACAACGCCAGCACCGCGCGCCCGTCGCATCCGGGCAGCTCCGCCACGTCGGTCGCGACCGCCACGATGTCGGGGCGGCCCGGCCAGATCGGCGGCTTGCCCAGGCTCGGACGATGAACTTCGAGCTTCGGATGCGGGTCGGCCTTGAAGCCCTCGACCAGCACCAGGTCGACCGGCGCCAGGCGGGCCAGCAGGGCCGGGAGCGGCGGCGCCCCGCCCGGCGCCTCGGCCAGCAACGCCCAGCGATCATGTCCCGCCACCAGCACCTCGCGCGCGCCGGCAACGCGGTGGCGGTGGCTGTCCTTGCCCGGCCGGTCCAGGTCGAAGCCGTGATGCGCGTGCTTGACCGTCGACACCGAGATGCCCTGCCGCGTGAACCACGGCAGCATCGCCTCCAGCAGCGTGGTCTTGCCGGAACCGGACCAGCCGGTCAGGCCGATTACGCGCACATCTTCGTCATGGCGGCGGCGGCGCGGCGCGGCGGCCGGCGAGCGGCGCGGCGCTGGCATGGCGCAGCCCGGCGACCAGGTAGTCCCAGCCGGTGAGCAGCGTCAGCAACGCCGCCACCCAGAGCATCGCGGCGCCGATCAGAGAGGCCGGCAGCCAGGGCAGGTGCAGCACGGCAGCGGTGTCGTCGCCGCCGAGCAGCGCGCCCAGCGCGCCCATCTGGAACCCGGTCTTCCACTTCGCGAGCCGCGTCACCGGCAGGCCGATGCGCAGGCCCGCCAGGTACTCGCGCAGCCCGCTGACCATGATCTCGCGCAGCATGATGACGATGG
>CAXUHK010000132.1:837-11628 GCA_964250775.1 uncultured Acetobacteraceae bacterium | reverse complement strand
GCGCCGATCGCCGCCCAGGCGCAAGGGATCGCGAGAGGCGGCCCGAGCGCCCCGGTGTCGCGCGACCAGCCGGTGTTCTACACCGCCGACACCGCCTCGTACGACCGCGACGCGCAGCTCGTGACGTTGTCCGGCCATGTCGAGATCTGGCAGGGCGAACGCATCCTGCGCGCCGACACCGTGACCTACGAACGCAAGACCGGCGTCGCCGCCGGGCGCGGCCATGTCGTGCTGGTCGACCCCAGCGGGCAGGTGCTGTTCTCCGACTACGCCGAGCTGTCGGGCGGCCTCAAGGACGGCATCCTGGACAGGTTCCAGGCACAGCTCGCCGAGGGCGGCAAGCTCGCGGCCAACGGCGCGCGCCGCACCGAGGGCAAGGTCAACGAGCTGAGCCGCGCCATCTACACCACCTGCAACCTGTGCAAGCGGCATCCCGAGCAGCCGCCGCTGTGGGACATCCGCGCCCGCTCGGCGGTGCAGGACGTCGAGCACAAGAAGATCGAGTACCGCGACGCGGTGATCGACATCTACGGCGTGCCGGTGGCCTACCTGCCATACCTGACCCACGCCGACCCGTCGGCCAAGCGGTCCAGCGGGTTCCTGGTGCCGGGCGTGGGCCAGTCGACCCATATCGGCCAGTACGCGGCGATCCCGTACTACTGGGTGATCGATCCGCAATCGGACGCCACCATCACGCCGATCATCGGCACCAAGGCCGGCCCCGCGATCGACGGCAGCTATCGCCGGCGCTTCAACGACGGCTTCGTGACCGTCAACACCTCGCTGGGCTACGACCAGAAGGCGGCGCAGGGCTACGTGTTCGCCAACGGCCAGTTCGCGCTCGACGACGAGTGGCGCTACGGCTTCGACATCAACCGCGCCTCCTCGACCAACTACCTGCGCGACTTCAAGTCGCCCAATCTGGGCGACGTGCTGACCAGCTCGGTCTACCTGGAGGGCTTCGGCCAGGGCGCCTACAGCCGGCTCGACGCGCGCGCCTACCAGGGCTTGTCGTCGAGCATCGTCAACGCGCGGCTGCCCTACGTGCTGCCCCGCTACCAGTACAGCTTCGTGGGCCAGCCGGACGCGCTGGGCGGCCGGCTCGCGGTCGACGCCGGCGGCTTCAACGTGCTGCGCGAGGCGGGCGCCAACACCCAGCGCGCCAGCCTGCAGGCCAACTGGGAGCGGCCCTACACCGGAGCGTTCGGCGACCTCTGGAAGCTGGTGCTGCATGTCGACAGCGCCGCCTACAGCGCCACCAGCCTCGACCAGGAGCCGAGCTACGGGTCGGCCACCGAGGCCACCACGGCGCAGGCGATGCCGACCGCGGCGCTCGAGCTGCACTGGCCGTTCCAGCGCGACGACGGCTGGGGCGGCACCCAGGTCGTCGAGCCGATCGTGCAGCTCGTGGCGGCCCCGAACGGCTCCAGCTACGGCCTGACGCAGCGGCCCAACGGCAGCTTCTTCATTAACACCACGGTCCCCAACGAGGACAGCCTGGCGCCGGAATTCACCGACGCCAACCTGTTCAGCCTCAACCGCTTCCCCGGTCTCGACCGGCTGGAGGGCGGCAGTCGCGCCAACGTGGCGCTGCACGGCGCCTGGTACCTGGGCGGCGGCCAGCAGGTCGACGCGCTGGTCGGGCAGTCGTACCGGCAGAAGCCGGACAAGGCGTTCCCGGTCGGCACCGGGCTGGACGGCAGCGTGTCGGACCTCGTGGGGCACGTCTCGTTCGTGCCCAACCGCTACCTCGACCTGACCGCGCGCGGCCGGCTCGACCACCGCGACTACGGCCGCGTGACCTTCGCCGACGCGCTGGCCTCGGCCGGCCCCTCCTGGCTGCGGCTCAACGCTGGCTACATCTACTCGGCGATAAACCCGTACAACTACTATTTCAGCGTGCCCAGCGGGACGTTCCCGCTGACGCCGCGCAGCGAGGTGACGGTCGGCGGCTCGGCGGCGCTCGCCAGCCACTACCACGTCAACGCCTCGGCGCAGCGCGACCTGCAGCTCGGCAAGCTGGTGGGCGTGAGCGGGGGGGCATCGTACGACGACGAGTGCTTCACCTTCAGCGCCGGCTATTATCGGCGCTACACGTCGATCAACGGCGACCGCGGGGCGACCACGGTGCTATTCCAGTTGACGTTCAAGACCGTCGGCACGTTCGGTTTCCACGCCTCGTAGCGGTCGTTCCAGGAGTTCCGCGATGCCTCGATACCAAGCCAAGTCCCGCGCCGTCCTGCTGTCGGCGGCTCTGGCCGGCCTCGTCGCGTCGCCGGCGCGGGCCGCACGGCCGGAGATCGTTGCCGCCCTGGCCGCGCCCGCCACACCCCGGTTCGACGCCACGGCGCCCGACGCCGCGTTCATCGTGGCGACCGTCAACGGCGACGTCATCAGCCGCGGCGACGTCGACAACCGCCGCCGGCTGTTCGCGCTGTCGACCGGCCTGCCGACCAGCCGCGACGTGCTCGACCGGCTGACGCCGCAGGTGACGCAGCAGTTGATCGACGAGCGGCTGCGGCTGCAGGAGATCCAGCGCCGCCGCGTCCTGGTAAGCGACGACGACATCGCCAAGTCGATCGCCGAGGTCGAGGGCCGCAACGGCATGGCGCCGGGCACGCTGCGCCGCAAGCTGGCCGCCGACGGCGTGTCGCTGCGCACGCTGGTCGACCAGATCCGGGTGCAGCTCGGCTGGGGCCGGGTGCTGCATCAGGTGCTGGGCGAGCAGGCCCGCATCGGCGACGCCGACGTGGCCGAGCGCGAGCGGGTGCTCAAGGCCGAGATCGGCCAGCCCGAGTACCGGATCGGCGAGATCTTCATCGCGGTCGACAACCCCGCCGGGGCCGACACCGCCCGCCGCTTCGCCGACACGGTGATCCAGCAGTTGCGGGTGGGCGCCCCGTTCGCGGTCGCGGCGGCGCAGTTCAGCCAGAGCCAGACGGCGCTGTCAGGCGGCGATCTCGGCTGGGAGCAGCCGAACCAGATCGACCCCGAGGTGCTGCCGGTGCTGAACCAGATGCCGGAGGGCGCCATCAGCAACCCGATCCGGGTGCCGGGCGGGTTCTCGATCGTGACCCTGCGCGGCAAGCGCGAGGTCGGCCGCGACGTCGGCAACGTGATGTCGATCCGCCAGGCGTTCCTGCAGTTCGGCAGCACGCTCGACCCGCAGCACCCGACCGAGCAGCAGAAGCAGGCGTTGCTGCAGGCGAAGAAGCTGTCGCAGACGGCGCGTTCGTGCGACGAGGTGGAGGCGGCGAACAAGCAGTTCGGCAGCGGCCGGCCGTCCGATCCCGGCCCGGTGACGCTGGAGAACCTGGCCGGCCCGATGCGCGCGGTGATGGAGAAGCTCGCTCCCGGGCGCGCCAGCCAGCCGCTGGTGGCGCAGGACGGCATCGCGGTGCTGATAGTGTGCTCGCGCGACCAGCAGGCGGCGGGGGTGCCGCCGCGCGCGCAGATCGCCGACACCCTGCTGGCCGAGCGGGTCGAGCTGGCGTCGCGCCAGTTGCTGCGCGACCTGCAGCGCCGCGCGGTGATCGAGCGCCACGGCTGACCGCGCCACAGGCTTGGCCACCGCTGCGCGAGGTCGTCGCCCGGCACGGCTTGGACGCGCGGCGCAAGCTCGGGCAGCATTTCCTGCTCGACGCCAACCTGTGCGAGCGCATCGCCCGCCAGGCCGGGCCGCTCGCCGGGCGGCAGGTGATCGAGGTCGGACCCGGCCCCGGCGGCCTGACCCGCGCCCTGCTCGCCAGCGACGCCGAACGGGTGGTCGCGGTCGAGCTCGACCCGCGTGCCGTGGCGGCGATCGAGGAGCTCGCGGCCGGGGCCGGCGGCCGCCTGCGCGTGGTGGCCGGCGACGCGCTGGCGCTCGACCTCGCAACGCTGGCCGCGGCGCCGCGGCAAATCGTGGCCAACCTGCCGTACAACGTCGGCTCGCCGCTGCTGGTCGGCTGGCTGCGGCAGGCGGCGGCGTGGGAGCGGCTGACGTTGATGTTCCAGCAGGAGGTGGCCGAGCGCATTTGCGCCGCCCCGGACACCCCGGCCTACGGGCGGCTCTCGGTGCTGGCGCAGTGGCTGTGCCGGGCCGAGCTGCGGCTGCGGGTGCCGCCGGGCGCGTTCACGCCGCCGCCGAAGGTGTGGTCTGCGGTGGTGGCGCTGACGCCGCATCGGACGCAGCCGGAGCCGGCGCTGCTCGCGGCGATGGAGCGGGTGACGGCGGCGGCGTTCGGCCAGCGGCGCAAGATGCTGCGCGGCAGCCTGCGCCCGCTGGGTGGCGAGGCGCTGCTGGCCCGCGCCGGGATCGCGCCGGAGCGACGGGCGGAGACGCTGGATGTGGCGGAGTTCGAGACGCTGGCGCGCCTCGTTGTGGAGCGGGCCGGGCATCAGGGGGCCCGGTAGCACCCGAACCAAAAATGCCGTTCGGCGTGTGCGCTGGAAGCCACGCGCCCCGCTCAGCCGGCGTGGGCCGTGGCGAGCGCCCTGATCCGCGCGGCGTCGTCGGCTGAGACGGGCGTGTAGACCAGCATGGCGAGGTCCGCCCGGCCGTCGACCGCAAACTCCGAAAACTCAAGCGCGATCTCGCCGAGTTCAGGGTGGCACAGGCGCCTCACGCCCTCGCAGGCGCCGTTGACCTCGCTCTCGCGCCACATCGTGGCGAAGTCGGGGCTCCTCGCGCACAACTCGTCCACCAGCGGCTGCACGGTCGCAGCCGCGCCGGCGCGGGCAGCGTCGCCGCGGAACACGCCGACGACGAAGCGTGCGACGCTCTCCCAGTTGGAATTGAACGTGCGCGCCCGGGGATCGAGGAAGATCAGGCGGAGCACGTTGCGTTCCGCCGACGGCAGCGCGCCATAGTCGGTGAACACGGCAGCCGCCGCCCGGTTCCAGGCGACCACGTCCCAGGTCGCGGTGCGGATCATCGCGGGGCAGGCATCCAGCGCGTCGAGCACGTATTGCAGCCGCGGGGCCACCCCGCCCGGCGGCTGGTAGCGGACCTCCGGCGGCCGGCCGACCGCAAGCAGGAACAGGTGCTCGCGCTCCACCGCAGTCAGCATCAAGGCCTCGGCCAGCCGGCCTATTTTGCCGGATGAGCTCAAAAATGGGCTGCGGTCCGGTCCTCTGCTGCCAAACCCCCGATCACGACGGCGCCGCCGCGTCGAAGCGCGCGCGTGCGCGCTGGATCGCCGCGTGGTTGCCCTCCGCCCATTCGACCATTCCGGCCAGCGGGACCAGCACAGACTGGCCCATTGGCGACAGGCGGTACTCGACGCTCGGTGGCTTGGTCGGGAACACGTGACGGGTGATCATGCCGTCACGCTCCAGATCGCGCAGCGTCTGCGTCAGCATCCGTTTCGAGATGTCGGGCAGTGCGCGGCGCACCTCGCTGAACCGCCGCGGCGTCACCGCCAGGGACATCAAGGTCAGGGTGGTCCATTTCGCCGCAACGCGGTCGAGCACGTCGCGCACCGGGCAGGTGACGGCCTTGAACTCCGGACTGCGCCAGCGGTCTAAACGAACCCGAAACGCCGCGATGTCGGCGGGCGCCGCGGCCTCGGTCGCGGTCCGCTCGTTCACGGAGGGTTCCTCGCAAGTAACCTGGGCATAAAAAGCTGCCTCCTTACGCCTATGCTGCACGGTCTTTATTGTAGACCTAGCCTCGATCGAAGGCCAGCAGAAGGAACTCCCATGTCCGATCTTCAGCCCCGCATCCTCGTCACCGGCGCGAATGGCCAACTCGGCCGCTTGGTCCTGGACAAGTTGCTTGAAACAATGCCGGCCGCCCAACTCGCGGCGATGGTGCGCGACCCTGACTCGGCCGCGCGCCTCACCGCTCGCGGCGTCCAGGCGCGCATCGCCGACTACGCGCAGCCGGAAACGCTGGACGCGGCGTTGCGCGGCGTCCAGCGGCTGCTGCTGATCTCGTCCAACGCGATCGGCCAGCGCGCCTCCCAACATCGCAACGTGATCGCCGCCGCGGTCCGGGCCGGCGTGACGCTCATCGCCTACACCAGCGTCTTGCACGCCGACACGACGCCGCTAGGCTTGGCCGAGGAGCATCGTGAGACGGAGGCGGACCTCGCCGCCTCCGGCGTCCCGTTCGTGCTGCTCCGTAACGGCTGGTATACCGAGAACCTGACCGCGTTCATGCCGATGGCGCTGGCGCATGGCGCGCAGCTCGGCAGCGCCGGCGCGGGCCGGCTGTCCACCGCATCGCGCGCCGATTACGCCGACGCCGCGGTGGCGGTGCTGGCGGCCCAGCAAGGCCAGGGCGGGCGTGTCTACGAACTCGCGGGCGACGCGGCGTTCAGCCTAAGGGAGTATGCGGCCGAGGTGTCGCGGCAGTCCGGCAAACCGGTCGAGTACAACAACCTCCCCGAAGCGGAGTTCAAGGCGGCGCTGGTCGGCGCCGGCCTGCCGGAGCCGCTGGCGGCGATGCTGGCGGATGCCGACACCGGCGCCGCGAAGGGCGCGCTATTCGACGAAGGCCATCAACTCAGCAGCCTCATCGGGCACCGCACGACGCCGCTTGCGGCGACGGTCACGGCAGCCTTGCAAGGTTAGCACGCCGTCACGGCGCCTGGCAGCTCGCCGCCGGGCTGCGCGGATCATTGGCCGACTGCATCAGCCACAGATGGTCGCTGGTGCCGTTGTCGTGGAACTGCACCACGCTGGCGCCGCTGGCGTGCGACATCTGGTCGACGCCGAGCAGCAGGCCGCTGTTCACGTTCTTGATCTTGAACTGTCCGGCGCCGGTGTCGGCGAACTGCCAGAGCTGGTCGGGCGTGCCTTTGCTCTTCTGCTGCGTGACCGGCGCGCTGTCGGTGGTCTGGCCGCCGTCGACGCCCAGCACCAGGTTGCTGTTGATGTTGCGGAGCAGGAAGGTGCCGCTGCCGGCGTCGATCAGTTCCCAAAGGTGATCGTTGCTCCCGGTATCCGCGAACTGCTGCACCTGCGCGCTCTTTGTGGAAGAGGCGCCCTGCACGCCGATCAGCAACCCGCTGTTCACGTTGCCGATCTGGAACACCGGCTTGCCGAGGGCCGCGAACTCGCCCAGCCCCCACCCGGTCCCGCCGCCCGCGTTGGGGGCGACAACCCGGAGCTGGCTGGTGGTGAGCGGCGGGAACGTCACCCGGTTGCGGGCATTGGCGAGCGGGACCGGGTTGTCCCTCGCCTGGTCGGGCACGCTGAGCCAATCGGACCCGTTCCAGTATTGCAGGTCGTAGCTGGCCGGGACGCGCACGCCGCCGCCATCGTCGTAGAACGTCAGCCCAACTTCCTGCACCGTGACGTTGCGCTGGAAGTTGACGCCGTAAGTGTCGGTGGCGTTGGGCGTGGCGTACGACGTCCAGCGGCTGTTCTCCGGGATGCCCTCGCGGTAGGTGACGCCATCGATCGCGTTCCAGGGGTCGTCGTGCGACGAGGTGTAGCTGGCGAGCGGCTGCGGGCCGTACGGGAAGCGTTGGCTGTTGGTCGCGACGTCGACGACGCCGCAGGCATTGCCTTGGGTGATCGGCTTGCCGACCTTGAGCGTGACCGGCGCGAGGTCCGCCTGCGCCGCCGCCACCGAACCGTCGACGAACACCTTCAAGCCTGCACCCCGCCCGTAGCGGGCACCCGTCCGGTCCCACAGCACGGTCACGTTGTGGCCGTGATAGGGGGTGTTTTCCAGCGCGAAGTAGTCCCACGTCGCCGGCGCCAGCGGGCTTACGGTCAGCGTGTCGTTCGACTGCCCGCGCAGCCCGATCAGGCCGGAGATGACGTTGTCGTTGAAGGTCGAGTGGTTGTAGTCCTCGCTGTGGTTGAAGGAGTCGTAAACCCAAGTACCGCTGTCCGCGTCGTGGGCTTCGGCCACGTAGGGCGTCCCGGCGCGGAACTGCGTCGCGGCGTAGGCATGCAGCAGGTTCACGTAGTCGCCCGCGGCGATCACGCGCTGCGGCGGATAGTCGATCAGCAGGTTCGCCAGCCCGGTCAGGGTCTGCGACGTCTCGTAAGGCCAGGACGGGCCGTCCCAATGGCAGCAACTCGCGGCCTGGTAGTCGAACCACCTGCTGCGCCGCTCGGCGGTGGTGGGTCCGAAGCTGGCCTGGAAGCCTTGCGGGTCCAGCAGTTGCGCCATCGCCGCCGCGTCGGCGGGCTGGGGCATGTCGAACATCCACGGCACGAAGCCTTTCTCCTCGCGGGTGTCCAGCAAGGCCATGCCGGGGTTGTTGTCCCGCGCCATGTGGAAGAAGAACTTCCGGCCGCCGTCCCAGAGCCGGGCCTGGGTCGCGTCGCGCAGCGCTTGCGCGCGGCCGGTGTATTCGCTGGCGGTCGGCTTGTCGTGCGACAGGGTGGCGAGGTTGGCGATCGCCGTCGCGTCGCCATACTGGTAGGCGTTGATGGTCGGGCGATAGCCGGCGCCACCATGGTACGGATCGCTCGACTCGTACGAGGCGGGCGAGAACTCCGTCGCGTCCCACACTGGGACCTGCCAGTATAGGCCGAGCGACGCGTTGAAGTGGTTGTCCCAGCCGCGGTACTGCTTGACGAGTTGCGGCAGTTGCCCGCCGGCGAAGTCCAGGTCGCCGGTCGCCAGGTAGACCTGCCACACCGCGCTGGCGGCCCAGAAGCTGTACTCGTGCGCCCAGTCCGCCGTGTCCGGGTTGGTGCCGTCGGTCTGCGGCTTGGGGAACTGCCCCGGCCCGTTCAGCCAGTAGTTGATGTTGTCCTTCACGTATTGCTGGTTGCGCAGCCAGCGTCCCTCGATGGTTTGGTGCCCCGCCGCCGCGGACACGCCGCCATACGGCGCGCCGTAGAACACCGGCGCCAGGAACTCTGTCGACAGCCAGCCGTAGATCGAGCCGGTGTAGACCAGGTGCTCCTTGTAGGTTTGCCAGCGATAGTAATAGACCTGCTGGATCTGGCTGTCCGGCACGTCGAGGAACGGGATGTTGTTGAGGAACCAGGCGGGATCGTCGGCCGGCCCGAGCAGTGCAGCCTTGTCGAGGAAGTTGGTGCCGCCGGGCGCCGCTCCGGGATACGGCGTGGCGGGGTCGATCGACCATGCCGGCTTGGCGGCCAGCATCAAGGCGACCAGGCACGCGGCACGCAAGCGGACGACCCGCATCCGACGCTCCCCCTGTTGTTGGGAATAGTTTCAAGGCGCGCCTTCGGCCTGTCAAGCTCGCGGGCCACCGGCGCGACGCCGCGCGACGACGGACCGGCCGGGTGAGCCGCGCCCGCGATCCGCGCTCGCTCCGCCGGCTGGAGGATGGTCGCTTCCTGCGCGGGGCCGGGCAGTACGGGGACGACGCCCCGGCGCGGGGACAGCTCCATGCCCTGCTGTTGCGCTCGCCGCACGCCCACGCCGCGATCATGCGGGTGGACGTCGCGGAGGCGCTGGCGATGCCGGGCGTGCGCGGCGTGTTCACCGCGGACGACCTGCTGGCCGACGGCTTGGCGCCGCTGCCCTGCGCGGTGACGCTGCCGGAGTCCGCCCGCCTCGTCGTGCCGCCGCGCCACGCGCTGGCGCACGGCCATGTGCGCCATGTGGGCGAACCCGTGGCGCTCGTGGTCGCCACCAGCGTCGCGGCGGCGAGGGACGCGCTGGAGCGGATCGTGGTGGAGTACCGCGACCTTCCGGCGGTGACGGCGCTGGGGACGGCGCTGGACGCGACGGCGCCGCAGGTCTGGCCGCAGGCGCCCGGCAACCTCGCCTACCGTTACGAGCGTGGCGACCGCGCCGCCGTCGCGGCCGCCTTCGCCGGCGCGGCGCACACCGTCGCGGCCGACCTCGTGAACAACCGCGTGGTGGCGGCCTCGCTGGAGGCCCGCAACGCCGTGGCCGAGCACGATGCGGCCAGCGGCCGGATGCGGCTGACGCTGAGCGGCCAGGACGTCCACGGCATCCGGCGCGACCTGGCGCATTGCTTCGGCGTGGCGCCCGCCGGCATCCAGGTCCGCTGCCCCGATGTCGGCGGCGGCTTCGGCATGAAGAACGTGCTGTATCCCGAGCACGTGGCGCTGCTCTGGGCCGCGCGCCGGCTGGGCCGGCCGGTGCGCTGGGTCGCGGACCGGACCGAGGACTTCCTGTCCGGGGCGCACGGCCGCGACAACCTGACCCGCGCCCGGCTGGCGCTGGACGAGGCGGGCCGGTTCCTGGCGCTGCACGTCGAGACCACGGCCAACCTGGGCGCCTACGTCTCGGCGCTCGGACCCACGGCGCAGACCTTGGCGCCGGCCAGCGCCATGGGCGGGCTGTACGCCATCCCGGCGGTGTTCATGGACGTCAGCGGCGCCTTCACCCACACCGTCCCGGTCGACGCCTATCGCGGCGCGGGCAAGCCGGAGGCGAACTACGTCGTCGAGCGGCTGACCGACATCGCCGCCCTGCGGTTGGGACACGACCGCGTGGCGCTGCGCCGGCTCAACCTGGTGCGGGATTTCCCCTATACGAGCGCGCTCGGGATCACGCTCGACACCGGACGGTTCCACGAGAACTTGGATGCGGCCCTGGTCGCCGCCGACCAGGCGGGGTTCGCCGCCCGCCGCGCCGAGGCAGCACAGCGAGGGCGGCTGCTGGGCCAGGGCATCGCCTGCTTCCTGGAGACCTCGCGCGGCAAGCCCGGCGAGGATGGCGCGGTGCGATTCCTGTCGGACGGCACGGTCGAGCTGCTGGTGGGCACCCAGTCGAACGGGCAAGGGCTGGAGACGAGCTTCGCGCAACTGGCGGCCGCGCGGCTCGGCGTGCCGGTCGCGGCGTGCCGGCTGGTGCAGGCGGACAGCGACCGCGTGGGGTTCGGCGGCGGGCACGGC
>CAXUHK010000132.1:0-827 GCA_964250775.1 uncultured Acetobacteraceae bacterium | reverse complement strand
CTCGCTGCCGATGGCCGGCACCGCGCTCGCCATGGCGCTGGACGCCGCGCTGTCCAAGGCCCAGGAGGCAGCCGCGCGCCTGCTGCAGGCGCCGCCGGCCCAGGTCACGTTCCGCGCCGGCACGTTCCACACCGCCGAGGGCGCCAGCATCGCGTGGCCGGAGCTGGTCCGCGCCTTGCCCGCCGGCACGCTGGACGCGGAAGCCCACAACCCCAACCAGGAGTTCGTGTTCCCGAACGGCGCCCAGGTGGCGGAGGTGGAGGTGGACCCGCAGACCGGGGCGGTGGCGCTGCGCCGCTACGTCGCGGTGGACGATTACGGCGTCTTGCTCAACCCGTTGCTGACGGAAGGCCAGGTGCAGGGCGGCTTGGCGCAGGGGATCGGCCAGGCGCTGATGGAGGGGGTGCGCTTCGACGACGCGAGCGGCCAGTTGCTGACCGCGTCGTTGCTGGACTACGCGCTGCCACGGGCCGGCGACCTGCCGCCGTTCGACATCCGTTTCCACGAGCATCCGACGGCGCGCAACCCGCTCGGCGCCAAGGGGGCCGGCCAGGCGGGTGCGATCGGCGCGCCGCAGGCCATCATGGGCGCCATCGCCGATGCGCTTGGCATCGCCCACCTCGACATGCCGGCGACGCCGGAGCGGGTGTGGCGGGCCTGCCTGACCCGGGCGGCGGAGCCTTCGGAACGAAAATACCGGCATTGACGCCGGTGTGTGCTATGCGTGACCGGCAAGCAACATGGAGAGTGTCGATGCGGTCACGGTTCGCCAGGCTGACCCTGATGGGTGTGATGCTTACCGCCCTTGCGGCGTGCGGCGCCACGCG
>CAXUHK010000131.1:0-11683 GCA_964250775.1 uncultured Acetobacteraceae bacterium | reverse complement strand
GCGAGCGCCGTCGCTGCTGGGTCGAGCGCATCGAGCATGGTGCGGTCGCCCGGCTGCGCGTCGCCCAGCTCGGCGATGGCGCGCCAGCCGGCGTCGAACGCCGCCGCCCAGGCCGCGAGGTCCGGCGTCCCGGCCAGGTGGCCCGCCGCGCGCAGCAGGAACACCGCGTAGAGCGGCCCCGAGGTGCCGCCGAGGGCGCGCCGCAGCGTGCCGGCCATGGTCGTGAGCGCCGCGTCCGGATGGTTGAAATCGTAGGTGGGCAGCTCGGCCAGCATCGCGTCGGCGCCGCGCGCCAGGCTGATGCCGAGGTCGCCGTCGCCCACCGCCTGGTCGAGTGCCGTCAGTTGCGGCTCGGCGGTGCGCAACGCGCCCGCCACGGCCACGACGCAGTTCCGCAGCGCCCGCTCGCCGTCGTGCTCGAAGCGGGCGGGCTCGCTGGCCGGACCCGGTTTCGGCGTGCCGGCCGGCGCCTGCGGACGCAGCCCGACGCCGGGCCAGGACGGCGCGCTCGCCACCGCGTCGAGCCGCGCGAGGCGCTCCGGGGTGAGCCGCAGCAGCGACAGCGAGCAGCCCGCCATGTCCAACGCCGTGAGCCACGTGCCGGACCAGCACCGCTCGACCACGACGCCGTTCGCCTCCAGGTGGCGCAGCGCCTCGCGGCAGACGATGAGCAGTTCCGAGGGCGGCGTGGCGCCCAGGTTGTTGACCAGCAGCGCCACGTGCGCGCCTGATTTCAGGCTGAGGGCGGCCCCGATCCGGTCCAGCATCCCGCGCGCCAGCTCGGCGGCCGGGCGCATCGTCGTCCGGCGCGCCCCAGGCTCGCCGTGGATGCCCAGCCCGAGTTCGATTTCGTCCTCGCCGAGCGTGAAGCCGGGCGAGCCCGCGGCCGGCACGGTGCAGGACGATAGCCCGACCCCCACCGTGCCGAGTTCCGCCGCCGCCGCCCGCGCCTCGGCCGCGACCGCCTGCAGGTCGAGCCCGGCGGCGGCGGCGGCCCCGGCGACCTTGTGCACCAGCACGGTGCCGGCCAAGCCGCGACGCCCGGCGGTGTGCGGCCCGTCGGGCAACGCCACGTCATCGCCCACCACCACCGTCTCGACGGCGATCCCCTCGGCGCGGGCCAGCTCGGCGGCGAGGCCGAAATTGAGCCGGTCGCCGGTGTAGTTCTTGACCACCAGCAGCACGCCCGCCGGGCCGCCCACGGCACGGATCGCCGCCAGCACCGCGTCGGTGCTGGGCGAGGTGAACACGTCGCCCAGCACTGCGGCGCGCAGCAGCCCCGGCCCGACATAGCCCGCGTGCGCCGGCTCGTGCCCGGCGCCGCCGCCGGAGACGATGGCGACCTCGTGGGCGTCGCCCTGGCGCAGCACGACGGTCTCGCCGTCGAGCAGCGACAGGCCTGGGTGCAGCCGCAGCAGGCCATCCAGCATCTCCGGGACCACCTGCCGCGGGTCGTTGATGAGCTTCTTCATGCGTGCCTTCGCTGCGGGTGGCGCGCCGGTCGGCGCTTGCCGCGAGATTGCGAAACGCCATCGTTCGATGCAAATGCGAATGCAGCGGCAAGCCCGTGGCCCTATACCGCAGGGTATGCCGCCCCAAGCCCCCCTGACTGGAGGCCGATGGTCGAAACCGCTCGGCGGCATCGGCGATGCCTTCGCGGACGCGAACTTCCGTCGCTACTCGGTCGGCTCGATCGTGTCGTGGCTCGGCTTCTTCGTCCAGGCGGTCGCGGTGTCCTGGGTGACGTGGAGCCTCACCCATTCGACACGATGGCTGGCCGCCGTCGCTTTGCTCGACGCGCTGCCGATGAGCGTGCTGGCGCCGCTTGGCGGCGTGATCGCCGACCGCTGTGACCGCTTTCGCGTGCTCCTGCTTTGCTACGCCTCGGCCACGCTGCAATCGGCGGCGCTGGCCGGCCTCGCGTTCTCGGGCAGGTTGACGATCGGCTGGGTCGCGGTCCTCGCGTTGCTGCATGGCGTGACCCACGCTTTCAGCGTCCCGGCGCAGTTCGGGCTGTTGCCGCGCTTTGTGCAACCAGACCGGCTTGCCTCGGCGATAGCGGTCGCGGCCGCTTACAGCCAACTCGGCCTTTTCGTCGGGCCGGCCCTGGCAGGCTGGGTGATCCTGCACTTCGGCCTTGGCGTCGCCTTCGCCAGCAACGTGCTTGGATACGGCGTTTACTTCTGTTCGGCCGCGATGCTGCGCACGCCGCCGTCCTACCGTCCGCCCCAGGCGTCGGAACAGGGAGTCGCGCGAGACTTTGTCGAGGGGTGGCGCGCGATCGCGGAGCATCGCGGCATCGCCAGCCTGCTCGCCCTGATGCTGTTCGGGGATGCCCTGGCAGCCGCGGTACGCCAGATGTTGCCCGCTTTCGCCGACGATGGATTGCGCGCCGGGGTCGCCGGCCTGTCCACCATGCTCGCCAGCGCCGGGATCGGCGCGACGGTGGCCGCCCTCTGGCTGGCGCACGGCGGCGCCGGCCGGTCGAAAAGCTCGGTGGTCGCCTGGGCGTTCCTAGGCTATCTGGCTGCCACGACGGGCTTGATGGCGGCGCACACCTTGCCCGTCGCGGCGGTGGCGATGGCCGCGCGGGCGTTCTGTTTCCAGGTTTGCCGGACCGCGACCGTGGCGCTGCTGCAGGTTTCGGTTCCCGACGTGATGCGGGGGCGGCTCATGAGCGCGCAGTTCTTCCTGCAGCAGGGAGCAAGTTCAGTCGGTGTGGCGTTGGTTGGCCTGTCCGCCCAAAGCATGGGAGTCCGAACGCCGATCCTTTGCGTCACAGGCCTGGCGTTCCTCGCCTGGATCATGGTCATCCAAGCGCGGCGCCGCATCGCGGCATCCTTCGCGCCGGAGGCGGCGACCTGAAAGGCTTAGCCCAAATCGGCGGATGCTACGCCGCCTGACCCGCGCACCAGCCGCTGGCCCACGCCCACTGGAAGTTGTAGCCGCCCAGCCAGCCGGTGACGTCGACCGCCTCGCCGATCACGAACAGGCCCGGCACCGCGTTGGCCTGCATGGTGCGCGAGGACAGGTCGCGGGTGTCGACGCCGCCGCGCGTCACCTCGGCCTTGGCGTACCCCTCCGATCCGCTCGGGGTCATGCTCCACGCCGACAGCCGCGCCGCCAGCGCGCGCAACGCCCGGTCCGGCAGGTCGGCAAGCCGGGTCGCCCCCTCGACCGCCGCCGCCAGCGCCTGCGCCAGGCGTTGCGGCAGCGCCTCCGCCAGCACGCTGCGCAGCTCGGCGCGCGGCCGCGCCCGCTTGCGCTCCAGCAGGAACGCCGCCGCGTCGCGGCCCGGCAGCAGGTTCAAGGTGATCGGCCCACCGTCCCAGCACGACGAGATCTGCAGGATCGCCGGCCCGGACAGCCCGCGATGGGTGAACAGCGTCGCCTCGCGGAAACGGTTGCGGCCCAGCGCCACCTCGCTGTCCAAAGCGACACCGCTCAACGGGCGCATCAGCGCCAGCAGCTCGGGGCCGAAGGTGAGCGGCACCAGCGCCGGGCGGATGTCGGTCAGCCGCAGGCCGAACCGCCGCGCCGCGTCGTGCGCGAAGCCGGTGGCGCCCAGCTTCGGGATCGACAGCCCGCCGGTCGCGAGCACCAGGCTTTCCGCGTCGAACCCGCCGCCGTCGGTCTCGACGCGGAAAGCGTCCGAGCGGCCGAGTTCGGTCACGCGATGGCCGAGCCGCAGGTCGACGCCGGCGGCGGCGCCTTCGTGGCGCAGCATGGCGACGATGGATCGCGCCGAGCCGTCGCAGAACAACTGGCCCAGCGTCTTCTCGTGGTAGGCGACGCCGTGCCGCTCGACCATCGCCACGAAGTCCTGCGGCGTGTAGCGGCTCAGCGCCGAATGGCAGAAACGCGGGTTGTCCGACAGGAAGCGCTCCGGCGCGGTCCCGGTATTGGTGAAGTTGCACCGGCCGCCGCCCGAGATCAGGATCTTGGCGCCGGCCTCGGCGCCATGGTCGAGCAGCAGCACGCGCCGCCCGCGCCGCCCGGCGGTCAGCGCGCACATCAGGCCCGCGGCGCCGGCGCCGAGCACGATCACATCGTAATGGGTCACGGTCCCGATATGGACGGGCCAACCTGCCACGCAACCGACCCGACATTGACCACTCGCGCGCAATCGACCTAGCGTCCCGCACAGCGGCGGCAAGCCGGCATTTGGGGGAAATCTCGTGGTCGACATTCTGAGGCGCGCGCTGTGCGCCGGCATCGTGGCTGTGGCGTTCACCGGAGCGGCGCAAGCCTCGCCAGAGCAGCCGGTGATCGGTGTCGTGGTCAAGATCGGCGGCATTCCATGGTTCAACGCCATGGACGCCGGCATCAAGAAGAAGTCGGCCGAACTGGGCGTCAAGGCGTTCATGGTGGGACCCACCAGCGCCGACCCAGCGTTGCAGGTGCGCGCCATCGAGGACCTGATCGCGCAGAAGGTCGACGTCATCGGCGTGGTGCCGAACGACGCGCAGGCGCTGGAGCCGGTGCTGGCGCGTGCCCGTGCCGCCGGGATCAAGGTGATTACCCACGAATCGCCCAAACAGCAGAACGCCGACTATGATTTCGAGCTGGCCTCGGTAAAGGGATTCGGCGAGGCGTACGGCAAGCGGCTGGTCGACGCGCTCGGCGGCCAGGGCGAGTATGCGGTGTTCGTGGGCTCGCTCACGGTGCCGCTGCACAACGCCTGGGCCGATGCCGCCAACGCCTACATCAAGGCCAACGCGCCCGGCATGACGCTGGTGGGCGATCGCTACGGTGTCGCCGAGAACGTCGACCAGTCGCGCAGCACGGCGCTCGATCTGATGCGGGCGCACCCCGGCCTCAAGGGCTTCCTCGCGTTCGGCAGCCAGGGGCCGATCGGCGCCGCGCGCGCCGTGGCGGAGCGGCACATGGGCGGCAAGATCCTGGTGATGGGGCCGTTCTCGCCCGGCCAGGGCCGCAAGCTGGTGCATGACAACGTGTTGAGCGGAGGCTTCATGTGGAACCCGGAGCTGGCCGGCGAGGTGTTCGTGACGTTGGGCAAGATGGTGGCTCACGGCGACAAGGTCGCGGACGGCGCCGACATCCCGGGCCTGGGTTTGGTGCATCCGGTGGGGCACAACCTGATCGTCGACGAGCTGGTGACGGTGGACAACAGCACGGTGGACGGGTTGGCGAAGATGGGGCTGTAAGCCGCCAGCCTTGCCCCCGCTGCTGCGCCTGGCCCAAATCTCCAAGGTGTTTGGCGGCCTGCACGCGCTGCGCGACGTGCGGTTCGAGGTCATGCCCGGCGAGGTGCTGTGCCTGGCCGGCGAGAACGGCTGTGGCAAGAGCACGCTGATCAAGGTCGTGAGCGGCGTGCACCGGCCCGAGCCGGGCGCCGTGATGGAGTTCGACGGCCGCTCCATCGAGGGACTCAGCCCGGTGACGGCGCGCGCGCTTGGCATCCAGGTGATCTGGCAGGACCTGGCGCTGTTCCCCGAGATGTCGGTGGCGGAGAACATCGCCTTCGAGGGCAACCTCGGCGCGCGGCCGAAGCTGGTGCGTTACGCCGCCATGCTGGCCACGGCGCGCCGCATCCTGGGGCGGCTGGGCGTTGATCTCGACCTGCGGGCGCCGTTGCGCACGCTGCCGATCGCGCAGCGCCAGGTCGTCGCCATCGCCCGCGCGCTGGTGGCCGAGGCGAGGCTGGTGTTCATGGACGAGCCGACCGCCTCGTTGAGCCAGGCGGAGAGCGCCGCCCTGTTCGCCATCGTCCGGCGGCTGTCCTCCGAGGGGATCGCGGTGGTGTTCGTGAGCCATCGGCTGGCCGAGGCGCTGGAGGTGTGCAGCCGTGTCACCGTGCTGCGCGACGGCCGGTATGTGGGCACGTTCCCCACCGAGGGCATGACCCAGGCGCGGCTGACCGAGCTGATGACCGGGCAGAGCTTCGACACCACCGCGCGCCCGCGCGACCTGGCGGCGGCGGCCCCGGTGCTGACAGTCGAGGATTTGTCGCGGGCGCCTGGCTACGAGCACGTCTCGCTCACCGTCCGCAAGGGCGAGATCGTGGGTCTCACCGGGCGGCTCGGCTCCGGGCGCACCGAGCTGGCGCTGAGCCTGTTCGGCATGGCGCGCCCGCAATCCGGCCGCGTGGCGCTCGACGGCAAGCCGGTCGACTTCTGCAGCAACCGCGAGGCCATCGCCGCCGGGATCGGCTACGTGTCGGAGGATCGGCTGCAACTCGGCCTGGTACAGCCGCAGTCCATCGCCGACAACACGGTGATGGCGGTGCTGGACCGGCTGCTCGACGGTGCCGCCCTGGTCTCGGGCAGGAAATCCGGCGCGTTGGTCGCGCGCTGGGTGCGCGACCTCGCGATCCGCATCGGCAAGCCCGGCGACGCGGTCTCCACGCTGTCGGGCGGCAACCAGCAGCGCGTCGTGCTGGCCAAGTGGCTGGCGACCGAGCCGCGGCTGTTGATCCTCGACTCGCCCACGGTGGGAGTCGACGTGGGCGCCCGCGCCGGCCTGTTCGCCATCATCCGCCGGCTGGCTGAGGCCGGCATGGCGATCCTGCTGATCTCCGACGAGGTGGCCGAGGTGTACGCGAACGCCGACCGCATCCTGCACATGCGGGCGGGCCGCGTCGTCGGCAGCTACGTGCCCGGTGCCGTGCCGATCGAACAGGTCGAGCGGGCGGTCTATGCCTAATCTGAGCATGGGCGCCACCGAGCGTTGGCTGATCGCGGTATTGCTGGCCATGGCCGTCGGCCTGGCGCTGGCCACCAACACCTTCCTAACGCTGCCGAACCTGTTCGACCTGGTGAACGTGAGCGCCGTGAACATCATCTTCGGCGCCGGCCTGCTGGTGGTGCTGGTCGCCGGCGGCATCGACATCTCGTTCGCGGTGGCGGCGTCGGTGGTGCAGTACGTGACCGCGCTGGCGCTGGCGCGGCTCGGCGGCGGCGATTGGGCGCTGGGACTTGCCGTGGCCTGCCTGTGCGGGGCGGCGCTCGGCTGCGTCAATGCGGCGCTGATCCACCAGTTCCGCATCGTCTCCATCGTCGTGACCATCGCCACCTTCAACCTGTTCTTCGGCGGCCTGATGTTCGCCTCCGGGGGCGTGTCGCTCTACGACCTGCCGGATTGGTGGACGACCCGCGTCGTAGTGCTGAGCGTCGGTTCCGCCGAACTGACGCTGCCAGTGCTGGTCATGCTTGCGTGCGCGCTGGCGACCTGGGCGTTGCTGCGGCGCACCAGTTTGGGCCGCCAGCTCTACGCCATGGGCGACAACCCGGAGGCGGCGCGGCGCATCGGCATCGGCATCGGGGCGATGCACTACCTGGCGTTCGGCTGGCTCGGGATGATGGCCGGGATCGCCGGGCTGATGCAGGCGCACTACGCGCAGGAGGTGGTGCCCAACGCGCTGTACGGCCGCGAGCTGGACGTGCTGGCCGCCGTGGTGCTGGGCGGCGCCCGGCTCGGCGGCGGGCGCGGCACCGTGCTGGGGGTGGTGCTGGGCGTGGCGCTGGTGGCGGTGACGCAAAACGGCTTGAACCTGCTCGGCATCTCGCCCTACGCGTTCAAGATGATCGTGGGCGCCATCATCCTGGTCGCCATCACGCTGTCGAGCGACGGCGTGGCGCGGCTGCTCGGCTCGTGGCGGACACCGGTCGGGAGGCCCGCTTGACCCGCGACCGCGACGTGCTGGGCCTGCTCGGCTTCCTGCTCGTGGTCTGCGTGTTCTTCGCGCTGTTGGCGCCGAACTTCCTCTCCGCCGGCACCTTCGCCTCGGTGGCGTTCCAGTTGCCGGAGCTGGGATTGCTCAGCCTCGCGATGCTGATGCCGATCGTCTCCGGCGGCTTCAACCTGGCAGTCACCTTCACCGCCAACCTCGCCGGCCTGGCGATGGCCTGGACGCTGCAGGCGCATGGCGGCGCGGCTGCCGGGCCGCTGGCGGTGGCGCTCGGCATCGCGGCGGCGCTGGCAACCGGCGCCGTGGTCGGCTGGGTCATGGGCGTGGTCATCGCGTACACCGGCGCGCACCCGATCCTGGTGTCGCTGTCGATGATGATCTTCGTGCGCGGCCTGGGCGAGTTCCTGACCCGCGGCGGCGACGTCTCGGGGATGCCGGCCAGCGTGCAGGCGATCGGGCAGGGCGGCGTGCTCGGCGTGCCGGCCCCGTTGCTGGTGTTCGTGGCCGCCGTGCTGGTGTGGCAGGTGGTCATGGCGCGCACCCGGTTGGGCTTCGCGACCCGCATGATCGGTTCCAACATCGAGGCCACGCGCTACTCGGGCGTGGCGACGCGCCGGATGCTGGCGGGCATCTACGCGCTGTCCGGCCTGATGTGCGGCGTGGCCGGCATCGTCATGCTGGCGCGCTTCAATTCGGTGCGGGTGGGTCACGGCGAGGCGTACCTGCTCATCACCGTGCTGGCCTGCTTCCTGGGCCGGGTCGACCCGTTCGGCGGCTTCGGCCGGGTGCTGCCGCTGGCCATCGCCCTGGTGATCCTGCAGGTGATCGCCTCAGGGCTGAACCAGCTCGGCGCCAACCAGCACCTCGCCACGGCGCTGTGGGGGGCGTTCCTGCTGGCGGTGATGATCCTGCGCTCGGACTGGACGAGCCGCGTCCTGCAAACCGCATTGAGAGGTCGACATGAACAAGTTGGGCGTCCACGCGCTGGTGTGGGAGAAGGGCTGGAGCCGTGACGAGTGCGCCCGTGCCACGGCACGCACGGCCGAGGTCGGCTACGACCTGATCGAGCTTGTGGCGCTCGACCCGGCCTCGATCGACATCGCGCACACCCGCGCCGAGCTGGAGCGCAACGGCATCGGCGCCACCTGCTCGCTGGGCCTGGACTTCGACAGCGACATCTCCAGCGCCGACCCGGACAAGACGCGGCGCGGCGAGGCGCTGCTGGACCAGGCGGTCGCCATGGCGCGCGACGTCGGCGCCACGCATGTCGGCGGCATCCTGCACTCGGCGTTCGGCAAATACGCCGTGCCGACCACGAAGGAGGGGGTTGCCGGCTCGGTCGAGGTGCTGCGCCGGGTGGGCGAGCGCGCGGCCGCCAGCGACATCACCTTGGCGCTGGAGGTGGTGAACCGCTACGAGTCCAACGTGCTCAACACCGCCTCGCAGGCGGTCGAGATGTGCCGGCGCATCGGGCTGCCCAACGTGAAGGTCCATCTCGACGTCTACCACATGAACATCGAGGAATCCGACATCGCCGCCGCGATCGTCGAGACCGGCGATTACCTCGGCTACTTCCACACCGGCGACTCGCATCGCGGCTACATGGGGTCCGGCTCGATCGACCTCGCCGGCGTGTTCCGGGCGCTGGTGACGTCCGGCTACCAGGGACCGATCACCTTCGAGTCGTTCTCCTCGCGCGTGGTGGGCCAGCCGCTCGAGGGCATTCTCGGCATCTGGCGCAACCTGTGGGAGGACGGCCTCGACCTCGCGACCCACGCGCGGCAGTACACGCTGGCGCAACTCAAGGCGGCGCAAGAAGCGCAGAAGCAGGCGCAGCGCAGCCGACTGGCGTAGCGCGTCGGCTACTCAGGCCTTCCGCTCAGGCGAGGAGCGGCGGCGGCGACCTGGGCCGCGTTGCCGCCGATCAAGCCTCTAGCGCGTGCCGCCAATAACGCAGGCTGTTCGGGTTGACTGGCGAGCCGGCGGCGGCGTTGCGCGCGCTGACCGCCTGGTGGAACGCGCCGGCTTCCACGCGCCCCAGCAGGTCGCGCGTCGCCGTGATGATCCGGGTGATCCGCAGGTGGTTGTGGTCGAAGCCGGCGAGCCAGCCGTCGGTTTCGGCGTAGAACCGCCCCATGCGCGCGAGGCCGGCGCGGAAGCCGGTCAGGGCTTGCAGATCGGCGCGGATCGCCGCCGCTTCCGTGGCCGACAGCACCGGCGCGCCCGGAACCGCCCGGCTGGCCTCGCCGAGCGGGAACAACCATTGGATGAAGTCGTGCACCGCTTCGATGCTCGTGTCGTCGAAGCCGACCACATCGGCCAGCGCGCGCCCGCGCCCATCCTTGCCGTCGCCGCGCAGGAACGCGTGAACGCGGCCTGGCATCACGACCGGGCCTGGATCCGCCCAGGGCAGGGCAGCGGGAAGTCCTGGCCTGCGGTCATGCTGGCCTCCATCTGCGTCGGCGGCTGCAACGGGCGGCGAGCCGGCGTCGTTCCCCTACATCGGCATGTTCATGCCGCCGCCGGAAGCGATGGACAGAGGGTGCTGGCGTAGTCGCCGCAACGTCGCGGCCAGCACGACCGGATCGTTCCAGTCCGCCCCGCCCGGACGCCGCACCGCGCGCAGCCAGCCGTCGCCGTCGATCAGGAACTGCGTGCCCGGCAGCTCTTGCGGCGCGAGGCCGGAGACGATGCCGTACGCGAGCGGCAGCAGCCTGTCGCCGGCGACGCAGGCGCCTCTCGCCGGCGCCGTGGCGATGGTGAGGACGTCATCCCGGCTGGCCTCGGCCGGGCCGATCACCAGGCGCACGAACCGGCCGCGCAGGTCAGGCAGCGCGAGGGCGTGGCCGTCGCAGGTCGCCTGCAGGTCGGGCGCCCGCAGCGGTGGCGACCACGCGCCGGTGTCGCGCAGGACCAGTCCGGCGTTGCGCGCGCGGATGTAGTCGATCAGCTCCCAGCGCTGCTCGTCGGACAGCACGGCGGCGAAGCCCGGCATCGCCAGCCCGCCCTCGGGCGCCTCGATGCCGTGCGCCAGCCACCAGAACAGCTCGCCGTCGCTGTGCATCCACAGATGCGCCGCCGTGAGGTCGGCCGGCGGCACCGGGAGCGCCGCCGCCATCCTGCCGTCGCCCCGCCCCCCGGCGCCGTGGCAGGCGGCGCAATGCCGCGGGTACAGCGCGGCGCCCGCGACGATGGCGTCGGCGGCGAAGCCGGTCGGCGAATGGTAGAAGCTGGTCGGGTGCGCCTCAGCCAGCAGCAGGTCGAAATGCGGCACGGCGAACCAGGCGACCACCGCCGCCACCGCCATCGCCGACCAGCGGAAGCGCCGGGTGAAGGCGGCCAGCACGAGCAGGCCGCAGGCCGCGATCATGGCAAGTCCCGCCTCGATCACCTCCCGCCGGAAGCCGGCATCCTCGCGCACCGCGTCCAGGCTCGGCCGCCAGGCGAACGGCCACACCGGCTGCATGTGCATGGCAGGCGGCAGGCTGGTCAGCACCCCCGCCGCCAGCACCACCAGCAATCCGACGCCGGCCTCGGCGGCGATGCTGCGGCACAACCGGCGCTTCGCGGTGGCGGTGCCGACCAGCGCCGGCGTATGGCGGAAATGATTGGCCGCCGCGAAGCCGAGCAGCGCCACGAACAGCAGCATCTTGAGCAGCGCCACGATCCCGTAGCCGGTGCCGACCAGCCCCGGCAGGCCGCCAATCAGCACCCAGGACTGCCAGCAGGCGGTCGCCGCCAGCGCCAGCACGCAGGCCGTGCCGAGCCGCGAGAACCGGCGCGAGGCCAGCAGCGCCGATGCCGGGGAGGCAGACGCGACCAGCAGCAGCAACGGCAGCAATCCACCGAGCCAGGCGCCGGCGGCCAACAGGTGGGCCAATTCGCAGGACAGCAGCAGGCTCGGCCCGCGCACCATCGCGACGGCATGGCCGTGGCCGGCCTGCAGCATGGTGGCCGCGGCGGCGCGGGAGGTCGCGCGCCGTGGCCGGCGCGCGGGGCCGGCCCCCCCCCCCCCCGCCCCCCCCGCCCCCC
>CAXUHK010000130.1:0-11724 GCA_964250775.1 uncultured Acetobacteraceae bacterium | reverse complement strand
CTGCTGATGGGCTTGATCTGGCTGACCTGGTGGCTGTTCCGCACGCCGCGTCGCGTCGGTGGCTGGCAGACGCGGCGGCGGCGCGCCGGCGGCGACGCGGCGGTGACGCGCACGCTGCTGGCGCTGGCCGCCGGCGAGCCGCAGGACAGCCGGCGGCAGGCGGCGCTGGCGCGCAAGCAGCTTGGCGACACCCCGCAGACCCTGCTGCTCGCGGCCGAGGCGGCTCGGCTCTCGGGCGACGACGCGCGCGCCGCGCGGCTCTACCAGAAGCTGGCCGGCGGCGAGGCGGCGCTGCTGGGCTTACGCGGGCTGTTCCGGCAGGCGATGGCGCGCGAGGACTGGTCCGAGGCGGCGGCGCTGGCCGGGCGCGCCGAACGGGTGCATCCCGGCGGCATCTGGCTGCGCGAGGAGCGCGGGCAGCTCGCGGCGCGCACCGGCGATTGGCGGCTGGCGTTGCAGTTGGCCCCGCCCGACGCGCCGCGCGCCGCCTTCGCGGTGGCCGCCGCCGAGGCCGAGGGCAACGCGGAGGCGGGCCTGCGCCGCGCCAAGCAGGCCTGGAAGGAATACCCCGGCTTCACCCCGGCGGCGCTGGCCTACGCGGCCCGGCTGCGCGTGACGGGCAAGGAGGGTCGGGCGCAGGACGTGCTGCGCGACGCCTGGGCGCAGCGGCCGCAGCCCGACCTCGCGACCCTGGCGCTGGAGCGGGCGGGCGAGCCGATGGACCGGGTCAAGGCCGGCGGCCGGCTGGTATCGGGCCGACCGGACGATCCGGAGAGCCACCTCCTGCTGGCCTCGCTCAACCTGCAGGCCGGCCTGACCGCCGAGGCGCGGCGGCACGCCGATAGGGCGCTCGCGGGGGGCCTCGACCAGCGCCGGCTGTGGCTGCTGCTGGCCGACCTGGAAGCCGAGGAGCGCGGCGACAGCGAGGCCGGCCGGCTGGCGCAGCGCGACGCCCTGCGCCGGGCGGCGACGGCGCCCGCCGACCCGCAATGGCGCTGCGAGTCGTGCGGTTCGGCGCAGGCGCATTGGCAGCCGGCCTGCCCGGTCTGCCACACCGCCGGCCGCATAAGCTGGACGACGACCGCCGCCACCGTGCTGCCGCCGATGCCGGCGCGCGCCCTGCCGGTCGGCGGCATCGCCTCCTGACGGGAGCCGGTCGGCCATCATGGACACCGTGCTGCTGACCGGCGGCACCGGCTACCTCGGCGCCAGGGTGGCGCGCCGGCTGCTGGCCGACGGCTTCGCGGTGACGTTGCTGGCGCGGGCCGCATCCTCCCTGACAGAGCTCGAACGCATCGGGATCGCGAACCGGGTCGCGGTGGCGCGGCTGTCGCCGGACTGGCGCGAGATCCGCGCCACCGTCGCCGCCAGCCGGCCGGTGGCGGCGGTCCATCTCGCGGCCAAGACCACCGACGGCGACAGCGCCGAGGAGCTGCGGCGTTTCCTTGAGGCCAACGTGACGTTGCCGACGCTGCTGCTGGGGGCACTGCGCGATGCCGGCGCGCGCGCCTTCGTCAACACCGGCACCGGCGGGCAGACCAGCGCCCCCACCCGCCGGCCCGACGGCTACGCGCCGTACAACTTCTACGCCGCGACCAAGCAGGCGTTCGAGGACCTGCTGGAATCGTTCTGCGTCACCGGCATGGCGGCGAGCACGCTGCGGCTGTTCGACACCTACGGCCCCGGCGATACCCGCGGCAAGGTGGTCGAGCTGCTCGCCCGCGCCGTGCTGGGGGGCACGAAGCTGGAGATGTCGCCGGGGATGCAGGTGATCGACCTGGTGCACGCCGACGACGTGGCGGCGGCGTTCTCCGTAGCCCTCGGGCGGCTGTTGGCCGGCGGTCGCGGCCACGCCGTCCACGGCGTATCCGGCACGCGGCTCGACTTGCGTACGTTGGCGTCGCGCCTCTCGGTTCTGGCCCGCCGGCCTTCGGCGATCCACTGGGGCGGCCTCGCGTATCGCCCGCGCGAGGTGATGCTGCCGTGGACCGGTTTCGCGCCGCTGCCGGGCTGGCGGCCGCAAGTCCCGCTCGACGACGGGCTGCGCGAGGTGGTGGCAGGATTGCAGGGCGGGCGGGCGTAAACCAGTCCTTCACCGATCCGCCGTAAGACTGGCCGCACGGCGAAACCAGGGCCAGTTGCCAATGAAGGCAGTGATACTTGCAGGCGGGTTCGGCACCCGGCTGTCGGAGGAGACCGACCTGCGGCCCAAGCCGATGGTCGAGATCGGCGGCAAGCCGGTGCTGTGGCACATCATGAAGACCTACAGCGCGCATGGCATCGACGATTTCGTCGTCTGCCTCGGCTACAAGGGTTACGTCATCAAGGAATACTTCGCCAACTACTTCCTGCACATGTCCGACGTCACCTTCGACATGCGCGACAACAGCATGAAAGTGCATTGCCATCACGCCGAGCCGTGGAGCGTCACCCTGGTCGACACCGGCGAGCGCACGCAGATCGGCGGCCGCATCAAGCGGGCGCTGGGCTATGTCGGCGACGATGCGGACTTCTGCCTGACCTATGGCGACGGCGTGGGCGATGTCGACGTCACCGCCAGCGTGGCGCTGCACCGCGCCGAGGGGCGGCTCGCGACCGTGACCGCGGTGCAGCCTCCCGGCCGCTTCGGGGCGCTGCGCCACGACGGGCCGCGCGCGGTGGCGTTCGAGGAGAAGCCGCGCGGCGACGGCGGCTGGATCAATGGCGGCTATTTCGTGCTCTCGCCGCGCGTGGGCGAGTACATCGCCGGCGACCACACGGTCTGGGAAGGCGAGCCGCTGGAGCGGCTGGCCGCCGACGGGGAGATGACGGTGCATTTCCACCACGGCTTCTGGCAGCCGATGGACACGCTGCGCGACAAGCGCCAGCTCGAAGAGCTGTGGGCCAGCCGGAGGGCGCCTTGGAAGACATGGTGAGCGCGCGGATGGCGAACGCCCAAATGGTGAGCGGGCGGGGCAGCCGGGTCGGGCGCGTGCTGATCACCGGCAACCTCGGTTATGTCGGGCCGGCGGTGACGGCGCGGCTACGCGCGGCGCTGCCCCGCGCCACGCTGATCGGCTTCGACGCCGGCTTCTTCTCCGACTGCCTGACGGCGCCGCGCTGCCAGATGGAGGCGTTGCCCGACATCCAGTATTTCGGCGACGTGCGGGCGTTCCCCAACTCGCTGCTGCGCGGCGTCGATGCCGTGGTTCACCTCGCGGCGGTGTCCAACGACCCGATGGGCGAGCGCTTCGCCGACGTCACCGACGCCGTCAACCACCGCGCCACCGCCGAGCTGGCCGCGGCGGCGCGCGCCGCCGGCGGGGGGGCGGTCGGGTTGGCGTCGCGCGGCCGCCTGTATGGCGCGGCCGAAGACGGCGCGCGGCACGAGGGCGACGCGGCGCAGCCGCTCACCGCCTACGCGCGCAGCAAGGTCGCGGCCGAGCGCGCGCTGGCGCGGATGCCGCGCGACGACATGCGCGTGACCTGCCTGCGCTTCGCCACCGCCTGCGGCATGTCGCCGCGGCTGCGGCTCGACCTGGTGCTGAACGATTTCGTGGCCGGCGCCCTGGCCTGGGGCGAGGTCGGGATGCTGGGCGACGGCAGCGCCTGGCGGCCGCTGATCGACGTCTCCGACATGGCGCTCGCGGTCGAGTGGGCGATCACCGCCGACGGGCTGCCGGATTTCCTGGTTGTCAACGTGGGTTGGCAGGAGTGCCAGCACCGGATCGCGGCACTAGCCGAGGCGGTGGCGGAGGCGATCCCCGGCGTGCGCGTCGCCACCAACCCGGCGGCGGTCGCCGACGCGCGCTCGTACCAGGTCGATTTCTCGCTGTATCGCCGCCTGGCGCCGAAGCACCAGCCGCGTTCCGGCCTCGCGCGCTCGATCGCCGGCCTGCGCGACGGACTGGCGGCGATCGGGTTCGCCGACCGCGATTTCCGGCGCTCGCGGCTGATCCGGCTGCAACGGCTCGACGCGCTGGTGCGCGACGGGGCGCTCTCGGACTCGCTGCTCGTCCCGGCGTGACCTAACGCGCCGCGTCCGGCCGGGAGGAGCGCCGACGCGGCCATCCGCGCAGAGCCGCGTCGATCACGGCCAGCAGCGACTCGCGCGTGGCGCCGTCGCGCGCCAGCACCGACATGCCTTGCGTGACCACCATGACCAGTCTCGAAAGGGCCGCGGCGCATGTCTCGGCCGGCAGCGATCCATCGGCGATGTCGCGTTCGATCCGTGCCCGAAGCTGCGCCTCGATGCTGCGCCGCACTTCGGCGACGTTGTGCTGGACGTCCGAGGACGCGGACGATCCGCTTGCCGTGGCGCTGGCCAGCAGGCACCCCCTCGGGGTCTCCTCGCCGGTATAGGCGATCGCGGCGGCGGTCAGCATGTCACGGGCGGCGTCGTAGGCCGTCGACGCGGCATCGATCCGGCGCGCTATCGCCCCGACGTCGCCGACGTAGAGGGCCATCGCCTCGAGGAACAGTTGCCGCTTGTCCCCAAACGCCGTGTACAGGCTGGGCGCGCTCACCCCCATGGCGGTCGTGAGATCGACGATCGACGTGGTCTCGTAGCCATGGCGCCAGAACGTGAGCATCGCTCGTTCGAGTGCCACGCCGCGATCGAACGACAATGGCCGGCCGGTCTTGCGGCGAGGCGGCGACTCGGACGGTTCCATAGCGATCATTTGGAAACAGGTTGACCCATGCCCACGGCCATAGCATAAGTTCCGTATCGAAAGCTACGAAAGTCAGGAAGCGATGTCACTCACGAAGTTCCGCACGGTCGGTCGCTCGGGTCTGGTGGTGAGTCCGCTGGCGCTCGGGACCATGACGTTCGGACCGGGCGCGTGGGGCGCCGACGAGGCAACGTCGCGGGCGATCTTCGATGCCTACCGGGCCGTAGGCGGCAACTTCATCGACACCGCCGACATCTATTCGGGCGGCGCCAGCGAGGAGTTGGTCGGTCGGTTCATCAAGGACACCGCTGCGCGCGACGAGATCGTCCTGGCGACCAAGTTCGCGTTCAACGGGTCCAGCAGTCCGCTCACCGCGAACCAGGCGGGCGGCGGCAACCCCAACGCGGGCGGCGCCGGCGCCAAGAACATCCACCGGGCGCTCCATGCGTCGCTGAAGCGCCTCGGGACCGACTACATCGACCTCTACTGGATGCACATTTGGGACGGGGTGACGCCGGTCGAGGAGGTCGTGCAGACGCTGGGCAACCTCGTGCGGGCCGGCAAGATCCGGTACTACGCGTTGTCGGACATGCCCGCCTGGCTGGCGATGAAGGCGGCGACCATCGCCGCGGAACGCCGCATCCCCGGCCCGGTCGCCATGCAGGTCGAGTACTCGCTGGTGGCGCGCGACGTCGAGGGCGAGCATTTTCCCGCGGCACGCGAGGCGGGGATGGGCGTCATGCCATGGAGCCCGTTGGCCGGCGGCTTCCTGAGCGGCAAGTACGACCGCTCGGACACCGGCGACACCGGCCGCCTGAGCGGCGCCAACCCGTTCGGCAACAGCAAGTTCATCGATAGGAACTGGGACATCCTCGACGTCTTGAAAGCGGTGGCGGCGGAACTCGACCGACCTGCCGCGCAGGTCGCACTTGCCTGGGCGATGGCCCGCCCCGGCGTCACCTCGACCATCATTGGCGCCAGCAAGCTGTCGCAGCTCGAAAGCAACATCGCCGCGAGCGACATCCGGCTGAGCGACGACCAGATGGGCCGGCTCAACGAGGCAAGCGCGCCAGCCCTGGGCTTCACCTCGGGATTGGCCATGCCGATGATCCGCCGCATGGTGTTCGGCGGCCACGACGTGACCGGCTGGGGCGAGCAGGGCTAGACCGAGGGATCAGGCTTCCGCCTCGGCATAACCCTGCGGCTTCTTCTCCGGGTGCGCCGGGTCCGCTTGCTCGAGCGCCGCCAGCGCCATGATGCGCTCCTCCGAGGCATCGTCGAAGCTGATCTCGCCAGCCAGGATGCCCGCGCGCATCACCAGGATGCGGTCCGAGATCGTCAGCACCTCGGGCAGGTCGCTGGAGATCACCAGGATGGCGAGGCCGGTCTTGGCGAGTTCGCGCATCATGGCGTAGATCTCCGCCTTGGTGCCGACGTCGACGCCGCGGGTCGGCTCGTCGACGATCAACACGCGCGGCCTGGACGCGAGCCATTTCGCCAGCACCACCTTCTGCTGGTTGCCGCCGCTGAGCAGGCCCACGAGTTGCTCGACGGTGGGAGTTTTGATGCGGAACCGCCCGACGAAGCCGTCGATCATGCGATCCTCGTCGCCACCCTTGATGAAGCCGTTCTGCGAAATCTGGCCGAGGCCGAGCGCCGCCAGGGACAGGTTGCTGCCGACGCCCATGCCGAGCACGAGGCCCTGACCCTTGCGGTCCTCCGGCACCAGCCCGATGCCGAGCTGCATGGCGTCGCGCGGCCTGGCGATGCTGACGGGCTTGCCTTCCAGCTTGACGGTGCCGGTGGCCGGAGGCGGCGAGCCGAAGATGCCGAGCGCCACCTCGGAGCGGCCGGCACCGACGAGGCCAGCGAGCCCCACGATCTCGCCACGCCGCAGCGCGAACGACACGTTGTTGTAGCGCTTGCCGTCGCCGAAGTTCTCGATCGCCAGCACGACCGGCGGCACCTCGACGGGGGGCTTGACCCGCTGCACCTCGGCGAGGTCGCGGCCGACCATCAGGCGCACCACCTCCTCGGGAGAGGTGTCGGAAAGTTTGGTGGTGCGGACGTGCTGGCCGTCGCGCAGCACGGTCACGTAATCGCAATTCTCGAACACCTCGCGCATCCGGTGCGAGATGTAGAGGATGGTGACGCCGTGCGCGCGCAGGTCGTGCACCACCTTGAACAGCGTCAGGCTGTCGGCCTCGGACAGGCTTGAGGTCGGCTCGTCGAGGATGAGCAGCCGCGGGTCGTGCACCAGAGACTTGCAGATCTCGATCAGTTGCTGCTGCGCGATGGTGAGGTCGCCAAGCCTGGTGTCGGGATCGAGCGTGATGCCGAGCCGGCCCATGGCCCCGCGCGCGCGGGACAGCAGGGCGGCACGGTCGACCAGCATGCCGGCGACGCGCGGCTCGACGCCCAGGAAGATGTTCTCGGCGACCGACATGTTGGGCGCCAGCATCAGCTCCTGGAACACGATGGAGATGCCCTGGTGCGCCGCGTCCCTGGTGCCGGTGAGGTGCAGCTCGCGGCCATCGAACACGATACGCCCAGAGGTCGGCGGGTGCGCGCCGGCGATGACCTGCATCAGCGTCGACTTGCCCGCGCCGTTCTCGCCCATGACGGCATGGACCGAGCCGGCCTCGACCGTGAACGACACGTCCTGCAGCGCCCTGACGCCCGGATAGGTCTTGGTGATGTTCTCGAGGCTCAGTAGCGCGGCCATGCGTCGCCTCCGGCTAATGCCCGAACGCGGCGACGTTCGAGGCGTCCACGACGTCGACCCCGGTGTCGGTCACTGGCGGCACCTTGCCGCCCTTGCTCAGCGTGTCGAGCTGGTCGATCGAGCCCGTGCCCATGGCGAGCGGCCGCTGGCCCACCAGCGTCGTGGCATAGCCGTCCTTCAGGAGCTTGATCTGCGTGGGCAGGGTGTCGAACGACACGATGACGAACTTTCCGCTCTTGAGGTCGGCGGCCTTGCTCTTCAACGCCCGCGTGTACGCCGCGGGGGCGAACATCGGCCAGCCGCCGGAGAAGTAGATGCCGTCGAGGTCGCGGTGCTTGGCCAGCATGTCCTGGATGAGCTGGACCCCGGTGCTTGAATCGTCGTTGCAGGAATACGGCGAGCCCGACACTTCCTTGAACTTGTCGTTGAGCTTGGATTTGAAGCCCTTGATGCGGTCGTTGAGGTTCTGCGCCGAGAGCCCGCCGGTCAGCACCGCGTAGTTGCCGCCGTTGGGCAATGCCTTGGCGAACGCCTCGCCCGCCGACGCGCCGCCCGCCTCGTTGTTGGTGCCGATGAAGGCGACGCGCTTGGATTTGGGCGCGTCCGAGTCGAAGGTCACGACCGGGATGTTCTTGGCCAGCGCGGCACTGATGACGGCGGAGATCGACTCGGCGTTGTTCGGCGCGATCGCGATGCCGGCCACCTTCTTGGTGATGAGGTCGCGCACGATGCGGGACTGCTCGGCATCGTCGAGCTGCGCCGGGCCGGTGAACAGGCACTCGGCGCCGATCTTCGCCGCCTCCGCCTTGCAGCCCTTTTCGGCGTCCGCGTAGAACGGCACGCCGAGCGCCTTCGGCACCAGGGCGAACACCTTGTCGGCGGCCCGGGCCTGGCCTCCCTGCCCGAGCAGGAGCGTGGTCGCCGCCACGGTGGCGAGAAGCATACGGGTCATTGGTTCCTCCCTTTTGGTCTATTGATTGGTTCGCTCGCTCAGCGCTGTCGCCAGACGCCCTTCCGGAGCTGGTCGATGAACACGGCGAAGACGATGACGGAGCCGACGAACACTCCTTGCCAATAGGCGTCGGTGCCGAGCAGCACGAGGCCGTTGCGCAGCACTTCTAGGATCACGGCGCCGACGAAGATGCCGATCACCGTGCCTTCGCCGCCGTTGAGGTTGGTGCCGCCGATGACGGCCGCGGCGATGACGCTGAGCTCCTTGCCGAGGCCCTCGTTCGAGATGCCCGACGATAGGTAGCTGACCTCGACGATGCCGGCGAGCCCCGCGAGCAGGGAGGAGATGACGTAGACGCTGATCTTCAGCCGGTCGACGTCGAGGCCGGTGAGGCGCGCGGCGCGCTCGTTGCCGCCCACCGCGTAGAGCTGGCGCCCGTAGACGCTGCGGGTGAGCACGATGCCGACGACGACCGACAGCACGACGAAGATGATGAACGGGTTGGGCAGGCCGAGCGAATCGCCGCCGCCGAGCGCGAAGAACCAGTCCCCGTCCGGCCGGAAGTTATCGATCGCCTTGCCGCGGGTGATGATGAGCGCGAAGGCGCGGGCGATGCTCATGGTGGCGAGCGTTGGCACGAACGGCGGCATCCGCAGCTTGGTGACGCATAGCCCGTTGAACAGGCCCACCAGCGCCGCGATGGCGAGCGAGGCCGCGCAGGCGAGCGGCACCGGCCAGCCCTGCGCCATGAAGGCCGCCGACGACACCGCCGAGAGGCCCCAAACGCTGCCGACCGACAGGTCGATGCCGCCGGTGATCATCACCATGGCCTGGCCGAGCACCACGATGCCGACGAAGCTGAGGTTGCGGGAATCGTTGAGCAGGTTGTCGACGCCGCGGAAGTCAGGCGCGAACACCGCCAGCGCCGCCATCATGATGATGAGCGCCGCGACGATGCCGGTTTCGCGCGAGCGCAGCACACGGCTGCCGAAACTCGGGCGGCGCCGCGCGTCCGGCGCTATCGTCGAGGAGGTGCTCATGGGATTTCCCGCTCAGCTCAGGTGATGCACCGGCTCCATGCCGTAGACCGGCGTGGGGATGCCTTCCATGCGTGCCTTGAGCTGGAGCGCCAGGAACAGCGAGTAGTGGCGCGACTGGTGCAGGTTGCCGCCGTGAAACCAGAGCGCTTCCTGGTGCGTGGGCTTCCACATGTTGCGCAGCTCGCCCTCGAACGGGCCGGGGTCCTTGCTGGTGCCCGAGCCGTAGCCCCAGCACTTGCCAACCCGGTCGGCGACCTCCTGGCTGATGAGCTGGGCGGCCCAGCCGTTCATCGGGCCGTAGCCGGTGGCGTAGACGATGAGGTCGGCGGGAAGTTCGCTCCCGTCGCCGAGCAGCACGCCATGGGGCCGGATCTCGGTGACGTCGACGCCGCTGCGCAGCTTGATCTCGCCGTCGGCGATGAGGTCGGAGGCGCCGACGTCGATGTAGTAGCCGGAGCCACGGCGGACGTATTTCATGAACAGGCCGGTGTCGTCCTCGCCGAAGTCGAGCAGGAAGCCGGCGGCGCGCAGCCGCTCGTAGAACGCCGCATCGCGTTCGCGCATCTGCTGGTAGGCGGGCCGCTGGAACTCGCCCATCAGGCGGTAAGGGACGGAGGCGGCGAGCAGGTCGGCCTTCTCGGTGTCGATGCCGGCTTCCAGCGCCTGTTCGGAGTACAGCGGCGCGGTGGTCAGCTCGAACAGGGTCTCGGCGCGGGCGATCAGGGTCGAGGAGCGCTGGATCATGGTGACGTCGGCGCCGTGCTCCCAGAGGTCGGCACAGATGTCGTGCGCGGAGTTGTTGGAGCCGATCACCACGCATTTCTTGCCGGCGTAGCCCTCGCCGCCGGGATGCTTGCTGGAGTGGTGCTGCGTGCCTCGGAACGTCTCGGCGCCGGCGATGTCGGGCAGGTTCGGCACGCCGGACAGGCCGGTGGCGAGGACCAGGTGCTTGGGGTGGAGGATGACCGGGCTGCCGTCACGGTCGAGCTCGACGATCCACTCTCCGGCCGCGCCGTCGTAGCGGGCGGCGGTGCAGCGGGTTGAGTTCCAGCAGTTGAGCTCCATGACGCGGGCGTACATTTCCAGCCAGTCGCCGATCTTGTCCTTGGGCGAATAGACCGGCCAATGCTCGGGGAACGGCAAGTACGGCATGTGGTCGTACCAGACCGGATCGTGCAGGCAGAGCGATTTGTAGCGGCTGCGCCACTGGTCGCCCGGTCGGGCGTGGGCGTCGGCGATGATGGTGGGGACGCCGAGGCGGCGCAGGCGGGCGCCCAGGCCCAGGCCGCCCTGGCCGCCGCCGATGATAAGAACGTAAGGCTGCTCGGTGATGCCGAGCGTGTCGGCCTCGTGCTGGCGCCCTTCGAGCCAACTGCGGCGGCCGGCCTGGATGCCGTGCGCGGCGCCGGGTTCGCGGGTGCGGCCGCGCTTCTCCTCGTGCCCCTTCAGCTCGGTCAGCGTGGTGAGGATGGTCCAGCACAGGCCGTCGCGCAGGCGCAGCAGGCCGTGGCCGCGGCCGGTCGCGGTCTCGAAGGCGAACCATCCGGTGACGATGCCGTCCGCCTCACCCGCCCGGTCCTCCGGCCGCCAGCCGGTCGGCCTGGCCGTGGCAAGGGTGGCATCGAGCATCGAGGCGATCCCGTCGCGGCCTTCGGCGGTCGTGATGTTCCAGGTGAACGCGATGAGATCGCGCCAATGGCAGTCGGGCGTGAACAACGCGGCGGCGGCCCGGGTGTCGCGGCGGCCGAGCGCTTCCTCCAGACGGGAGAGTAAGCGCTCGACGTCACGGTCGGCGTCGGCAGCGACGACACGGCTAGGCGCCAGGGTGGTGTCGGACATCGTTCCTCCGTCTTGCACGATCCGTCTTGCGCGGATCAGGGAGGTCACGACATTTGCAACGCCGGCGCAAGTGCTTACCGCCGGCGCTCGGCCCGACTCGCCGGGCGCGGCGCTCGGAGGTCGGGCGCGTCGGTCAGGGGTTCGACCGCCCGGGGGTCTGCCTTGCCAGGTTCGCCGCCGCCTGGAAGCGGGCGTACGCGCGCGCGCGCCGGCGGTCCTTGCGCCAAGCCGAGGTGCCTTCGTAACGCGCGAACGGGCGGACTTTCTGGCGAGCTGGGCCGAAGCGGCGGGCGGTTTCGGTTGCGGCGGGGGCGGAGGTGTCGCTCATGGCACGTGATCCGGGTTTGTTCGGCGCTCTCTGACCACCGCTCGGACTCGGACGCAAGGGGCCGAAACGATGTTGCGTCGCGGCGAGCGGTTTGCAGGGCCCCTAAAGCGAGAATAGAATTCCCAGCATGGTGCTCCACGAAGTCCGCGTGCATCCCGAGGCCGACCGGCTGGCGCGCGAGGGCCAGC
>CAXUHK010000129.1:0-11794 GCA_964250775.1 uncultured Acetobacteraceae bacterium | reverse complement strand
GCGACCGCGGCGACCAGCCGCCCGCCCTCGCTCGCCACCAGCGCCCGGCCGCCGGCGGCCACGATGGCGGCGGCGACCTCCACCGTGCCGCGCTCCACGCCGCCCGACTCCAGGGACGGCAGCACCTGCAAAACCGTCCACCGCTCTCCATTGTCGGACATCGGCGCTTGATATCATGTGGCGGCGCGACAGGAAGGTTCCCATGACCGAACAGGCGGGGCGGCTTGACCGGGGCGACGGGATCGCGTTGGCGTGGCGGCGCGTGCCGGGGCGCGGGCCGACCGTGGTGTTCCTGCCCGGCTTCGCCAGCGACATGGCCGGCGCCAAGGCCGAGGCGCTGGCCGCTTGGTGCGCCGCACACGGCCAGAGCTTCCTGCGGTTCGACTACTCGGGGCACGGCGAGAGCGGCGGCGCGTTCGCTGACGGCAGCATCGGCCGTTGGCGTGACGACGCGCTGGCGGTGATCGACGCCGCCAGCGCCGGCGAGCTGGTGCTGGTCGGCTCGTCCATGGGCGGTTGGCTGGCGCTGCTGGTGGCACTCACCCGGCGCGACCGGGTAGCGGCGCTGGTCGGCGTCGCCGCGGCGCCCGACTTCACCGAGGCGCTGATCTGGCAGGCGCTGGCGCCCTCCGAGCAGCACGCGCTGATGACGCGCGGCCGCATCCAAGTGCCCAGCGCCTACGGGCCGCCACTCACCCTGACACGGGCGTTCATCGAGGACGGGCGGCGACACCTGCTGCTGTCCGCCCCGGTGGCACTCGACTTCCCGGTGCGCCTGCTGCACGGCCAGCGCGACACCGAGGTGCCTTGGGAGACGGCACCCCGCCTCGCCGCCCGCCTGACCGGCGCCGACGTGCAGGTGCTGCTGGTCAAGGACGGCGACCACCGGCTGTCGCGGCCGGCTGACCTGGCGCTACTGTTCGGACTGCTCGCCCCGCTCCTCAATGAGCGTGGCGCGTAGCCCCTCGCGGTAGGTCGGATACTGCCATTTCCGCCCCAGCGCCGCCTGGGTCTTGGCGCTGGCGACCTTGCGGTTCTCGCGCCAGAAGCTGCGCCCCATCTCGCCCATGCCCGCCGCCGCCTGCTCGAACGGCACGGCCGGCGGCATCGCGACACCCAGCAGCTCGGCGGCGAAGGCGGTGACCGCGGCGGACTCGGCCGGCTCGTCATCGGCGAGGTTGAGCACCCGCACGCCGGGCGGGCGCTGCTGCGCCGCCGCGGCCAGCACCGCGCCCGTGATGTCGTCGCGGTGGATGCGCCCGAACGCCTGGCCGGGCTTGCTCACCCGCCGCGCCCTTCCCTCGTGCAGCTCCGCGAACGGCGAGCGGCCGGGGCCGTAGATGCCGGCGACGCGGAACAGGTCGACCGCGACACGACCCGCCAGCGCGGCCCATTCCAGCTCGGCGTCGCGCCGGTGCCGGCTGCGCGCCTGGCCGGGGTTGGGCGGCGTGTCCTCGTCGACCCAGCCGCCGGCACGGTCGCCGTAGACGCCGGTGGTGGAGAGATAGCCGGCCCAGGCCAGCAGCGGCGCCGCCCGCAATGCCGCGCCGTAGCGCGCCAGCACCGGGTCGCCAGCCTCGCCGGGCGGTGCGGTCGAGACGATGTGCGTGGCGGCGGCGATGGCCGGCCCGGCGTGGTCGAACGCGACCACTGCGACGCCAGGGATCGCCTCCGGCTGGCCGCGCGTGGTGATGGTGGTGGCGAACCCGGCGGCCTGGGCTTGGCGGACGATGGCGCGGCCGGTGTAGCCCAGGCCGAAGATCAGGATCGAACGGTGCATCCGCTATGTTTGGTGCCGCCGTGCGGTCACGGCTAGGCCGCACGCGCCACGAGGCGGGAATTCACGTCTTTCCCGCGACCGCGTCTGGCGAGCCGCGCGACAGGCAGCCTTGGACGCCCACTTTCAATGCGATCGGTTCAACGGCAAACGGCCGCTCACGACCCGAGTCGGTCGCTCAGGGGACCTTGGTGCCACACTCAAGAGCAGACGTTCGCTGTTTCACAACTTCGCCAGCTGTGCGCCTTCTGAGTGCCCGTTTGAGGATATCACTCCAGCACAGCCAATAGTGGCTACCCGGCACGAAGTAACGCTTTATGCTGTGGCTTGGCACCATTCTTGAAGGGGCGCTGACCGTAAAGGATTAATCTCACTTCTCCCAGAACCACCCCTCGTCATCAGACGAGCATGGCAAAAGTGGATGTTAGTTAAAAGTTAGATACAACATGACGTTAAGCTCGGTAGCCAGCAGACACCACATCATTCTCAACTAAGTTGTTGAACTTTCGCATCAACGTAATTACGCGCTCAGACATATCCTGAAAAGCCTCAACATCAACAGCGATAGACCCTCCGTGGGCAATCTGATTCCGCCTTGCTAATAAAATATGATCTATAAAGTCGAAATCGATACTAAAATGGGCGCTCGCATCTAGACAAATAGCAGCGCAAACATCAATTAGGACACTAGAATTAAGATTGGACCGCAACGATATAACACTCTCGTCTACTTTTCTTAGCCTTTTTTCTCCTGATAAGATTATGTCTTGCAACAATGTAATTTTTTGTTCTTGGCTAGACCGAATTTGCTCCATCTTCGACAGCCGGGAGAGAAACTCGTTTAAGCGAAAGCCGGCTTTAAGGCTGGCATACTCCAGCTTTCGCGTTGCCAAAAACCACATATAAGCCTTTGAAACCACGCCAACATGGCCCTCCCAGTGAGCGTAAATTATTGGAATGCTCGCTCGGACCACGGTCGGTATAAAGGATGACTCAGACCTCTTGATGACCGCACGAAGATCAGAGATCTCTTTGACCCTCCACGTAAAATCTGAGGTGATCGATCTAGAGAACTCCTCCTCTGTCCGTAGCTGCACTTAACTCGTCTTTTTACGTTTTGCCAGCGTAAGATCGGAGTTCGAGGGTTTAAACCATTCCTTTCCAAATGGCAGCGTCTTTCTGATCCTCTGAGTGCCTCGAAGACCAGGACGAGAAAACATTTTTACTTGAGCTTCTGTCCACAACTGCACGGTTTGATGTCTGACAAAGGTGGCTGGGTCGGAAAGCTTCTGTATGGCTTCCAAATTGGCCGAAATACCCACTGCAACGATTTCTAAAGCGGTTAGCCCAACACGTCCCTTAAACTGACCGGCCGAATGCTGCTTCAATGCGTCACTTCCGAGTGCGAGTGTGAGAAGCTGAAAAGTTTGCTGGAAATTTGATACCGTCTTAGCTTGAAGTAATCCTTGTTCCGCCACCTTGACAATCCCTTTATCAACGTAATCCTCAACGTCTAACTTTCCATCATACTGAATGTTACTATATACAATAAACCTTGTTAAATACTCTATGTCGCGTTGCGTTTCGAACTGTTCATATGTAAGGTGTAAGCACGATATGAAATCAGAGAAACGGGCCATCTTTCTAAGCTGATCAAAGAAACCTGGATTGACCATGACTATAACACAATTACGTAGCTCCTGTGGATTAGCTACGGTTCCTCCACTGTTCAAGCGCTGAAATAAGTCGTATTTAGTGTGCGCGTCGCTCGGTCTTTTCAGAATTTCGACGCTTATACGGCTTCTCCGGATGGCGAGTTGATGACTACTATCGATCGGAACTTGACCAGTTTTGGGAACGTCTTGAATGGTGCTGCTCTGAACCCATACGGCATTGTGCAAGCCAGGGAGATACGTCGTCGCTTCTAGCGCGCTAGGTGGCTTTAATGTACCATCTGCGTCGAGTAGCAGTCCCATGAACTCCAAAAGTGTAGAAATTCGTTGAAGGCCGTCGATCAGCTCCCATTTCCCACCGGTTGTCTCATACACAAAGATGGATGGAAGCGGGATTCCGATTAGGATAGACTCTATGAGGCGTGACTTTTGCGAAGTGCTCCAACGAAAAAGGCGCTGGAATACTGGGTTTATAATAAGCTCGCCGTCCCTGTACATGTTGATCACTTCACCAACTGACATTTGGTAATGATCTGTGACAACCGCTCGGCGAACGTCTGCAATTTCTGAAGTTAAAGTCATTCAACCTATCCATTGTCTCCGAACGACAAGGATGTAGCAAACTGAGTGTCTCTGCTAGCCGGCTGCGCTCTGACGATCCGCAAATGGCCGCCAGCGGTCGATAATTGGTATAGCTCTTGGGTGGACATGAGCCGTTTTGAATGTTCATGAGCTGAGTGCAGATTGGCTGCCATCGGCCCGCTACGCTTGGCGACATCGTCCGCTTTCTGCCTCTCTAACCGCAAAGCGCACAGGCGGTTTCCCACCCTTTGCGTTGGACCAGGACTTCCCTCTCAGAAATCCAGGTCCGCGTAGTGCTCCGGCGGCGTCATCCCCGGCACCCGGTCGGCCAGCAGCGGGCGGAAGCTGGGGCGCGACTTCATCCGCGCGTACCACTCGCGCGCCGGCTCGCTCAGCTTCCAGTCGACGTCGCCGCTGAAGTCCAGCACGGAGAGGTGCGCCGCCGCCGTGTAGTCGGCCAGCGAGATGGTGCTGCCGGCCAGCCATTTGCGCGTCTCGGCCAGCCAGCCCAGATACGGCAGGTGCTCGCGCAACGCCGCGTAGCCGAGCCGCAAGGCGGTCGCGTCCGGCTGGCCGCGCCCGGCCAGGCGCTTGATGTATTTCTGGTCGGCGAGGTGGCGCGTCACCTCGCTGTCGAACTTGCCGTCGAACCAGGCGACCAGGCGGCGCACTTCGACCCGCTCGCCCAGCGTGTGGCCCAGCACCGGCGTCTCGGGATAGGCCTCGTCGAGGTACTCGCAGATCACGCCGCTGTCGGGGATCGCCAGGCCGTTGGCCTCGATCAGCATCGGCACCGTGACGGCCGGGTTCATCGCCACATACTCCTCGCGCCGCTCCCACACCTTCTCGACGCGGAGCTCGAACGGCAGCCGTTTTTCGGCGAGCACCAAGCGGACCTTGCGGCAGTAGGGCGATAGCGGCAGGTGGTGCAGGATGCGCATCCGCGTCCTTAACGCACAGCCAAGGGCGCGGCAAAGTCAGAACCCGCGAGGCCGCCGATGCCGCACCAGCACAGCGTTCGTGCCACCACCTACCGCTTCGACGACCTGCGCGACCTGCTGGCCAAGGCGACGCCGATGCGCTCCGGCGACGCGCTGGCCGGCATCGCCGCGGGCTCGGCCGAGCAGTCGGTCGCGGCCCGCTACGCCCTCGCCGACCTGCCCCTCCGGCATTTCCTGCACGAGGCGGTGGTGCCGTACGAGGACTGCGAGGTGACGCGGCTGCTGCTCGACGGCCACGACGCGGCGGCGTTCGCGCCGGTGTCGCACCTCACGGTCGGCGGGTTGCGCGACTGGCTGCTGTCCGACGCGGCGACGCCCACGCGGCTGGCGGCGCTGGCGCCGGGCCTGCTGCCGGAGATGGCGGCGGCGGTGAGCAAGCTGATGCGCAACCAGGACCTGATCCTGGCCGCGCGCAAGTGCCGGGTGGTGACGCGGTTCCGCGACACGATCGGGCTGCCCGGCACGATGGCGGTGCGGCTGCAGCCGAACCACCCGCAGGACGACCCGCGCGGCATCGCCGCCGGCATCGTCGACGGCCTGATGTACGGCAGCGGCGACGCCGTGATCGGCATCAACCCGGCCACCGACTCGCCCGCCGCCATCGCCCGCCTGCTGCACATGCTCGACGAGGTGATCCGCCGCCTGGAGGCACCCACCCAATCCTGCGTGCTGACCCATGTCACCACCGCGATCGAGCTGATGAACCAGGGCGTGCCGACCGACCTGGTGTTCCAGTCGGTCGCCGGCACCCAGGGCGCCAACGCCGGGTTCGGCATCGACCTCGCGTTGCTGCGCGAGGCGGCGGACGCGGCGCGGTCGCTGGCGCGCGGCACGGTCGGGCAGGATGCGATGTATTTCGAGACCGGCCAGGGCTCGGCGCTGTCGGCGGGGGCGCACCACGGCGTCGACCAGCAGACGCTGGAGGCGCGGGCGTACGGGGTGGCGCGCGCGTTCTCGCCGCTGCTGGTCAACTCCGTGGTCGGCTTCATCGGCCCCGAGTACCTCTACGACGGCAAGCAGATCGTCCGCGCGGCATTGGAGGACCATTTCTGCGGCAAGCTGCTCGGCGTGCCGCTCGGCGTCGACGTCTGCCACACCAACCACGCCGAGGCCGATTTCGACGACATGGACACCTGCCTGACGCTGCTCGCGGCGGCCGGCGTCACCTACGTCATGGGCGTGCCGGGGGCCGACGACGTGATGCTGGGCTATCAGTCGACCTCGTTCCACGACGCGCTGTACGTGCGCGAGGTGTTCGGCCTCAAGCGCGCCCCGGAGTTCGAGGCGTGGCTGTGCCAGGCGGGCGTCACCGGCACGGACGGGCGGCTGGCCTCGGGCGGCGGCGCGCGGCTGATCGAGCACGTCACCGGGGCGATCGCGTGAGCGGCGTCACCCGCGACGGCTGGGGCGCGTGGCGGGCGCACACCCCGGCGCGCGTGGCGCTGGGCCGCAGCGGCGTCAGCCTGCCGACCGCCGAGGTGCTGGCGCTGAGCCTGGCCCACGCCCAGGCGCGCGACGCGGTGCACCGCCCGCTCGACGTGGCGGCGCTGGCGGCGGCGATTGGCGGCGCGGTCGCGGTCGCGAGCGCCGCGCCCGACCGCGCCACCTACCTGCGCCGGCCCGATCTCGGGCGCACGCTGTCGGCGGACTCGCGGCTGGAGCCGGCGCCGGGCTGCGACCTGGCGCTGGTGCTGGCCGATGGCCTGTCGCCGCAGGCTGTGCAGGAACACGCGCCGCCGCTGCTCGCGGCGCTGCGGCCGATGCTGGAGCGGCACGGGTGGCGCGTGGCGGCGCCGGTGGTCGCGACCCAGGCGCGGGTGGCGCTGGGCGACGCGGTGGCGGCGGCGCTGGGCGCGCGGGCGGCGGTGGTGCTGATCGGAGAACGGCCCGGCCTGTCGGTGCCGAGCAGCCTCGGGCTCTACGTCACCTGGGCGCCGGTCCCCGGCCGCAGCACCGACGCCGAGCGCAACTGCATCTCCAACGTGCGGCCCGAGGGGCTGTCTTACGCTGCTGCGGCGGCACGCCTTGTGTGGCTGCTGGGCGCGGCGCGGGCGCGTGGGCTGAGCGGAGTGGCATTGAAGGATGAAAGCGACGCGGCAGGGTTGCTCGCCGATTTCAACCCTGGCCAGGGCGCGACATCTTGCGTCGACGATCAATCCGATGAGTGAAGAACATCAGCAAGAGATACATGACAGCTCCGATCCTCATCCAAGCGAGAAACCACAATGATGAGTCAGCGCGACTGACGCAGGCCGCACCCATTGACGTCCCAACCATCAGGGTGGGGGTGTCGTTGCCTACGTGATCGACCAATCTGGCATTGAAACGTAAAATCCAATGGGCAACGATCATCCGCACCGCTTTTGTGCTTTGCCGCAGCGACATTTTACACCGCCGGCGCCCTTCCCTTACAGTGTAATGAGCAACCCTTAACTAATCCTTTCGATCGCGACGGCATCACAGGATGCCCCTAAACGCGTCATCGCCGGGCTTGACCCGGCGATCCACGCGGCGCCGCCACAAAGGACTGCCGGCATTGCGTAAGACAATAGCAGGCGCAGGTGCCGCCCGGCCCGCGTGGATGGCCGGGTCAAGCCCGGCCATGACGAAAACAAAACGATACGCTGTCTGGCGGGCTGAGGCGGCGCGACGGCGCGTGTGAAAATCCCTACGCCCGCAGCGCCTCCGCCTCGTCTTCCAGCCGGTGCGGCAGGTACTGCACGAACTCCTTCGGCACCACCTGCCAGCACGCCTGCACCGTAGCGCCCCAGTCGTGCAGCAGGCCGTGCGCGTAGCGGCTGTTGGTCTCCTGCGCGTGGCGCGCCACCAGGTTGCGCAGCACGCTCTCCCAATGCGCGCTGGCGATCCGCTGCCAGGTCAGCGTCTCGGGGTTGGCGTGGACCGCGAAGCTGCCCTCGGGATCGTAGACGAACGCCATGCCGCCGGTGAAGCCGGCGCCGAAATTGCCGCCGATGCCGCCCAGGATGACCACCGTGCCGCCGGTCATGTACTCGCAGGCGTTGGAGCCGCAGCCTTCGATCACCGCGTCGGCCCCGGAGTTGCGCACCGCGAACCGCTCGCCCGCCTGCCCCGCCGCGAACAGCTGCCCCGCCGTCGCCCCATAGAGCACGGTGTTGCCGACGATGGTGTTGTCCTGGCTGACCAGGCTCGACGACGGCGCCGGGCGCACCACGATGGTCGCCCCCGACAGGCCCTTGCCCACGTAGTCGTTGGCGTCGCCGAGCACGTCGAGCTTGACGCCCTGCACCGCGAACGCGCCCAGCGACTGCCCGGCGTTGCCGCGCAGCCGCACCGTGACGTGGCCGGGTTGCAGCCCGGTCATGCCGAACCGCCGCGTGATGGCGCCGCTGAGCTTGGTGCCGATGGCGCGGTGGGTGTTGCGGACGTTGTACTGCAGCTGCATCTTCTCGCCGCGCTCGAACAACGGCCGCGCGTCGGCGATCATCTGCGCGTCCAGCGTCTCCGGCACCTCGTTGCGTCCCTCCAGCGTGCAATACCGGGCGTACGGGCCAGGATCGGCCTGCACCAGCAGCGGGTTGAGGTCGAGGTCGTCGAGCAGCTCGGAGCCGCGGCTCACCTGCTGCAACAGGTGCGTGGCGCCGATCACGTCGGTCAGCCGCCGCGCGCCGAGCGAGGCCAGGATCACCCGTACCTCCTCAGCGATGAAGCTGAACAGGCTAATGACCTTCTCGGGCGAGCCGGAGAACTTCTGCCGCAGCATCTCGTCCTGGGTGCAGACGCCGACCGGGCAGGTATTGCTGTGGCACTGGCGCACCATGATGCAGCCCATCGCCACCAGCGAGGCGGTGCCGACGCCGAACTCCTCGGCTCCCAGCATGGCCGCGATCACCACGTCGCGCCCGGTCTTGATGCCGCCGTCGGTGCGCAGCCGGACACGGTGGCGCAGCCGGTTCAGCATCAGCACCTGGTGCGCTTCGCTCAGCCCCATCTCCCAGGGCAGGCCGGCGTATTTCACCGAGGTCTGCGGGCTGGCGCCGGTGCCGCCGGAATGGCCGCTGATCAGGATCGCGTCCGCCTTGGCCTTGGCGACCCCGGCCGCGATGGTGCCGATGCCGCTGCGCGCCACCAGCTTCACGCACACCGCCGCGTTCGGGTTGATCTGCTTGAGGTCGTAGATGAGCTGCGCCAAGTCCTCGATCGAGTAGATGTCGTGGTGCGGCGGCGGGCTGATGAGCGTGACGCCCGGTGTCGCGTGGCGCAGCTTGGCGATCAGCCCCGTGACCTTGAAGCCGGGCAACTGCCCGCCCTCGCCGGGCTTCGCGCCCTGCGCCACCTTGATCTCGATCTCGCGGCAGGCGTTCAGGTACTCGGCGGTGACGCCGAAGCGGCCAGAAGCGATCTGCTTGATCGCCGAAGAGGCGTTGTCGCCGTTGGCCCGCGGCGTTGCCCGCGCCGGGTCCTCGCCGCCCTCGCCGCTGTCCGAGCGGGCGCCGATGCGGTTCATGGCGATGGAGAGGGTCTCGTGCGCCTCGGGACTCAGCGCCCCCAGGCTGATGCCGGGCGCAATCAGCCGCTTGCGGATCTCGGTGACGCTCTCCACCTCATCGACATCGATCGGCCTCACGTTGTCGCGGCGGAAGTCGAGCAGGTCGCGCAAGGCGACCGGCGGCATCTTGTGTACCGCCTCGGTGTAGCGCTGGAAGGCGCGGAAGCTGTCGGAGGCCACCGCCTCTTGCAGCATGTGGATCAGGCCGCCGTCGAAGGCGTGGGTCTCGCCGCGCCGGCGCAGCTTGTATAGGCCGCCGACGCCCAGCGTCAGCACGTCGGCGGTCCAGGCGTGGGCGTGCAGGTCGAGCACCTTGCGCGCGATCCCCGCGAGGCCGATGCCGGAGATGCGCGACTGCATCCCGGGGAAGAACTCCGCGACCAAGGCGCGCGACAGCCCGATCGCCTCGAAGTTCAAGCCGCCGCGGTACGAGGCGACGACGGAGATGCCCATCTTCGACATCGTCTTGAGCAGCCCCTTGTCGACCGCCTTCTTGTAGCGCCCGACCGCCTGCTTCAGCGTCAGGTCGCCGAACAGGCCACGGCGGTGGCGCTCGGCCAGGCTCTCCTGCGCCAGGTAGGCGTTGACCGTGGTGGCGCCGACGCCGATCAGCACCGCGAAGTAGTGCACGTCCATGCACTCGGCGCTGCGCACGTTGAGGCTGGTGAAGGTGCGCAACGAGTGCCGCACCAGGTACGTGTGGACGCCGCCGGTGGCCAGGATCATAGGGATCGCGGCGCGCGTCTCGCACATCCCTTCGTCCGTCAGGATGACGTGGGTGCAGCCGGCGCGCACGCCGTGCTCGGCCTCGCGACGGATGCGCTCCAGCGCCGCGCGCAGCCCGGCCTCGCCCTCGGCGACGTCGAAGGTGCAGTCGACCACGCAAACGCTGCGCTCGAGCGTGTCGCGCAAGGCGGCGAACTCGGCGTTCGACAGCACCGGGCTCTCCAACTGCAGCAGGTCGCACTGGCTGCTGTCCTCGTCGAGCACGTTGCCGAGGTTGCCGAGCCGGGTCTTGAGGCTCATCACCCGGCTCTCGCGCAGGCTGTCGATCGGCGGGTTGGTGACTTGGCTGAACGCCTGGCGGAAGTAGTGGTGCAGGCCGCGGTACTTCTCCGACAGCACGGCGATCGGCGTGTCGTCGCCCATGCTGCCGACCGCCTCGGCGGCGCCGTCCACCATCGGGTGCAGGATCATCTCCAGCTCCTCGACGGTGGTGCCCATCGCGAGCTGGCGGCGGCGCAGCGCCTCGCCCTCGTACAGCACCGGCTCCGGCGCGTCGGTCTTGACGATGTGGTCGATCTGGCGGATGCGCTTGGCCCATTCGCCGTACGGCCGCCGCGCCGCGAGCAGGTCCTTCAGCTCCTCGTCGCCGTAGAAGCGGCCGCTCTCCAAATCGACGGCGATGGTCTGGCCGGGGCCGACGCGTCCCTTGGCCGCGACGTTGGTCTCGTCGAGCTTGACCATGCCGGCCTCGCTGCCGATCACCAGCATGGCGTCGTTGGAGATGCTGTAGCGCAGCGGGCGCAACCCGTTGCGGTCCAGTCCGCCAATCACCCAGCGCCCGTCGGTGGCGGCGATCGCCGCCGGGCCGTCCCACGGCTCCATCACCGCGTTGCAATAAAGGAACAGGTCGCGGTGCGCCGGCTTCATGGTGGCGTCCTGGCCGATGCTGGCCGGGATCAGCATGGACTTCGCCATCGGCGCGTCGCGCCCGGCGCGCACCATCACCTCGAACACGTTGTCGAGTGTCGCGGTATCGGAGCCGCCGCCCTGGATCACCGGCTTGATGTCGTCCATCCACGGGTCGAGCTCGGGATCGGAGAGCCGGGTCTCGTGGCTCTTCATCCAGTTGGCGTTGCCGGTGATGGTGTTGATCTCGCCATTGTGCGCCAGCGTCCGGAACGGCTGCGCCAGCCGCCAAGTCGGGAAGGTGTTGGTCGAGTAGCGCTGGTGGTAGATCGCGAACCGGCTGACGAAGCGGATGTCCTGCAGGTCGGGGTAGAACTCGGCCAGGCTCTCGGCCAGGAACATGCCCTTGTAGATGATCGAGCGGCACGACAGCGAGCAGAAGTACAGCTCCGGGATGCCAGCAACGATCGCTTGCTTCTCGATCCTCCGACGGATGATGTAGAGCTCGCGCTCGAACGTGCCCTCGTCCACCTCGCGGGCGTTGCAGATCATGATCTGCTCGATCTCGGGGCGGGTGGCGTTGGCCTTCTCGCCGATGCAG
>CAXUHK010000128.1:0-11816 GCA_964250775.1 uncultured Acetobacteraceae bacterium | reverse complement strand
TGATCATCGCCAGCGCGCCGAAGTTCCAGAAGTAGTTGAAGTTCTTCGGCGTCGGGAAGACCGCGTATTCCTTGCTGAGCAAGGTGAAGATCGGCAGCCGCGAATCGACCCAGTTCAGCACCAGGTTTTGCATCTCGCTCTTGTGCAAGCCAGCCATGGTCGTGCTCCTGAGAGTGCGCGGGTCGCCGCGTCAGCCGATCTTGATCTTGGAGTCGCCGGTGAAGTCGTACGGCGGCAACGGCAGGTTGGCCGGCGCCGGGCCGTGCCGCACCCGCCCGGCCACGTCGTACTGGCTGCCGTGGCAGGGGCAGGAATAGCCGCCGTAGTCGCCGCGCGGGTCGGTCGGCTTGCCGCCCAGCGGGATGCAGCCGAGATGGGTGCAGATGCCGATCATCACCACCCACGCCTCGTGGCCAGCCTTGACCCGCGCCGAATCCGGCACCGGCTCGATCAGCGCGTTCATCGGCGTCGCCTGACTGGCCTTGATCTCTTCCGGGGTGCGGTGACGCAGGAAGATCGGCTTGCCGCGCCAGGTCACGGTGATCCCCTGCCCGGCCGGGATCGGCTTCAGGTCGACGTCGAGCGAGGACAGCGCCAGCACGTCGCTGGACGGGTTCATGCTGTCGACCAGCGGCCAGGCCAGCGCGCCCACGCCGATCACCGCCGCCGAGGTGCCCAGCAATTTGAGGAAGTCGCGCCTGGAGCCGTCCGCCGCGATTTCGTGGCCGGAAGCGTGAGCGGTTACAGACATCGTGCCCGTCATCCCATAGAAAGTGACGCCAACCTACGGCGACGGCGCCGCTCCCGCAACGTGGCGGAGCGACACCGTTTCCCATCAATTAGATCGGCTGGGAACGATGCAAGAAGCAGTTTCGCATACGCAGCTCCAGCCGCGCGCCAAAGCCTGGTTCGAGGCGCTGCGCGACCGGCTCTGCGCCGATTTCCTGGCCATCGAGGCGGAGGGAGGCGGCGGCGGCGCGTTCGAGCGCACCGCCTGGAGCCGCCCCACCGAGGACGGCTCGGCCGGTGGCGGCGGCGTCGTGAGCCTGATGCGCGGGCGGGTGTTCGAGAAGGTGGGGGTCAACGTCTCGACCGTATGGGGCGCCTTCAGCCCCGAGTTCCGCGCCCAGATCCCCGGCGCTGCCGAGGACCCGCGGTTCTGGGCCAGCGGCATCAGCCTGGTCGCCCACATGGCCAGCCCGCGCGTCCCGGCGGCGCACTTCAACACCAGGATGCTGGTCACCACCCAGGGCTGGTTCGGCGGCGGCGGCGACCTCACGCCGATGGTGCTCGACGCACCGGAAGCGCTGGAGGACGCGGCGACGTTCCATGCCGGCTTCCGCGACGCCTGCGACCGGCACGACCCCGCCTACTACGCGCGCTTCAAGGCCTGGTGCGACCGCTACTTCTTCCTGCCGCACCGGGGCGAGCCGCGCGGCGCCGGCGGCATCTTCTACGACCACCTCGCCAGCGGCGAGGCAGAAGCCGATTTCGCCTTCACCCGCGACGTGGGCAGCGCCTTCGCCACCACCTACCCGCACATCGTCCGCCGCCGGATGCGCGAGGCCTGGACCGCGGCGGAGCGCGAGCACCAGCTGGTGCGCCGCGGCCGCTATGTCGAGTTCAACCTGATCCATGACCGGGGCACGCTGTTCGGTCTCAAGACCGGCGGCAACGTCGAGGCGATCCTGATGAGCCTGCCGCCCGAGGCGCGCTGGCCGTGACCGATCCGCTCAGTGCGCTCCGGCGCCCGGCTTGGCGCCGACCTTGATCGGGCTGAACAGCAGCGTCAGCGGCACGGCCAGGAACGACAGCACCGCGCAGCCCAGGAACACGTCGGAATATCCCAGCACTTCGGCCTGGGTGTGCAGCGTCGTGTAAATGAAGCCCTCGGCACGGGTCGCGGCGTCGGCGGAGGAGTGCCCCAGGCCCACCAGCGTCTGCTTCACCTGCGCCAGCGTCGAGACGTAGCCCGGATCGAGCGGCGTCAGGTGGGTGACGAGATAGGAACTATGGACCTGCGTGCGCTGGGTGATCTCGGCGCTCGCGAGCGAGATTCCGACCGAGCCCGCGATGTTGCGGAACATGGTGCTGAGTGCGGCGCCGTCGCCGTTCTGCTGCTTGCTCAGGGTCGCGAACGAGATCACGCTGATGGGCACGAACAGGAACGCCAGCGAGACGGTCTGTGACACCCGGATCAGCACCAGATGGTTGAAGCTGATGTCCGGCGTGAGGCTGCTCGAATACAGCAGCGAGGCGCCTAGGAGGGCGAAGCCTACCAGCACGATCATCCGCGTCTGCACGTAGGGCATGACCCGCTGCGTGATCGGGATCAGCAGGATGAGCACGACGGCGCCGGGCGACAGGATGAAGCCGGCCAGTGTGGCGGTGTAGCCCAGCACGGTCTGCGAGAACTGCGGGATCACCACCGACGAGGAGTACAGCACGGCGAAGCAGACCGCGATCATCAGGCAGCCGACGGAGAAGTTGCGGTCGCGGAACACCGCCAGGTTGACGATCGGCTTCTTGGTGTAGTTCAGCCAGGCAATCGCGAGGATGATGCCGACCGCCGAGAGGATGCTGAACAGGATGATGAAGTTGGAGCCGAACCAGTCCGCGTCCTCGCCGCGGTCGAGCACCACCTGGAGGCACCCGATGCCCAGCGCGATCAGCCCGATGCCGATGAAATCGACATGCTTGTCGCCGCGGTTGGCCCATGGCGGGTCCTCGACCAGGGCCGCGACCGCGAGGAACGTGCCGATGCCGACCGGCACGTTGATGAAGAAGATCCACCGCCAACTGGCGTTGTCGGTGATGATCCCGCCCAATGTCGGCCCCAGCACCGGCGCCACCACCGTGGCGATCGCCGTGACCGCGAAGGCGGCGCTGCGCTTCGACGGCTCGAAGGTGTCGAGGATGATCGACTGCTGGTTTGGCTGCAGCCCACCGCCGAAGAAACCCTGCAGCAGACGGAAGAAGATCAGCTCGTAGAGGTTGCCGGCGATGCCGCACAGGAAACTGCTGACCGTGAACATCGCGATGCAGATCAGGAAATACTGCTTGCGCCCGAACACCCGTCCGAGCCAGCCGGAGATCGGCAGCACGATGCCGTTGGCGACCAGGTAGGAGGTCAGCGTCCAGGTGCTCTCGTCGTCGCTGGCGCTCATGCTGCCGGCGATGTGCGGCAGCGCCACGTTGACGATGGTGGTGTCGAGCACCTCCATGAACGCCGCCATCGTGACCACCATGGCGATTAGCCACGGATTGGCCTTGGGGCGCCACTCCGCCTGGCTGCCCGCCGTAGCCGAGCCGCTCATTTTAGGGCGACCGCCGGCTCCACCGAAATACCCAGCGGCAACGGCACCTCCGGGTCGAGGCCACTGTCGATGTCGATCTTGACCGGCACGCGCTGCACGATCTTGACGTAGTTGCCGGTCGCGTTCTCGGCGGGAAAGGCGGTGAACTTGCTGCCCGAACCGAGCTGCACGCTGTCGACATGGCCCTTCAGCTTGAGCGACGGATAAGCGTCGACCGAGATGTCGACCGCTTGGCCGGGCCGCATCCGGCCGAGCTGGCTCTCCTTGAAGTTAGCAGTCACCCAGACCTGCGGGCTGACCAGGGACGTCACCGCGGCGCCGGCCGTCAGGTAGTTGCCCAGTTCGACGTTGCGCTTGGTGATCCAGCCGTCCTGCGGCGCCTTGAGGGTGGTGTAGCCGATGTTGATGTTGGCTTGGTCGAGCTGCCCCTGCGCCTGCGCCACCTGGCCTTCGAGCTGCCGCACCTGGGCGGCGCTTTGCGCGATCAGGGTGTCGACCGGCTGCGCCTGCAACAGGTCGGCCTTGGCGGCGGCCAGGTTGGCTTCCGCCTGCCGTTGCCCGGCGGTGGCCTGGTCGATGTTGGTCTGCGTGGTCGCGGCGCGGGCGATGCTGGTCTGACGCCGCGCGTCCTGCTGCGCCCGGGTCAGCACCGCCTGCTGCGCCTGGACCTGGGCCTGCGCCGCCAGCAGCTTGGCCGGGTAGGTGATACGCGCCAGCGCCAGCGCCGAGCGGGCGTTGTCGAGCTGGCCCTTCGCCGCCTCCAACTGCCCGGCCGCCTGTTCGCGGGCGGCGATGTAAGTGCGCGGCCCGATCGTCAGCAGGACTTGGCCGGCCTTGACGAACTGGTTGTCGTTGATGTCCAGGGTCACGACGTAGCCACTGACCTGCGGCGCGATCGTCACGGCGCGGCCGTCGGTGTAGGCATCGTCGGTGGTCGCGATGTCTCGGGTGCTGAAGTAGTAATACAGGCCGCCAAGGATCGCCAGGATCGCCACCGCCGCCAAGATCAACCACATCAGCGGAGACCGTCGCTTCTTGGCATCGCCCGAGTCGGTGCCCTTGTCCTGGCCCGCCTTGTCGGCGTCGGCGACCGGCTCGTCGGTCCTGGGGGCATCCTTCTGCGGCGGACTGGCATCGCCCCGGCTGCGTTCGAGGTCGACCCGTTCGGCTGCGGGCCGCCTCGCCGCCGGGCGGGCACGCATCTCTGGCTCGGCGTCCACCTCGCGTGGATGCGAGTCGTCGTATGGCATCGCAAACTCCCGGGTGACGCCGCGAATCAACGCGACCGTGGTGAACGCGGCTTTTTAGGTACGGTTCCCGCGCCGGGGCGGCGCGGCTCCAGCCGTCAGGCAGATCTCCGGACACGACGAAGGGCAGGATTGCTCCTGCCCGCCGTGTCGGTCAAACATTTGTTCCCGAAACGAAGCCGGGGATCACGGCTTGCCGTGACTGCGGAAGCTGTTGGGCGCCGTCGGATCGGCGAACTGGGCGTCGGTCGCCTGCTCGTCGAGGTAGGTGCTGACGCCGGCCTGGGTCTGGTGCTCGCCGGTGTTCTGCTGGCCGTTGAGCTCGTCAGCCATCGCCACGCTGCCGCTCGCCAATGCCGCGACCGCGACCGCCGCCATGATGAAGTTACGCATGATAGTGCCTCGTTGGTTCGTCGGGGCGGAAAATACCGCCGGTCGACGGACTCCTATGTATTGCACCGCAGCGACCGCATAACGCGCATCGCGGCTTTGAGACATATTCCGCTCCGACATGGGCAACGGCGGGAAGGCGCGGCCGGTCAGGTGGAGACGGTCAGGCAGCAAAGGTCTGGGTCCGCACCAGTCGGGCGTAGAGCCCACCGCGCCCGAGCAGGTCGGCATGGGTGCCCTGCTCCGCCGCCCGACCGTCCTCGACCACCACCACCAGCGGGGCGGCGGGCCGCCCCCGCATCCGCGGGGGCGCCACCACGATGGTGGTGCGCCCGCGGCGCAGCTCCGCCAGCGCCGCCTGCACCGCGGCCTCGCTCTCGGCGTCGAGCGCGCTGGTCGGCTCGTCGAGCAGCAGGATGCGGGCGCGCGCCAGCAACGCCCGCGCCAGCACCACCCGCTGCCGCTGGCCGCCGGACAGGCGTTGGCCGCCCGGGCCGACCTCGGTGTCGTAGCCGCGCGGCAGGCGGCGGATGAAGTCGTGCGCGGCCGCGGCGCGGGCCGCGTCGTGGAGCTGCGCATCGCTGGCCTCGGGCCTGGCCAGGCGGATGTTGGCCGCGACCGAGGCGTCGAACAGCAGCGCGTCCTGGCCGACATAGGCGATCGCGGCGCGCAGGCTGTCCAGCGTCGCGTCCCGCACGTCGGCGCCGTCGATCCGCACCGCGCCGGCGCTCGCGTCGTGCAATCGGGGAATGAGTGACAGCGCCGTGGACTTGCCCGCCCCGGACGGACCCACCAGGGCCAGCGTGAGTCCGGGCCGGGCGACGAACGACAGGCCGCGCAGCCCCATGCGGCCATCCGGGTAGGTGAAGCGCACGTCGTCGAACACCACCTCGCCGTGCCCGGTCGGCAGCGCCGCGGCGCCCGGCCGGTCGACGATGCCGGGCGGCTCGTCGATCACCCGGAACACTCGCACCAGCCCGGCCAGGCCCTCCTGCAGCGCCGCGTTGAGGCTGCCCAGCGCCCGCAGCGGCCGCGAGGCGATCAGCAGCGCGGTCACGAAGCCGGTGAAGTTGCCCAGCGTGCTGCCGCCCGCCGCCGCCCGCCAGCCGGCGAACCCCAGCACCGCGGCGACCGCGGCGCCGCCCAGCACCTCGAGCAGCGGGTCGATGCGCGCGCGCGAGCGGTTCATCGACAGCAGCGCCCGGTACAGCTGGGCGAAGGAGCGTTCCGCCCGCGCGGTCTCGTGCGCCTCCAGCCGCCAGGCCCGCACCGTGCGCGCCTGCGAGAAGCTCTCGTTGAGCAGGGTCGCGGCCTCGCCCATGCGTTCCTGCATCCCGCCGCTGGCGCGGCGGATGCGCTTGCCGATGCGCTGGATCGGCAGCCCGGCCAGCGGGTACAGGCAGGCGGCGATCAGGCTCAGCTCCCAGTCGAGATAGAGCATCGAGGCCGCGAGCCCCACCAGCGTCACCGCGTCGGCGAGGCCGGCCACGGCGCGGGTCATGGCCTCGCGGATGGTCGCGGCGTCGGTGGTGAAGCGGGCGGCGAGCGCCGCCGGCGATTCGCGCTCGACCCGCGCCAGGTCGGCGCGCATCAGGTGCGCGAACATCCTTCCCTGCAGCGCCTGGATCGTCAGCAGCACGATCTTCTGCACCTGCACCGTCTGCAGGTACTGTGTCACCGCCTTGGCCGCGGTGACGGCCACCACCAGCACCGGCACCTGGTACAGGATGCGCGCGTCCTTGCGCTCGAACAGCCCGATGGCGCGGTCGATCAGCACCGGGTACAATGCCTGGGTGCCGGCCATCAGCACGGTCAGCACCACGATCAAGGCCAGTTGGCCGCGGTAGCGCCTAATATGCTCCCGCCACAGCCGCCGCAGCAATCCGCCGGTGCTCTCGGCATGGGTGCCGTCGGGCGCGGTGTCGCTGACGAGTTCGGGGGCGACCATGGAATCCATGGCGCTCCGTATCAGCCGGGGCCGCGGCCCGCCAGTTCGGCCAGCAGCGCCGCGCGGTCGGCGACGCAGCCGCCGGCAAGCCAGGACGCGCGCAACGCGCGCAGCATGTCGCCGACGGCGGGACCGGCCGGCATCCCGGCGGCGACCAGGTCGCGCCCCTGCAGCGGGAACATCGGCGTGTCCAGCGCCGCCAGCCGCGCGCGCAACGTCGGCGTGCCGCCCGCGAGCCGGATGCGGGCATCGAGCACGGCGGCCGGCGTGTCGGCCAAGGCGCGCGTCAGCTCCGCCTCGGTGGCGTCCTCCGGCGGCGCCGGGCCGAGCAGCGCCACGAGCCGATCCCGCTCCGCCCCGGACAGTCGCAGCCGCGCCGCCAGCCGGTCCACCTCGCCTGCGCCCTCGATCAGCGCCGCCAGCCGCAACAACGGGTCGGGCGCATCGGACACCAGCGGCAGGCGCGTGAGGCCGAGGGACTCCGGCAGCGCCGCCGACAGCGCGCCGGTGTCGCGCATTAGCGCCAGCGCCGGCTGCGGGTCAGGCGCCGCCAGGATGCGTTTCAGCTCGCTCCAGACCCGCTCCGCCGACAGCAGCGACAGCGCCGGCGCCGCCTCGGCCAAGGCGGCCAGCAGCCCGGGCGCGGGCGGCACGCGGCCGTAGCGCGCCTGGAAGCGGAAGAACCGCAGCACGCGCAGGCGGTCCTCGGCGATGCGGGTGCGCGGGTCGCCCACGAAACGCACCCGCCCGGCCGCGAGGTCGCCGCGTCCGTCGAACGGGTCGTGCAGTGCGCCGTCGCGCTGCATCGACATGGCGTTGAACGTGAAGTCGCGCCGCGCCGCGTCCGCCGTCCAGTCGTCGGTGAACGCCACCGTCGCGTGCCGTCCATCGGTCGCGACGTCGCGCCGCAGCGTCGTGACCTCGAACGGCCGGCCGTACGCCAGGGCGGTCACGGTGCCGTGCTCGATCCCGGTCGGCACCGCGCGCAGCCCCGCCGCCGCCAACGACGCCAGCACGTCCTGCGGCGGCAGCGGTGTCGCGAGGTCGATGTCGGCCACGGCGCGGCCGGCGATCGCGTCGCGCACCGCGCCGCCCACGACCCGCGCGCCCGGCAGCGCGTCCCACACCTCGGCCAAAGCCGGGTCTTTCAGGAAAGCGGGGTCGCTCCGGAAATCAGAGGCCATGGCCCTCGACGATCCGTCCACCCTCCAGATGCGCCGGAACGTAGACCTGGTGCGGCACCAGGCGCTGGCTGACGCCAAGCCAGACGATCACCGCCCCGAGCACGGCCAATAGCCCGGTCGCCGCCCACAGCAGCCAGCGCGCCCGCGTGCCGAGGAACCACCAGCCGCCGAACAGCACGAACGGCGTCAGGAACAGCGCCAGTTCGCTCAGCCGGAGCATTCCGGCTCCCGCAGCCGCGCCGCCAAATTGAGCAGGATCGCCGCCGTGGCGCCCCAGATCCGATGCCGCGGATGCGGCCACACCCAGAACTCCCGCCGCGTCCCCTGCACCAGCATCTGCTGCCGCCGCGGCGCGTCGGGGTCGAGCAGCACGCGCAGCGGCAGCTCGAACACCTCGTCGACCTCGTGCGGCGACATCCGCAGGCCGAGCGCCTCCAACGCCATGCCGCTCGGCAGCAACGCCATGATCGGCGTCACGCGATAGCCCGAGCCGGTCACGTAATCGTCGAGCCGCCCCAGCAACTCGACGCGAGCGGGATCGAGCCCCACTTCCTCCTCCGCCTCACGCAACGCCGCCGCCTCGGCGCCGGAGTCCGCGCTGTCGATGCGCCCGCCCGGAAAGCTGACTTGCCCGGCATGGGTCGAGAGATTGGCGCAGCGCCGCGTCAGCAGCACGCCGGGGACGGGACCCAGCACCAGCGGCACCAGGACGGCGGCGTCGATCAGCGACGCCTGGACCGGCAGACCGTCGCCCAACACGGGCCTTGGCGTCGGCCGGCGCAGCCGCGTCCGCAGCGCCGCCGCATCCAGTCCCGCCGCGTTCGAATCGGCCGCGATGCTCAGTCGCAGTCGTCTTCGGACGCGTCCTGGTCCTCGGCACCGGCCTCCGGCATCTCGCCCATCGGGAAGAAGCAGCCGCAGCTCCACACGCCCATCATCTCGCGACCGTGGACCAGGCCCGGCTCGGCCAAGGCGGCCAGCTCGTAATACACCGCGCGGTTGATGCGCGCCTCCAGCGGCCAATGCCCGGCGCCGTCGCGGATGCGCAGGTAGGGGGTCGGCTCACAGGTAATGAGGTCGTGCGCGACCCGGATCGGGTGCGCCGGGCCGGCCGTCACCACCTGGTCGACATTGGTGCGGAAGGTCAGTCGCTGGTCGCGCCCGCAGCCGACCCAATCCATCTCGACCGCCATCCACGGCGCGTCCTCGACCACGATGCGGCCGCGCTCGGCCGGCGTCTCCAGCCAGAAATGCCCGTCCTCGTCGCGCTTCAGCACCGAGGAGAACAGGCAGACCAGCTCCTTGCGCCCGATCGGGCTGCCGCGATACGTCCAGACCCCGCCACGACGCACCACGAACGGCAGGTCGCCGCATTCGACCGGCCGGCGCGCCGGGGCGCCGCCCTTGGGCGCGTGGTTCCTGGTCGAATGGCTTCCCGGGGCGGCGGGCAACAGCGACGATGACCGTTCGTTGGGCAATTCGTGCAGGGTCATGGTCCTCGCGACCTGGTTCAACGTTACCGCCTCCGTCGACGATGCCGGTGGCCGTGGCCACGTCCCCACCGATATAGGACGCAGGGCAGACGGATGAAGCTGCCGGACCCCACTTTCCGCGTTCCCAGCGCAGGCCCTTCCTTGCTGCAGCGCCGTATGAGAGGCTCATCCATGCAGACCGATCACAGCGTGCTGGCCGATGTCGAGGCGCTGGGCGCCGCCATGGCGGAGACCCGCCGGCAGGTCGCGCGCGCGGTGGTCGGCCAGGGCGAGGTGGTCGAGCAGGCGCTGGTGACGCTGCTCGCGGGCGGCCACATGCTGCTGGTGGGCGTGCCCGGCCTGGGCAAGTCGCTGCTGGTGGAGACCCTGGCGGTGGCACTGGGCCTCGCCACCAAACGGGTGCAGTTCACCCCCGACCTGATGCCGGCCGACATCCTGGGCAGCGAGATCCTCGACGATGGCGAGCCAGGTGAGGGCAAGCCTGGCCGGCGGTTCCGCTTCGTGCCGGGGCCGGTGTTCTGCCAGTTGCTGATGGCCGACGAGATCAACCGCGCCAGCCCGCGCACCCAGTCGGCGCTGCTGCAGGCGATGCAGGAGGGCCGCGTCGCCATCGCCGGCGCCGAGCACCCGCTGCCGCGCCCGTTCCACGTGCTGGCCACGCAGAACCCGATCGAGCAGGAGGGCACCTACCCGCTGCCCGAGGCCCAGCTCGACCGCTTCCTGCTGGAGATCGAGGTGCGCTACCCGACGCTGGCCGAGGAGCGTACCATGCTGCTGGCAACCACCGGGGCGGCGCGGGACCGGCCGCTCGCGGTGCTGACGCCGCAGGGCCTGCTCGACGCGCAGCGGCTGATCCGGCGCATCCCGGTGGGCGAGAGCGTGATGGAGGCGATCCTGGCGCTGGTGCGGCGCACCCGGCCGGAGAGCAGCGACGCCGCCGCGGTGGGTCGCCACGTCGCCTGGGGCGCCGGGCCACGCGCGGCTCAGGCGCTGATGCTGGCGACCCGGGCGCGCGCCGTGCTCGACGGCCGGCTGTCGCCCAGCCTGGACGACGTGGCGGCGCTGGCGCCGCCGGTGCTGCGGCACCGCATGGCGCTCAACTTCTCGGCCCGCGCCGACGGCGTGACCCTGGCCGGGCTGATCGCGGGTCTGGTCGAGCAGCTTGGCTGAGCCTCGCGGCGTGGCCCCGGGAGCCGCCGAAGCCCTCGGCGGGCACCTGCCGCCGCTGCTGGTCGCGGCCGAGCGGGTCGCCGCGACCGTGGCGCAGGGCGTGCACGGGCGCCGCCGGGTGGGCCAGGGCGACAGCTTCTGGCAGTACCGGCCGCTGCTGCCCGGCGAGGGCGCGCAGCGGATCGACTGGCGGCAATCCGCCCGCGCCGAGAGCGGCCGCCACTTCGTTCGCGAGACCGAGTGGGAGGCGGCGCAGACCGTGCTGCTGTGGCGTGCCGGGGGCGCCAGCGCCGAATGGCGCAGCGCGCCCTCGCTGCCGCGCAAGCGCGACCGGGCCGAACTGCTGCTGCTGGCGTTGGCGGCGCTGCTGCTGCGCGGCGGCGAGCGGGTGGCGCTGATGGGCGCGGCATCCCTCCCGGTCAGCGGCCGCGGCGCGCTGGCACGCCTGGCGGCGACGCTCGCCGGCGACACCGGAAGCGGCACCATTCCCGCGCCCGGTGTCGTGCCTAGGCACGCGACCGCCGTGTTGCTGGGCGACTGGTTGGAGCCGCTCGACGACAGCCGGGCCGCCTTGTCGGCGCTGGCGGCGCGGCAGGTGCGCGGCCATGTGCTGCAGGTGCTCGATCCTGCCGAGGCCGACCTGCCCTATGCCGGCCGCGTTCGGTTCGCGAGCCCGGACCCTAATGCCCACGGCGGGGCCGCTAACGCGCTGGTCGGCCGCGCCGAGTCGGTGCGCGGCGCCTACGCCGCCCGGTTGGCGGAGCAGCAGGCCGGCAGGGCGGCGATCTGCCGCGCCGCCGGCTTCGGCTTCGGCCTGCACCGCACCGACCATCCGCCGCAGGCGGCGCTGCTGGCGCTGTACTCGGCGCTGGCCCCGGGCCGGACGCGCGGATGAGTTTCGCCGCTCCCTGGGTGCTGCTGGCCCTGCTCACGCTGCCGGCGCTGTGGTGGCTGCTGCGGGTGACGCCGCCGGCGCCGCGCCGCCAGGTGTTCCCGGCGGTGCGCCTGCTGCTGGGCCTGGCCGCCACCGCGCAGACCGCCGCGCGCACGCCGCCCTGGCTGTTGGC
>CAXUHK010000127.1:0-11821 GCA_964250775.1 uncultured Acetobacteraceae bacterium | reverse complement strand
GACCAACGGGGCGGGCAACTTCACCATCTGGCTGCACCGCTTCCACCGCTACCGGCGGGCGCGCACGCAGTTGGCGCCGACCAGCGGGGCGATGGGCTACGGCCTGCCGGCGGCGGTCGCGGCCAAGCGGCGCTACCCGGACCGTACGGTCGTCTGCGTCGCGGGCGACGGCGACTTCCTGATGTACTCCCAGGAGCTCGCGACCGCAGCGCAGTGCGGCGCCGCGATCGTGGTGCTGGTGGTCAACAACGGCCAGTACGGCACCATCCGGATGCACCAGGAGCGCCGTTTCCCCGGCCGGGTCTCGGCCACCCGCATCGACGGGCCGGACATGGCGGCGCTGGCGCGGGCGATGGGCGCCTACGCCGAGCGCGTCGAGCGCGCCGACCAGTTCGCGCCGGCGCTGGCCCGCGCGCTCACCGAGACTCTGGCGGCCGGCAGGCCGGCGCTGCTCGACCTGGCGGTCGATCCCGACCAGTTGACGCCGGAGCTGCGGCTGCCGGGTTAGGCGACTTGGTTTGCGCTCGCGGCCGCCGTTTCGGTGTCGAGGTATGGCCCCGCGTTGACCACCTCGATGTCGACCAGCGCCGGCCCGCCGCCGAGCGTCAGCGGCAGCAGCGCGTCACCGTTGGTCCAGCGGTGCGGCCCGCCCTCCAGCCCGAACCAGCCGGGCAGCGCCGCGCCGGTCAGGTGCCCGCGCGCGAGGCTGCGCTCGGCGCCGCGCCAGACCACGATCTCGCCCACCAGCACGCCCAGCGCGCGCCGGTCGTCGAGGAACGGCCCGACCGTTTGCGACGGCCGCGCCGCGCGCGAGCGCAGCCGCAGCCGGGTGACGCCGGCCGGCACCGCGAACACGACGCGGCCGTGACTGTCGCTGATCGGCGCGATCCGCCGACCGTCCTCGGTGACGAGATGCAGCGCCGGGTCGTCCAGCAGCGCCGCGGGCGCGGTGGCGGCGGGCAGCCCCATGCGCCGCGCCCGTCCGTCGAGCCTGGCCCAGATCGGCTCGACCACGGCGCGCTCGACGCAGAGCGGCGCCGCGGCGTGCGTGGCCCAGCTCTTGTGCGCCGCATCGAGCCGCAGGGTCGGGTGCAGCGCCGGCACCTCGCTGTTGGCGAAGTTCGCGCGGTTGCCGGTGTCGAGGTAGCTCTCGGTGGTCAGGCCCTCGGCCAGCAGGATCGCGTGCTCGGCCAGCTCGACGTGGTAGAAGGTGTAGGCGGCGATGCCGCGGTCGATGACGATGCTGCGCCCGTTGACCAGCATCCGGGACGGGATCAGCCTGCCGTCCACGTACAGGCAGTGGTCCTGCGTCACCAGCAGGTCGCGATGCGGCACGGCGGCGTCGAACGCGCCCTCGCGGATGCGCACCAGCCGGCCGCTGTCGGGGTCGGCCAGGCGTGTCACGTCGACGCCGCGATGGCCGATCCAGGTGACAGGGCGCGGGCCGTCCAGCGTCGTCACCAGGTCGCCCACCCTGAGCCGCTCGACCGCGACTTCGGCGCCCGGTGTCGCGATGCGGGTGCCCTCGGCGAAGCACACCTCGTAGAACGTGCCGCCATGCCCGTCGGAGACCAGTTGGTAGCCCTGCGCCCCGGCGCCCACGATGTTGAGCGCGTAGGTCGCGCTGCCGGCGGAGACGACCACCGCGTTTGCGGTGAGGCTGACGCCGGTGATGCTGCTGCCGGCGATGCCCGAGAGGTCGATGAAGTCGCCGGCGCCGAAGCCGCTGATCGTGTTGCCGGCCGGCGGCACGCCGCCGAGCACGATCGAGCCGCCGGAGCCCACGAAGTTCAGGGTGCCCGAGCCGGCGGTGCCGGCCAGCACCGCGCTGCCGGCGCCGCTGATCGTCGTGACGCCCGCGAGCGTGGCACCTGAAGCCACGTTGATGACGCCACCGCCGCCGACCGTGGCGTTGCTGGCAGTGCCGCCAGCGTTGACGGACAGCCTGCCACCGGCGTTCACCGTGGCGCCGCTGGCGACGCCGCTCGCGGACACGTAGGCATTGCCGCCGCTGTTGACCGTAGCGCCGGCAACGACGCCGCCGCTTGAGACGTAGGCGTTGCCACCGTTGTTTATGACCAGCCCATTGGCTGCGCCGGCCACGTATTCGGTGCCGCCCTGCAGCACGGTGCCGGTCGCGACGCCGCCGGCCAAGACGTTCTGCACGCCGGCGCCGTTGACCAGGGTGCCGCTCGCGGCGCCGCCCGAGGCGACGTTCTCGGTGCCGCCGCCGTTCGCCACCGTGCCGCTGGTGGCGCCGCCGGACGACACGGTGACGGTGCTGCCGCCGCTGATCCCGGTCGCGATGGCGACGCCGCCGGACAGCACGTTCTCGGTGCCGTACTGCAGGGCGGTGCCGCTCGCGACACCCCCGGACGCGATGGTCTGGGTGCCGCCGCTGAGCAGGATCGAACTGGTGACGCCGCCGGCGGAGACGGTCTCGCTGGCGCCGGTCAGCACCGTCGTGGAGCGGTCGACGCCGCCGGAGAACACGGTTTCGGTGCCGCCGGCGGAGACGACGTTGCTGGTGGCGGTGCCGCCGGACAGGGCGACCGTGCCGCCGGAGGAGACGACGCCGCTCGACATGCTGGCGCCGGAGGAGACGACGTAGGTCTCGTTGCCGACGATGATCGAGCCGGAGGTGGCGAGGCCGCTGTCCAGCAGCGCGGTGCCCCCGGCGGCGGTGAAGAACTCGGTCTGGGGATTGCCGAAGATGTTCGGCCCGCGCACGCCGATGGCGCCGGACTGGACCTCGATGGTGCCGCCGGCGATGGTGATCGCGGTGGCGCTGCCGCCGCCGGCGACGACCAGGCGGCCGCCGGCCGAGATGGTGTTCGACGTCGCCACGCCGCCGCCCTGCGCGATGACGGTGCCGCCGGAGGAGATGACGTCGCTGGTGACGGTGGCGCCGGAGCCGACGAGGTATGTCTGGCCGCTGCCCACCGGCAACCCGGACACGGCATAGCCGCTGTCGAGCTGGACGGTGCCGCCGGCGGCGGTGAAGCTGACCGTGGCAGCGGCCTGGAACAGGCCGCCGTTGTTCGGCAACACCGTCCCGACTGCCCCGGACTGCAGCTCAAGCGTGCCGCCGGCGATCGAGATCCCGGTGACGACGGTGCCGCCGGACTGGATCACCTCGAGGCCGCCGGCGGAGACGGTGTCCTTCGTCGCGGAGCCGCCGTTCTGCACCGTGAACGTGCCGCCGGAGGAAACCACGTCGCTCGCGACCTTCGCGCCGGAGCCTATGATGTAGCTCTGGCCGGAGCCGGCGGCGACCTGGCTGTAGTTGGCGCCGCTGTCGAATAGCACCGTGCCGCCGGCGGAGGTGAAGCTGATGGTGGGCGCCACGGCGGCGGTGTTCGGCGTGGTCACGCCGACCGCGCCCAACTGCACCTCCAGCGTGCCGCCGGCGAGTACCGTGCCGCTCTGGGTGCCGCTGGTGGCGACGACCTCGCGGCCGCCGGCGAGGATGGTGTCGCTGGTCAGCGTGCCGCCCGAGGAGACAATGATGACGCCGCCACTGCTGACCGTGGTGCCGCTGTCGCGGCCACCGGCGGAGACGGTCTCGCTGCCGGCGTCCGACCAGTTGACCGCGATGCCGCCCGACGTGACGATCAGGGCGTTGCCCGAAGTGACGCTGCCGCCAGAACTGGTCGAGGAAAGCGTGGTGGTGGCCATGACGGGTGTCCCCTAAATTTTCAGGCGTTCGGGTTCGGCGCAGCCAGCTCCGGCATCCGTTCCAGCGCCGCGACCACCTGCTCGGCGGTGATGAGCCTGCTGCACTCGAATTGCCGGTCGGACCCCGCGTGCCGCGGGCACCACAGGAAGTCGTTGTGGTCGAAGCGGTGCCGGGGGTCGTTCCAGCACGAGTTGCAGGCGTGCCAGTTGATGACTCGCGCCGCCGCCGCGAACTCGTTGGTGGGGTGGGTGAAGCCGGAGACCAGCGCCACCGGGCAGCCCGCCGCCCAGGCCAGCCAGGCCAGGCCAGACGAGACGCCCACGAACGCCGCCGCGTGGCGCAGCCAGCGGGCGCGCTCCTGCAATGGTCGGTCGCCGGTCTGGTCCTCGCAGCCGTGCGGGATGTGGGTCCAGGCCAGGCCCGCCCCATGCGCCCGCTCGCGGTCGATGCAGACGACGCGGAAGCCGCGCGCGCGCAGCCAGGCCACCACCTCGTGCCAGCCGTGCGGGTTGTTCCATTTCTTCGCGTGCGTGCTGGCTTGCGCCGCGATCACCACATACGGCTCGCCGAGCGGCCGGCTCGGGTCGTCCAGCACGATGCGCGGGGCCGCCTCGGCGGGGTCGACGCCCAGGATGTAGCCGGCGGTGCGGTGCAGCCCGACATGGCGGAAATCGGTCGGCTGCCACTCGCAGGCCGCGTCGTCGAAGAACAGGCCGAGGTTGTAGGTGGCGTAGAACCGCTCGGGCTCGACCTGCTCGTGGGTGACGAAGGCGATGTCGGGGTAGGCGTCGCGGAACAGCGGGATCAGCCGCTCGGCGATGGCGCAGGTCAGCCGGCAGCCATGGCGCTGCTGGAACCGCTCCGCGTAGGGCAGCCAGCCGAGCGTGTCGCCCAGGGTGCCGACCGGGAAGGCGACCAGCACCTCCTGCCCGCTCGCGTCGTAGCGGTGGTCCAGCACCAGTTCACCGGCGGAATCGCGGACCTCGACCCCGAAGCGGACGAAGTAGCGCTTGGCGCTCTGGATGGTGACGCCGCCGCGGTCGGTCTCGAACAGCACGTTGCCAGTGTCGAGGTCGCGCAGGCAGGAGCGCCAGGCGCCCTCCGGCACGGCGATGCGGGCGCCCTGGTTGAAGTCGAAGCGGATGCCGTTCGGCCCGGCCTGGGTGGGGCGCGGAGCCGGCGCCGGGAACGGCGAGGCCGGCGCGGAGGCGGACGGCCGCGGAGGGTCCCATGCCGCGACGGATGACGAGTCGACCGGCATGTTGAGGTCCATGCAGCTTCATAAACAATTACGGTTTCGGCGTAATTTTGGTTTTGTTAGAATTTTTTCCGCGCCGCAACCCTCGGTTGGCGACGTTGCGCGGCGGCGTCGCCTGCCCGACACTCGGGCGGACGAGTCGACAGGCGGAGGCTGTGATGCTGGGCGTATGCTACTACCCGGAACACTGGCCAGAGGCATGGTGGCCCGAGGACGCGGCGGCGATGCGCGCCATGGGCATCGCCTACGTCCGCATCGGCGAGTTCGCCTGGAGCCGCATGGAGCCGTCGCCGGACCGCTTCGATTGGGGCTGGCTCGACCGCGCGATGGACGCGCTGGGGGCCGCCGGACTGCGCGTCGTGCTCTGCACCCCCACCGCGACGCCGCCGCAATGGCTGGTCGAGCGCCATCCCGGCATCCTGCCGGTCGGTCGCGACGGCCGGCCGCGCGGTTTCGGCTCGCGCCGGCATTACACGACCTCCTCGCCCGACTGGCTGCGCGAGAGCGCCCGCATCGTCACCGCGATGGCCGAACGCTACGGCGCGCATCCGGCGCTGGCCGGCTGGCAGACCGACAACGAGTTCGGCTGCCACGACACCACCCTGTCCTATGGCCGGCACGACGCCGAGGCGTTCCACGAGTGGCTGCGCCACCGCTACCAGACGCCCGACGCGCTGAACGCCGCCTGGGGCAACGTGTTCTGGTCGATGGAGGCAAGCTCGTTCGAGAGCGTGGCGTTGCCGGTGGCGGCCGTGACCGAGACCAACCCGGCGGCGCGGCTCGACTTCCGCCGCTTCGCCTCGGACCAGATGGTCGCCTACAACCGGATGCAGGCGGAGATCATCCGCGCGCACTCGCCCGGCCGCTTCGTCACCCACAACTTCATGCAGTTCTTCCACGATTTCGACCACTGGGCGATGGCCGGCGACCTCGACTTCGCGAGCTGGGACTCCTACCCGCTGGGCGCCACCGAGACGTTCCCGCTCGACGAGGCCGAGCGCGTGCGCTGGGCGGAGACGGCGCATCCCGACGTGCCGGCGTTCAACCACGACGCCTATCGCGGCGTGGGGCGCGGGCGGTTCTGGATCATGGAGCACCAGCCCGGCCCGGTGAACTGGGCGCCGTGGAACCCGGTCCCGGCGCCCGGCATGGTGCGGCTATGGACGTGGCAGGCCTTCGCGCACGGGGCCGAGGTGGTGAGCTACTTCCGCTGGCGGCAGGCGCCTTGGGCACAGGAGCAGATGCACGCGGGCCTGCACCGCCCCGACCGCGCCCGCTCGCCGGGCGGCGAGGAGGCGGCGCAGGTGGGCGAGGAGCTGGGCCGGCTCGGCAAGTTGCCGCCGATGCGGCAGGCCGAGGTGGCGCTGGTGTTGGACTACGAGGCGGCGTGGATCACCGGCATCCAGCCGCAGGGGCAGGACTTCTCGTACAAGCTGCTGCTGTTCCGCTGGTACGGGGCGCTGCGCCGGCTCGGGGTCGACGTCGACGTCGTGCGCCCGGGCGCGCCGCTCGACGGCTACAGGCTGGTCGCGGCGCCGACGCTGCCGCACGTGAGCGAGGCGGCGCTGGCCAGCTTCCGCGAGGCGCAGGGCCATTTGCTGTTCGGCCCGCGCACCGGCTCCAAGACGCGGGACTTCGCCATCCCGCCCGAGCTGGCGCCGGGTCCGTTGCAGGAGATCATGGCGCTGCGGGTGCAGCAAGTCGCGTCGTTGCGGCCCGGTGTCACTGTCCCGGTCGCGGGCGACGGGCTGCGCGGCGAGGCGTCACGCTGGCGGGAGTGGCTGCTGACCGACCTGCCGACGCTGGCCCGCTTCGCCGACGGCACGCCGGCGCTGGTGGGCGACGGCCGGCGGTCCTACCTCGGCGCCTGGGTCGACGACGCGCTGCTGCGCGCGATTTTCGGCCGCCTGCTGGACGCGGCCGGCGTGCCCACGACGCCGGTGCCGGAGGACGTCCGGCTGCAACGGCGCGGGAACCTGACGTTCGCGTTCAACTTCGGCGCCGAGCCGTGGGATTGCGGCGTGCCCGACGCCACCCGGTTCCGGCTCGGCGCGCGCCACGTGCAGGCGCGTGGCGTGTCATGCTGGCAGTCGCCTTGATTGCGCGCGGCACGGGAGATCGAAAATGGGAAAAGTCTGGCTGATCACGGGAAGCGGCAATGGACTGGGCCGCAACGTCGCGGAAGCCGCTCTTGCGGCAGGCGGTCGCGTCGTGGCGGGAGCGCGGCGGCTGGAGGAACTGGACGCCCTGGTGGACCAGCACGGGGAGCGCATCAGCCCGGTCGCGCTGGACGTTCGCGACGAAGGGGCGGCGGAGGCCGCGGTGCGGAGGGCTGTGGGCACGTACGGGCGGCTGGACGTCTTGGTGAACAACGCCGGCTACCAATACAACGCCCCGTTCGAGCAGATGACCTCCGAGGAGTTCCGCGACGTGCTCGAGACCTGCCTGTTCGGCGTGGTGTACACGACCCGCGCAGCCGTGCCGGTAATGCGCCGGCAGAAAAGCGGGCACATCTTCCAGGTGTCGTCGATCGGAGGGCGGGTGACGATACCGGGAAACTCTCCCTACCACGCCGCGAAATGGGCGGTGGGAGGCTTCAGCGACTCGCTCGCGGACGAGGTGGCTCCCTTCGGCGTCAAGGTATGCACCTTGGAGCCGGGCGGCATCCGCACGGACTTCAAGCGGAGGGCGAGCAAGCGGCTGCCGGAGCTGCTGCCGGAGTATGAACCGTCGGTCGGTCCGACCTACAAGATGATGGCCGCCGAGCACGGCGGCTCGGCGAGCGACCCGAGGAAGATTGCCGACATCGTGGTGAGGCTGTCCAACACGGGGGACGTTCCGAAGCGACTGCTCCTCGGCAAGGACGCGGACGCTTACGTGAAGCAGGGCGAGACGGCACGTGCGGAGGAAGCGGCGAAGTACCACGACCTGACGCTGTCGACGTGGTCTTCGGGATGAGCTGGGAACGTCCCTGTCCTGCAGGCTCGCCCCATACGTGCGACTTCACGTCAAACTGTCAGCATCGCGCGACTAACGGGCGGCAGGTCTCCCACGACGCTGGCCGTGACGGGCGCCGTTAGGCTCTAGCCCCAGGCCGGGCGGATCAGGTCGCCGAACTTCTCGCGCAGCAGCGCCACCACGTCCGCCTGGCGGTAGGCGCGCACCAGCGCCTGCACCCGCGAGTCGCCCGCCATCGCGCGGCGGGTCACGAACTGCAGCGCGTAGAGCGGGTCGTCGCCGTCGAGCAGCAGCGCCGAATGCGGGTCGATGCCGACCGGGATCAGGAACTGCGAGTAGCCTTGCGCCAAGTCGAGGTCGTCGAGCGAGCGCGCCAGTTGCGACGCCTCGAGTTGCACGATGCGCAGCCGCTTCGGGTCGTCCACGATATCGGCCAGCGTGGCACGGTAGCTGACGCCGTCGGTCAGCCTCAGCAGCCCCGCGCGTTGCAGCATCAGCAGGCCGCGGCCGCCGTTCACCGGGTCGTTGGCGATGCCGACGCGGGCGCCCCGGCGCAACTCGGCGAAGCTGCGCACCTTCTTCGAGTACAGGCCGATGCGGCTCACCGTGCCGGGCGCCACCGCCACGAAGTCGTAGCCGCGCGCCGCCATGGCGTTCTCCAGAAACGGCCGGTGCTGGAAGTAGTTGACGTCGATGCTGCCGTCACTCAGCGCCTCGTTGGGGGTGATCCAGTCGGTCAGCTCAACGATCCGGATCGGCACTCCCGCGGCCTTGGCATGTGTCGCAGCCAATTCCATGGCGGGGGTGCCGGGGCCAGCGACAACGGCAACGCGCAGCGGCTCCGCGGCCCGGGCGCTGACGCTCACGGCCGACAGCGTGGCGCCCAGGAACAGGCGTCGGTTCAGCATCGGGGTCTCCCTCGAACCAAGACAGCGGATCAGCAAGGTAGGTCAGTGGAATGTCCATCGAACCGCCATTTCATACGGTGCGGAGTAGTGATACCCATAAAAGGGCGACTTACAATAGTTGTTTTCTGACCCTTCCTGACGCAGGCTCGCACCATGCCCGACGATCTCGCGACCTACTCCGATGCCGAGCCGCTGCTGCGGGTGCGGCAGGTCTCGCGCCGTTTCGGCACCGTTCTGGCGCTCGACGACGTCTCGTTCGACGTGGCGTGCGGCGAGGTGCTGGGCATCATCGGCCGCAGCGGCGCCGGCAAGAGCACGCTGATCCGCTGCCTCAACCGGCTGGAACGGCCCGACCACGGCAGCATCGCGTTCGACGGCCGCGACATCACCGACCTCGCGGAGCGCGACTTGCCTCCCGTGCGCCGCCGCATCGGCATGATCTTCCAGGGCTTCAACCTGCTGTCGGCCAAGACCGTGGCGCAGAACGTGGCGCTGCCGCTCAAGATCGAGGGCCGCCCGGGCGCCGACCGTGGCCGCCGCGTCGCCGAGCTGCTCGACCTGGTGGGCTTGGCCGGCAAGGCGGACGCCTACCCGGCGCAGCTTTCGGGCGGGCAGAAGCAGCGGGTCGGCATCGCCCGCGCGCTCGCGGCGGACCCGCCGCTGCTGCTGTGCGACGAGGCGACGTCGGCGCTGGACCCGGAGACCACGCGGTCGATCCTGGCGCTGCTGCGCGACATCAACCGCCGGCTCGGCCTGACGATCGTGCTGATAACCCACGAGATGGGCGTGGTGCGCGTCATCGCCGACCGCGTCGCGGTGCTCGACCACGGCCGCATCGTCGAGCGGGGAAGCGTGCGCGACGTGTTCGCCAACCCGCGAGCGGCGGTGACTCGGAGCCTGCTGCGGTCGTTGCACGCCGGCCTGGCCCGCGAGGAGGACGGCGATGTCCTGGTATCTGGCTGAGCTTATGCTGCGGGCGTTGTTCGAGACGCTGGAGATGACCGGCGCGGCGGGGCTGATCTCGTTCCTGCTCGGGCTGCCGCTGGCGCTGTTGCTGGTGGCCACGGCGCAAGGCGGCATCCTGCCCAACCGGCTGGTGAACGCGACGCTCGGGGCGCTGGTGAACGGCTTCCGGTCGGTGCCGTTCATCATCCTGCTGGTGGCGCTGATCCCGGTGACGCGGCTGGTGGCGGGCACCTCGATCGGCACCGAGGCGGCGATCGTGCCGCTGTCGATCGCCTGCATCCCGTACTACGCGCGCATCGCCGAGGTGTCGCTGCGCGAGGTGGACCGCGGGCTGATCGAGGCGGTGCGCGCCATGGGCGGCGGCCGCCTCGCCATCGTGCGCGAGGTGCTGGTGCCGGAGGCGCTGCCCGGCCTGGTGTCCGGCTTCGTGGTGACGCTGGTGACGCTGATCGGCGCGTCCGCCATGGCCGGGGCGATCGGCGCCGGCGGCCTGGGCGACCTCGCCATCCGCTACGGCTACCAGCGCTTCGAGACCGGCGTGATGCTGGCCGTGGTGGCGGTGCTGGTCGTGCTGGTGTGCGGGCTGCAATGGTTGGGCGAGCGCATGGTGCGCCGGCTGCGGCACCGCGCGGCGTGACGGGTCGGCGCATGGGCCGCCGCGAGGCTGGCGAGTGGCGGTTGCGGCTGGCGCTGCGGCGAACAGCACCAACATGGGCGGAGCGGCTCACCAGATGCGCCGAACCATTGGCCTCCGGGACGCCGCATGTCGCCTACGCCCTCGCGAATGTTCTGGCTGGCGGGGCCGGGGGCGCTGCTGACCGGGCGGGCGGCCGCCGCCGGCCTCGCCGTGCTGCGGCCGCCGGCGCCTTGGCTGTGGCCGCCCGTGCTGGGGCTGCTCGCCGTCAGCTACGCGCACTTGGCGGTGACGGCGTGGGGGTCGCTGCTCGGGATCGTGCCGCGCCGCGCCGCCTTGGCATCTCCAGCCTTGGCATGTCCATCCCCGGCGCTGTGGGACGTGCCTACGCAGCCAAGGCGCACGGCGCTGCTGGTGCCGATCTACAACGAGCGGCCGGAGCCGATCGCCGCTGCGGTCCGCATCATGGTCGAGGCGCTGCGCCCGCCGGACGGGGTCGCGGTCTTCGTGCTGAGCGACACCCAGCAGCCGGAGCTGGTCGCGGCCGAGGCCGAACTGTTCCCGGCCTTCGCCGTATCGCGCCGGGGTGTGGCGATCCATTACCGCCGCCGCCGCCGCAACACCGGGCGCAAGGCCGGCAACATCGCCGAGTTCTGCGGCAACGCCGGACGGGACTACAATTTCGCGATCGTGCTCGATGCCGACAGCCTGATGACTGGCGACGCCATCCGCGCGCTGATCGCGGCCTTGGCCGATGACGGGCGAGCCGGGCTGATCCAGTCAGTGACCTATGCGGCGGGCGGGCGCACGCTGTTCGGGCGGATGCAGCAGTTCGCGGGGCGGCTCGGAACGCCCCTGGCGGTGGCCGGACAGCACCTGTGGCAGGACCGGCGCGGCACCTATTGGGGCCACAACGCCATCCTGCGGCTGTCCGCCTTCACCGCCCACGCCAGGCTGCCGACGCTGCCGGGACGGCCGCCGATGGGCGGCGAGATCCTGTGCCACGACACGATCGAGGCGGCGCTGCTGCTGCGCGCCGGCTGGGAGGTGCGGATGGTTCCGACCGTCGCCGGCTCCTACGAGACCACGCCGAGCAACCTGGTCGACCACCTGGCCCGCGAGCGGCGCTGGTGCCAGGGCAACATGCAGCACCTGCGGCTGATCGGCGCGCCGGGGCTGCGGCCGGAGAGCCGGATCCATATCGGTATCGGCATCCTGCACTACCTGGTGGCGCCGGCGGGCCTGCTGCTCAGCGCCGTGTTGCTGGGCGGCGCGGACGCGGGGCCGGCGTCTCCGCCTTGGCTGGGAGACGCGCTGGGCTGGTCCAGCCTGTGCCTGCTGTTCGGGCCGCGACTGCTGAGCCTGGGCCGCGCGCGGCTGCGGCCAGGTCTCGCGCGCGGCTTCGGCAGCCGCCGACG
>CAXUHK010000126.1:1053-11833 GCA_964250775.1 uncultured Acetobacteraceae bacterium | reverse complement strand
CGACCCGCGCCAACAGCGCCGCCGCGAGTTCGCGCGCCGCGCGCCGACCATGGCGCCGGCGCAGGCGCAGCGGCTCGCCCACCTGGGCGATGGCGCGGCGCAGCGGATCGAGTGCGGTCATCGGCTCCTGGAACACCATGCCGATCCTGGCCCCGCGCACCCGGTCCATCGCGCGCTCGTCCAGCGCCAGCAGGTCGCGTCCGTCGAACAGGACACGGCCCTGCGCGCGCGCGGCTTCGGGCAGCAGGCGCATGATGGCCAGCGCCGCCATCGACTTGCCGCTGCCGCTCTCGCCCACGATCCCGACCGCCTCGCCGGCATCGACGTCGAAGCTCACATCCGACAGCGCCACCGCGCTACCGAACGACACCGACAGGTCCCGCACCGACAGCATCACCGTCGCGGGTCGAGCAGGTCGCGCAGCCCGTCGCCCAGCAGGTTCAGGCCCAGCACCGACAGCGTGATCGCGAGACCCGGGGTGACCGCCAGCATCGGCGCGCGCCACACATAGGTCTGCGCGTCGGCCAGCATCCGTCCCCAGCTCGGCCGCGGCGGCTGCGTGCCGAGGCCGACATAGGCCAGCCCGGCGTCGGCCACGATCGCCAGCGCCAGTTGCAGCGACGCCTGCACCACCAGCGCCGCCGCGATGTTGGGCAGCACGTGCGCCGTGGCGATGGCGGCCTCGCCGCGCCCGGCGACCCGCGCCGCCAGCACGTAGTCGCGCGGCCACACCCCGCCCGCCGCCGCGCGCGCCACGCGGGCGAACACCGGGACGTTGAACAGGGCGATGGCGACCACCGCGTTGAACGCGCCCGGCCCGGCGATCGCGGTCAGCATCACCGCCGTCAGCAGCGCCGGGAACGCGAACGCCAGGTCCGCCCCGCGCATCACCAGCTGGTCGGGCCAGCCGCCGCGCGCCGCCAGCACGCCCAGCGGCACGCCGGCCACGGCGCCCCCTGCCACCGCCAGGACCGCGACACCCAACGTGCCGCGCGCGCCCAGCATCAGCATCGAGAGCAGGTCCCGCCCGAACGGATCGGTGCCCAGCGGATGCGCCCGCGACGCGGCGGCCAGCCGGTGCGCGATGTCCATGGCGGTCGGGTCGTACGGCGTCCAGGCCGAAGCCAGCGCCGCCACCGCCAGAAGCAGCGCGGCGACCGTGCCGCCCGCCACGAGCGAGGGAGTCATGCGCGCAACCTCGGATCGATCGCCGCACACGCCAGGTCGACGGCGAAGTTGACCAGCACGACGCAAGCCACCAGCAGCACGACGATGTCCTGCACCACCACCAGGTCGCGCTGCGCCACGGCCTGGAACAGCAGCCGGCCCACCCCCGGCAGCGTGAACACGGTCTCCACGATGACCGCGCCCGCGAGCAGGAACGAGAACTGCAGGCCCAGGATCGTCACCACCGGCACCATGGCGTTGGGGACCGCGTGCCGCCACAGCGCCGCCCGGCGCGACAGCCCGCGCGCGCGGGCGGTGCGCAGGTAGTCCTGCCCCAGCGTCTCCAGCACCGCGCCGCGCGCGACCCGCGCCAGCACGGCCGCCTGCGGCAGCGCCAGCGCCACGGTCGGCAGCAGCAGCGCCCGCAGCGCCGCGCGCGCGTCGCCCCAGCCGGGGAAGCCGCTCGCCGGCAGCCACGCCAGCCGCACCGCGAACAGCAGCACCAGCAGCAGCCCCAGCCAGAAGTTCGGCACCGCGACGCCGAGCTGAGCCACGGCCATGGTCACGGCATCGCCGCCGCCGCCGCGCCGCGCCGCCGCCCAGACCCCGAGCGGCAGCCCGAGCGCCGTCGACAGCGCCAGCGCCGCGACCGCCAGCGGCAGGCTGACCGGCAATCGCTGCGCGATGAGCAGCACGGCCGGGACATGGTAGGTGACGCTCTCGCCCAGGTCGCCCGACGCCAACCGGCCCAACCAGCGCAGGTAGCGCCAAGCCAGCGGCCGGTCGAGGCCCATTTCGTGCCGCAATGCCGCCAGCGTATCGGCGGTGGCCCCGGTGCCCAGCGTCACGGCGGCCGGGTCGCCCGGCAGCACCTGCAACGCTACGAAGATCAGCAGCGAGGCCAGCAGCAGCGTCGCCAGCAGGATCGCGACCCGCCGCGCCAGGAACGCGATTACTCCGCCCAGCTCACATCGCTCAGGTCGTTGGCGGGAACCGGGTCGTTGTCCCACAGCCCGCGCAGCTTGGCGGCGGCGACGCCGATCTTGGGCAGCGCGAACAGGAACACGTTGGCCTGGTCGGCGCTGAGCTTGCGCTGCAGTTCGCCCAGCAACGCCGCCTGCGCCTGCGGGTCGGTAGCGGCAACATACTTGTGGAACAACGCCTTGTAGTCCGCGTTGCGGTAGTTGAAGTAATATTTGTCGCGCGCGTAGATGTCGAGGTCGCGCGGCTCCGTGTGGGAAATGATGGTGGCCTGGTAGTCGGCGTGCAGGAACACCTGGTCGATCCACTGCGCCCACTCGATCGGCTGCAATGTCACGTGCACCCCGACCTGCTGCAGCATCGCCGCGACCACCTCGCCGCCTTTGCGCGCGTACGGCGGCGGCGGCAGCGTGATGGTGAGGGCCAGGCCGGGCGTCGCGTGCGCCTCCGCGAGCAGGGCGCGGGCGAGGCCGGGGTCGTACGGGGCGGCGGCGGTGAGATCCACATAGCCGGGATCGGTCGGCACGTAATGCGAGCCGATCGGCGCGCCGAAGCCGCTCTCGGTCGCCTCGACCAGCGCCGCGCGGTCGATGGCGTGGGCCAGCGCCCGGCGCACCCGCACGTCGTCGAACGGCGGGCGCGCCTCGTTCAACGCCAGGATCGTCTTGCCCTCGGTGGTGCCGACATGCACCGTGAACCGCGGGTCGGCGCGGAACTGGTCGAGCGCCTCGGGGGCGGGGAAGTTGCTGAACGCGTCGATGTCGCCGGCGAGCATCGCCGCACTGGCGGCGGCCGGGTCGGCCACGAAGCGGAACGTCACCGAAGCGAGCTTCGGGGCTGGCCCCCAGTATTCCGGGTTGCGCTCCAGCTCGACCCGGTCGCCCTGCACCCAGCGGCGGAACCGGAACGGCCCGGTGCCGACCGGACGCGTCTTGTTGCCGGAAGCCGACGTCGGCGAGACCATCACCGCGTCGCCCCAGCCCATGTCGAACAGGAACAGCGCGCTCGGGTGCTTCAGCGTCACGACCGCGGTGCGCGGGTCGGGGCAGTCCGTGCGCAGGATCGGCTCGAACAGGCCTTTCTGCGCGTTCACGCTGTCGGGCGCCATGGCGCGGCCGTAGGAGAACTTGACCACGTTGCAATCGAACGCGGCCCCGTCGTGGAACTTCGCGTTCGGCACCAAACGGAATGTGTAGGTCAGCCCGTCCGGCGAGACGGTCCAGCTCGACGCCAGCGCCGGCTGCACCTGGCCGTCGCGGTCGATCCGGGTCAGGCCCTGGAACACGTTGGCATAGGTGACTTCGCGGATCGCCGCCGCCGCCCCGGCGGTCGGGTCGAGGTTGGGCGGCTCCAGCACCATGCCGAGCGTCAGCGTGTCCTTCGCCTGGGCCGTCCCGGCGGCGACGGCGAAGGCGAGCGCGGCTATGGCGAGCATCTTGGCCATCGGCTTGCATCCTCGCGACGAGGCTTGACCACACCAGCGGCTGCGGGTCGGGTCAAGCAGGTTCAATGGCTGAACACGCTCTCGGTCCGCTCCGGGTAGACCTGCTCCCAGCCGCCGCCCAGCGACTTGTAGATCTGCACCAGGTCGGTGGCCTGCGTCGTGAGGCTGGCGTTGAGCTGCTGCTGCGCCGCGAGCAGTTGGCGCTCGGTGGTGAGCACGTTGAGGAACAGCTCGATGCCCTGCGTGTACTGGTCGCGCGCCAGGCTCAGCGCCCGCTGGTTCTGCCGCACCGCCGCCTCCAGCGCCGCGCGCTTGCTCTGCTCCGCCAGGTAGTTGGTCAGCGCGTTGTTGACGTCGTGCAGCGCAGACAGCACGGTGCGCTGGTAGGCGATCGCCGCCTCCTGCTGCTGCCCCCGGCGCAGCTCCAGCGTGCGCCGTAGCCGGCCGCCCTGGAAGATCGGCAGCGTGACGCTGGGACCCAGCGAGTAGGTGTCGGAGTTGATGTTGAACGCGCGCTTGAGTTGGATCGCCTGCAGCGCCACGCTGCCCGAGATCGTGAACCGCGGGTAGAAATCGGCGACCGCGACGCCGACGTCGGCGGTCGCCGCGTGCAGTTGCGCCTCCGCCTGGCGGATGTCCGGGCGGCGGCGGGCCAGCTCGCCCGGCAGGCCGAGCGGCACCCGCGGCGGCACGATCGGGATCGGCTTCGGCTGCTGCAACTCGGCGTTGAGCGCGTCCGGCGGCTGCCCCAGCAGCAGCGCGATGGCGTTGGTGAGCGTGATCTCCTGCGCCTGCAGGTCGGGTAGCTGGCTCTGCGTGGTGGCGACCTGGGCCGCCGCGTTGGCGACGTCGACCTCGCTGCCGAGCCCGCCCTGCGCCCGCATCCGCGTCAGCTCCAGCGTTTGCTGAGCGGTCACGAGGTTGTCGCGGGTGATCTGGATGTTGCGCTGGGCGCCGCGCAACTGGATGTAGTCGCGCGCCAGCTCGGCCAGCGAGGACAGCAGCGTGTTGCGCTGCGACTCGGCGCTGGCCTGGAGCTGCGCCTGCGAGCCTTCGACCGCGCGCCGCACGCGGCCCCAGAAATCGACCTCCCACGAGGCGTCGAAGCCCACTTGATACAGATCGAACGGCGCCGTCAGGCTGGCGCCGGGCGTGGTGTTGGGGAGGCCGCCGACTGTGCCACCCAGGCCGTTCGAGGCGGTGCCGGGATTGGCCGCGCCGCCGCCGCCGCTGCCAAACAGGCCGATGATGCCGTTCTTGCTCTGCTGCTCGCGGGTGTAGGAGCCGTTGGCGTTGAGCTGCGGGAACAGGTCGGCGCGCGACACGCCGAGCGAGGCGCGGCTCTCGGCCAGCCGCAGCACCGCGGTCCGCACGTCGAAGTTGCCGCCGGCGACCCGCTGTTCGAGCGAGGTCAACTCCGGGTCGCGGAACACCCCCCACCAGTTCGGGTCGATCGGCTCGGCGGTCGGCTGGCTGAACAGGGCCCGCTTCGGCACTGCCGGCTGCCGGTTGCCGAACCACGAGGCAGGCGACCAGAACGGGGCCGGCTGGGTGTAGTCCGGCCCGACGGCGCAGCCGGCCATTCCCATCAGCAGCAGGCCAATGGCGGCGTGCCGCGCGGTCTCGGACTTGCCCAACGCTCCGCTCCTTATGTCGCGGCGCTGTGGCCGGTGCTTGATTCAGGCGTGATCTGTTCAGGTCGGACATGATCTGCCATGGACGAACTGCCACCACAACAAAAAGGCCCCGCATGACGGTCATCAGCGACGTGCTCGCAAGACTGGACGCGAACGCCGATTCGGCGCAGGCGCGTTGGCTCGACTGGCTGCGCATCCCGAGCGTCAGCGCGCAGCCGGACCACGCCGCCGACTGCCGCCGCGCCGCGACGTTCGCGCGGGGCGAGCTGGCCAGCCTCGGTTTCATGGCGACGCTGCGCGAGACGCAGGGGCATCCCGTGGTGGTGGCGCACCACCCGGGGCCAAATGCGACAGGCGGGGGCGGCGATGTGCCGCATCTGCTGTACTACGGCCACTACGACGTGCAGCCGGCGGAGCCGCTGGAGCTGTGGACCAGCAAGCCGTTCGAACCGGCGGTGGTCGAGGGGCCGCACGGCCCGCGCGTGGTGGCGCGCGGCGCCGTCGACGACAAGGGCCAGGTCGCGATGTGGCTGGCGGCGTTCCGCGCCTGGCACGAGCAGGCCGGGACCATGCCGGTGCGCATCACCGCGATCATCGAGGGCGAGGAGGAGGTCGGCAGCACCAACCTGGAGGCGTTCCTGGCGGCGAACGCCTCCGAGCTGCGCGCCGACGCCGCCATCGTCAGCGACACCGACATGTGGGACATCGACACGCCGGCGATCTGCACCAGCCTGCGCGGCCTCGTGTACATGCAGGTCGACGTGCAGGCGGCGGAGCGCGACCTGCACTCCGGCATGTTCGGCGGCTCGGCGCTGAACCCGCTCAACGCGCTGACCCATGCACTCGGTCAGTTGCACGACAGCGAGGGCCGGGTGCGGCTCGAAAGCTTCTACGACGGCGTGCAGGAGGTCGATCCGGCGCGGGCGGCGCAATGGGCCGCGCTCGGCTTCGACGAAGCGGCGTTCCTGTCCGGCATCGGCCTGTCGGTGCCGGCCGGCGAGCGCGGGCGCGGCGGGTTGGAGCGGCTCTGGGCGCGGCCCACCGCCGACATCAACGGCATCTGGGGCGGCTACGCCGGCGAGGGCAGCAAGACCGTGATCCCGGCCCGCGCGGGGGCCAAGGTCAGCTTCCGCCTCGTGCCGGGCCAGCGCCCGGAGGCGGTCGCCGAGGCGTTCCGCCGCTTCATGCAGGCGCGCGTTCCGGCCGACGCCAAGCTGGGCTTCCAGACCTTCGGCATCGCGCCGGGCATGGCGGTCGCGACCGACTCGCCGGTGATTGCGGCGGCTCGCGCGGCGCTGGCCGAGGAGTATGGCCGGCCGGCGGTCCTCGTCGGCAGCGGGGGCTCGATCCCGGTGGTCGAGACGTTCCGCCGGCTGCTCGGCATGGACACGCTGCTGATGGGCTTCGGGCTGAACGACGACCAGATCCACGGCCCCAACGAGAAGTTCGAGGTACGCTGCTTCCGCCACGGCTGCGCCAGCCATGTCCGCCTGCTGGGCAAGCTCGCCGGCCTTTAACGGTGCCGGATCGGCTGCGCCTCGCCGGCTTGCGCAGCGCGCTGGCCGGCCCGTTCGACCTCGCGCTGCAATCGGGGGAGTGCGTCGCGGTATCCGGGGCGTCCGGCTCGGGCAAGAGCCTGCTGCTGCGCATGGTCGCCGACCTCGACCCGAACCAGGGCGAGGCCTGGCTCGACGGCGCGCCGCGCGCGGAGTTCGCGCCCCCGGCGTGGCGGCGGCATGTCGCCTACGCCGCGGCGGAATCGGGGTGGTGGCACGAGACGGTGGCCGAGCACTTCCCCGACCTGCCGGCGGCGCGCGCCCTGGCCGCCCGGCTCGGGCTGAAATCGGAGCTGCTGGACGGCCCGGTGGCGCGGCTGTCGACCGGCGAGAAGCAGCGCCTCGCCTTGGCGCGCACCCTGCTCGCCGAACCGCCGGTGCTGCTGCTGGACGAGCCGACCGGGCCGCTCGACGCTGGCTCGGTCGAGGCGGTCGAGGCGGTGCTGCGCGAACGCCTGGCGGCGGGCACCGCGATCGTGCTGGTGTCGCACGACCCGGAGCAGGGCGCGCGGATGGCGCGGCGGCGCTTCGTCATGCGCGAGGGCAGGCTCACGGCATGAACCCGATCCTGCTGACGCCGGGCGACCTCGCCATCGCGGCGACGCTGATCGTGCTCGACGGCGCGCTGTCGGCGGCGCTGCGGCTCGGCCTCGCGCGCCAGCTCGCCGTCGCCACCGCGCGCATGGTGCTGCAACTGCTGTTCATCGGCCTGGTGCTCCGCCAGGTGTTCGCGTGGGCCTCGCCGCCGGTGACGCTGCTGGTGGTCGCGGTGATGGTGACGATCGCCGGGCGCGAGGTGGCGGTGCGGCCGAAGCAGCGGCTGCTGCGGCTCGGCAACTACGCCGCCGGCGCCGCCTCGGTCGCCTTCGCCACGGCCGTCACCAGCATCCTGGCGCTGACCACCGCGCTGCGGCCGCGGCCCTGGTACGACGCCCATTACGCCATCCCGCTGGCCGGCATCATCCTCGGCAACGTGCTCAACGCCGCCAGCCTGGCGCTCGACAGCCTGCTCGGCGGCGTGCTGCGCGAGCGCCCGGTGATCGAGGCGCAACTGGCGTTGGGGTCCACGATCAACCAGGCGATGGCGCAATTGGTGCGCGCCTCGATCCGGCGCGGCCTGCTGCCGATCATCAACGCCATGTCGGCCTCGGGCGTGGTGACGCTGCCGGGCATCATGACCGGGCAGATATTGGCCGGGCTCGACCCGATGGAGGCGGTGAAGTACCAGATCCTGCTGATGTTCCTGATCTCCGGCGGGGCCGGGCTGTCGGCCGTGGCCGTGGTGTTCCTGGCGCTGCGGCGGCTGACCGACGAGCGGCAGCGGCTGCGGCTCGACCGGCTGGTCAACGCCGGCAAGGGCGGTTAGGACCGGCACCGCCAGCAGGAGAGACGCCATGGCCGACCCGACCCTGACGATTGCGCCACTGCTTCAGGACTTCATCGCCGCCGAGGCGCTGCCCGGCACCGGCATCTCCGAAGCTGCGTTCTGGGACGGCTATGGCGGGCTGCTGCGGCGCTTCACCGACCGCAACGCTGGCCTGCTGGCGCGGCGCGACGAGTTGCAGCGCCAGATCGATGCCTGGCACGAGGCGCATCGCGGCGTGCCCGATGCCGCCGAGTACGAGGCGTTCCTGGAGGCGATCGGCTACCTGCTGCCGGAGCCGTCCGGTGTCACAGTGGCGACCGAGGGCGTCGACGACGAGATCGCCCGCATCGCCGGGCCGCAGCTCGTGGTGCCGGGCAGCAACGCCCGGTACGCGCTCAACGCCGGCAACGCCCGCTGGGGCAGCCTGTACGACGCGCTGTACGGCACCGACGCCATCGACGGCGCGAGGGAAAGCGGGTTCGACCCGGCGCGTGGGGCACAGGTCGTGGCGCGCGGCAAGCGGTTGCTGGACGAACTGGCGCCGCTGGTCTCCGGCAGCCACGCCGACGCCACCGGCTACGCGGTGCTGGACGGCGCGTTGCGCGTCGGCCACACCGGGCTGGCCGACCCGTCGCGTTTCGCGGGCTATGCCGGCGACGCCGCCGCGCCGCGCGCGATCTTGTTGCGCCACAACGGGTTGCACCTCGAACTGGTGCTGGACCGCGCGAACCGGATCGGCCGCGACGACCCGGCCGGCCTCGCCGACATCGTGCTGGAGGCGGCGGTCAGCACCATCGTCGACCTGGAGGACAGCGTCGCCGCCGTGGACGCCGCCGACAAGGTCGCGATCTACCGCAACTGGCTGGGCCTGATGCAGGGCACGCTGTCGGCCCGGTTCGAGAAGGGCGGCCACGCCCAGGAGCGCCGGCTCAACCCCGACCGCGAATACGTGGCCCCGGATGGCACCGCGTTCACGCTGCCCGGCCGCAGCCTGATGCTGGTGCGCAACGTCGGCCACCACATGATGACCGACGCGGTGCTCGTGGATGGCCGCGATACGCCGGAGACCATCCTCGACGCCGCCGTGACCGCGCTGATCGCCATGCACGACCTGTCCGGCCGGGGCGCGCTGCGCAACAGCCGCGCCGGCTCGGCCTACATCGTCAAGCCCAAGATGCACGGGCCGGACGAGGTGGCGTTCGCCGCCGACCTGTTCACGGCGGTCGAGGACCTGCTGGGCTTGCCGCGCAATACGCTCAAGATGGGCATCATGGACGAGGAGCGGCGCACCACGCTGAACCTGCGCGCCTGCATCGGTGCCGCGCGCGAGCGGGTGGCGTTCATCAACACCGGCTTCCTCGACCGCACCGGCGACGAGATCCACACCTCGATGCAGGCCGGGCCGATGGTACGCAAGGAGGCCATGCGCGCCGCGCGCTGGTTCGCCGCCTACGAGGACAACAACGTCGACGTGGGCCTTGCCATCGGGCTGCGCGGGCGCGGCCAGATTGGCAAGGGGATGTGGGCGGCGCCCGACCGCATGGCCGACATGCTGGCGACCAAGGCCGGCCATCCCCGCGCCGGCGCCAGCACCGCCTGGGTGCCGTCGCCCACGGCGGCGACGCTGCACGCGCTGCACTACCACGAGGTCGACGTCGCCGCCCGGCAGGCGGAGCTGGTCAGCCGCAAGTCCATCTCGCGCGACGCGATCCTGACCGTGCCGCTGGCGCCCGGCATCGACTGGTCCGAGGACGAGGTGCGGCAGGAGCTGGAGAACAACGCCCAGGGCATCCTCGGCTACGTGGTGCGTTGGGTCGACCAGGGGGTCGGCTGCTCCAAGGTGCCGGACGTGCACGACGTGGGACTGATGGAGGACCGCGCCACGCTGCGCATCTCGAGCCAGCACATCGCCAACTGGCTGCGCCACGGCGTCGTCCGCCGCGAGCAGGTGATGGCGACGCTGCGCCGCATGGCCGAGGTGGTCGACCGGCAGAACGCGGGCGACGCGGGCTACACGCCGATGGCGCCGCGCTACGACGGCCCGGCCTTCGCCGCGGCGTGCGACCTGGTGTTCGAGGGGGCGGCGCAGCCGAACGGCTACACCGAGTTCATCCTCACCGCCCGCCGGCGCGAGGCCAAGGCGCGCGCGCTGCCGTGAGCCTCAACCTGGCCTTGGGGCTGATCGCCGGAATCGTCTGGTTCGGGGCGTTCTTCTGGTATTTCCGGGGCGGAGAGCGGATCTTGGCCGACCTGAAGGGCTTTTCCGCCCGGCTCGGGTGGCGGCGCAAGCCGGCGGCGGAGGACGGCGAGGCTCGGCAGTGATTGCCGGCCAGGCACCCCGAAACCGGCAGGAATTGCCGGTTCCGGGGCGGTTTCGAGCCGGATCGGGGTGATTTCGCTGGCATGGCGGTTGCGAACGGGGTGGCACGGACCATCCCAGCAGGAGCCATCGCAATGTCCATCAGCAGCATCGCCTCGCAGGCCACCCAGGCGCTCGGCGGCCTTCACGCGCACCATCACGGCAAGGCATCCGCCAGCAACGCGCCGGCCAGCGGCAGCGGCAGCATCATCGACCAGATCACGTCGCAGCTCGCCGGCAACAAGCCGGCGACCCCGGACGGCGGCGACC
>CAXUHK010000126.1:0-1043 GCA_964250775.1 uncultured Acetobacteraceae bacterium | reverse complement strand
GGGCCGCCCGCGCCACCGGCACCGCCGCCCTGGGGGCCCGCGCCTACGCGGCCAGCAGCGCGCTGGGCGGCTAAGCCTCCGCCACCAGCGACTCGCTCTCCCGCCACAGCCGCGCCGCCGCCGCCGCGTCGCGGCCGGCGCGGGCGGGGATCGTCGGACGGCTGCGCGCGAAGTACTGGCCGCTGACGCTGGCGAGGTCGGGCGCGGTCGCGACGTGCAGCGTCGTCGCGGCGCCCTGCTCGGCGGTCAGCAGGAACGGCCGCATCATCTTCCAGGCCAGTCCGAGCCAGCCGTCCACCTCGCCGAAGCCGGTCGCGACCACGCCGGGATGCACGCTGTTGGCGACCACGCCGCTGCCCCGCAGCCGGCGCGCCAGCTCCAGCGTGAACAGGATGTTGGCCAGCTTGGACTGCGCGTAGGCGGCGGTGGCGCTGTAGCGGCGGGTCGCCATCAGGTCGTCCCAGGCGATCCGGCCGCGGATGTGCGCGGTCGAGGCGACGGTCACGATCCGCGACGGCGCGGCCGCCCGCAGCGACGGCAGGAGCAGTTCGGTCAGCAGGAACGGGGCGAGGTGGTTGACCGCGAAGGTCAGCTCGTGGCCCTCGGCCGAGAGCTGCCGCTTCGGGCTGATGAGGCCGGTGTTGTTGACCAGCAAATGCAACGCGGGATGCCGCCGGCGCAGCCGTGCCGCCAGTTCCCGGGTTTGGCGCAGCGAGGCGAAGTCGGCGAGTTCGGTCGCCGGCGGTGGCTTGCCGGTGCGCTCGGCGATGAAGCCGGCGGCCGCCTCCGCCCGCGCGCGGGAGCGGCCGACGATCGTGACCTCGGCGCCCATCCGGGCCAGTCCCAGCGCCGTCCACAGCCCGATCCCGCCGGTCGCCCCGGTGACGACCGCGTTGCGGCCGGTGAGGTCAGTGCTCATCGGCATGGCTGCCGCGCGCAGGCCGGGACCGGCCTGGCCTGCGGGGCCGGGCGCGGTGGCGGCGGGGGCGTGAACCGCGGCTGCTGCACCGGGGGCGGCGCGACCCGTTGCGGCGGTGGCGGCG
>CAXUHK010000125.1:8490-11886 GCA_964250775.1 uncultured Acetobacteraceae bacterium | reverse complement strand
GCTGGCGGCCTGGCAGGCGATGCTGCGCACGGTCGGCGAGGCCGCTCCGGAGCCGGGCGCGCGGATGCTGCACGTGCATTTCGCCCGGCTCGACCGCCGCGCCGCCGGCGACCGGGACGTGGCGCTGCTGCGGCACTGGCTCGACCCCACGACGCCGTTCGCCGCCACCCTGGCGCGCCCGGCGCACGGCTTGCTCGTCACCTCGGCCACTCTGCGCGACGCCGGCGAGCCGGACCCGGAACTGGCCTGGCACGCCGCCGAGGCGCGGGTCGGCGCCGGCCATCTCGACACCGCGGCGATGCGGGTCGCGGTCGGCAGCCCGTTCGACTACGCGCGCCAAACCCGCGCCTTCGTGGTGAACGATTTGGCGCCCGGCGACATCGCGGCGCTGGCGGCGGCCTACCAGGCGCTGTTCCTGGCCGCGCGCGGCGGCGGCCTCGGCCTCTTCACCGCCATCTCGCGGCTGCGGCTGGTACACGCGAAGGTGGCGCCGGCGCTGGAGGCGGCCGGCATCCCGTTGCTGGCGCAGCACGTCGACGCGATGGACAACGCCACCCTGGTGGACGTGTTCCGCACCGAGGAGGCGAGCTGCCTGCTCGGCACCGACGCCATGCGCGACGGGGTCGACGTGCCGGGCCGGGCGCTGCGCCTGGTGGTGTTCGAGCGGGTGCCGTGGCCGCGCCCCGACATCCTGCACCGCGAGCGCCGGGTCCACCTCTCGGACGGCGACCCCGGCCGCTACGACGACCGCATCGCCCGCTACCGGCTGCGCCAGGCGTTCGGCCGGCTGATCCGCGCGGCGGGCGACCGTGGCGTGTTCGTGCTGCTCGACCGGCGCACCCCGAGCCGACTGCTGTCGGCGTTCCCGGCCGGGGTCGAGGTCAGCCGCGTGGGGCTGGCCGAGGCTGTGGCGGAGACCAGGCGCTTTCTTGGCTGAGCGCCGGCTGACACCGGACGGCCGGGGGTTCGCGACGCTGCTGGGCGCCATGGCCTGGCTGCTGCCGCTCGCGATCGACATGGGCTTGCCGGCGCTGCCCGAGATCGAGCGGTCGCTGCACGCCTCGCCGGCCGTGGCCGGGCAGACGCTCAGCCTATTCCTGGCCGGCTTCGCCGTGGCGCAACTGGCGTTGGGGCCGCTGTCCGACCGCTTCGGGCGGCGTCCGGTGCTGCTGGGCGGGTTGGCGCTGTACGCGCTTGCCGGCGTTGGCTGCACGCTGGCGATGTCGGCGGCGGCGCTGGTGGCGTGGCGGCTGGTCGAGGGCGTGGGGGCGGCCAGCAGCACGGTGCTCGCGCTGGCCATCGTGCGCGACCTGTTCGAGGGCGCGGCGGCGCGCCGCAAGCTGTCCACCATCGCGGTGGTGGGCGGCGTGGCCCCGATCGTGGCGCCGACGCTGGGTGCCGGCATGATGCTGCTGGCGGGGTGGCGCGGCGTCTACGGCGCGCTGGCGCTGAGCGGCCTGCTGCTGTTGGCGGTGACCGCGCGGTGGTTGGGCGAGAGCCGCCGGCCCGGACCGGCGGGGGGCTTCGCCGCGGGCTACGTCGAGATCGCCACGCACCGGCGCACGGTCGGCCTCGCGCTGTGCAACGCCGCCAGCTTCGGCTGCATGTTCGCCTGGATCGCCGGCTCGCCTCTGGTGCTCATGGACGCGCTCGGCGTCTCGGCACGGCTGTACGGCCTGCTGTTCGCCTGCACCGCCGGTGCCATCCTGCTCGGCTCCTGGTGCAACGGCTGGCTCGCCGGGCGCGGGGTCGCGGCGCGCCGGCCGCTGGCCTGGGCGAACGCGGCCCAGCTCGCCGCCGCCGCGACGCTACTCGCGGCGATGCTGGCGGGACCGCTGTCGCTGGTGACGCTGATGCCGCCGTTGGTGGTGGTCACGTTCTGCCGTGGCGTCATCGGGCCGTCCGCGACCCATGGCGCGATGGAGCCGATGCCGCATCTGGCCGGGTCGGCGGCGGCGGCGCTGGGCTGCGCGCAGATGGCGACGGGGGCGGCGGCAAGCGCCGCGGTGGCGTGGCTGTATCCGGCGCTCGGGCCGCACGCGATGCCTGCCGTCATGCTGGCCATGGCGACGTTCGGCGCGGCCATGGGCAGGATCGCGGCCGGCGCGTATACAGCGCCCGCGTAGCGTGCCGGCGACGGAACCAGGGAGGCCGAATGGGCTTGGATCGCGGGCGATGGGCGGCTGCGGCGCTGGCGTGGCTGTGCCTGCCGGCGGCGGCGCACGCCACCGACATTGCCGGGCGCGGGTTGGGCGGCGAGGCGCGTGGCGGCAGCGTCCGCGCCACCGTCTGCGCCAAGGCGAACTTCCTGCAGCCGCATTGCCGCTACAGCGGCCGCGCCGAGGCCGGGCACGGCGGCGCGGTGGTGGTGCGGGTGCCGGGCGTGCCGCCCGGAACCTACGCGGTGCAGGTGTTCCACGACGTCGACGACAACGGCCGCATCACCCAAAACCTGTTCGGCATCCCGACCGAGGGCGTGGGCTTCAGCCGCGATGCGCCGATCCGCTTCGGCCCGCCGCGCTTCGCCGACGCCCAGATTGCCGTCTCCGGCGCGCTTGTGACAATCGACATCAATCTTAAGTTCGAGCCCTGAAACGAGTGAGCAGGTATCCCGCGCCGATGACAGCCAAGCGTCGCGTCTCAATCATCGGCGCCGGGCCAGGCGGCTTGGCGGCGGCCATGCTGCTCGCCCATGCCGGCGCCGATGTCACCCTCCACGAGCGGCTCGACCGGGTGGGCGGGCGCAGCGGCACCGTGGTCGGCAAGTCGCCGTCCGGCACCTTCCGCTTCGACCTCGGACCCACGTTCTTCCTCTATCCGCGCGTGCTGGAGGACGTGTTCGCGGCCTGCGGGATGCGGCTGCAGGACGAGGTCGAGCTGATCCGGCTCGACCCGCACTATAGGCTGGTGTTCGAGGATGGCGGCGAGATCAGCGCCACATCCGACATCGCCCGCATGGCAGAGGAGGTGGCGCGGTTCTGCCCGGCCGACGCGGTGGCGCTGGGAGCCTACATGGCCGACAACCGGCGCAAGCTGGAGGCGTTCCGGCCGATCCTGGAGCAGCCGTTCCATTCGGCGCGCGACCTGTTGCGCCCGAAGGTGCTCAACGCGTTGCGGCTGCTGCGGCCGCACCGCTCGGTCGACACCGACCTCGGGACGTTCTTTTCCGACCCGCGGGTGCGGCTCGCGTTCTCGTTCCAGAGCAAGTATCTCGGCATGTCGCCGTTCCGCTGCCCGAGCCTGTTCACCATCCTGTCGTTCATGGAATACGAGTACGGCGTCTACCACCCGCGCGGCGGCTGTGGTGCCGTGATGGACGCGATGGCGCGCGCCTGCCGCCGCCTCGGCGTCGACGTCCGCCTCGGCGAGCCGGTGGAGCGCATCCTGTTCCAGGGC
>CAXUHK010000125.1:0-8480 GCA_964250775.1 uncultured Acetobacteraceae bacterium | reverse complement strand
CGCGCCGGGGGCGTGGGCGCCGGGGGCGTGCGGGGGGACCCCGCCCTGGCCCGGCGCCGCGGGGGGGGTGGGGTGGGGGCGGCGGGGGTCGACCAGGCCGCCGACGCCGTGGTGGTCAACGCCGATTTCGGCCATGCGATGAAGGCACTGGTGCCCGACGCGCTGCGCCGACGCTGGACCGACAAGCGCATCGCTGGCAAGAAGTACTCCTGCTCGACCTTCATGCTGTACCTGGGCATCGAGGGCACGCTGCCCGACTTGGCGCACCACACGATCTACCTGGCGCGCGACTACCAGGCCAACCTCGACCAGATCGAGGCCGGGCTGGTGCCTCCCGGTGATCCGTCGTTCTACGTGCAGAACGCCTGCGTCACCGACCCGGCGCTGGCGCCTCCCGGCCACTCCACGCTCTACGTGCTGATCCCGGTCGGGCACAACGTCGTGGGCGGCGTCGACTGGCCGGCCGAGCAGGTCCGTTACCGCCGCATGGCGCTGGACCGGCTGGGACGCATCGGCATCCCCAACCTGGAGCGCCGCATCCGGTTCGAGAAGATCGTCACCCCGGCCGATTGGGAGGTCGACATGGCGATCCATCGCGGCGCCACCTTCAACCTCGCGCACTCGCTGCCGCAGATGCTGCACTGGCGCCCGCGCAACCGCTTCGAGGACCTCGACGGCGTCTACCTGGTGGGCGGCGGCACCCATCCCGGCAGCGGCCTGCCGGTGATCTTCGAGAGTGCCCGCATCACCAGCCGGCTCCTGGCGGAGGATTTCGGCTTGACCGTGGACTGGAGCACCGAACTGCCGGTCGACCCGGTGGAGCCGCTGCCGATGGTGGCCGCGCAATGAGCCGGGTGGGGGTGGTCGGCGCCGGCCTGGGCGGCTTGGCGGCCGCCTGCACGCTGGCCGCGCGCGGGCACAAGGTCACGCTGTTCGAGAAGAACGAGTGGCTGGGCGGCAAGGCGGCGGAGTTGTGCCAGCAGGGCTTCCGCTTTGACATGGGGCCGACGATCCTGACCGTCCCGGCGGTGCTGGAGCGCATCTTCGCCGAGGCCGGGCGCGCGATGGCGGACTACCTCGACCTGCGCCGCATCGATCCGCAATGGCGCTGCTTCTTCGAGGGCAGCCCGTCGTCGAAGGGTGGGCCTGGCGAGGACAATTCGGTGCTCGACCTGCTGGAGGACGTGCCGGCGATGGCCGCCAGCATCGCCCGGTTCGACCCGAAATCGGCCCAAGGCTACACCGAGTTCCTGGCGTTCAGCGAACATTTGCACGACGTCTCCGAGCGGTTCTTTTTCTGGCGCTCGGTCGAGAGCGTGCTCGACACCATGGACCTGAAGAAGAACATGGAACTGTCGACGCTGCGCGACGTGATGAGCCTGAAAATGGGCACCACCGTCGCGGGGCAAATCCGCAGCCGCGTGCCCGACCGCCGGGTGCAGCAGATGCTCGACCATTTCGTGCAGTACGTCGGCAGCTCCCCGTACGGTTCGCCGGCGGTGCTGTGCAGCATCGCGCACATGCAGACCGAGGAGGGTATCTGGTATCCGATCGGCGGTACTCGCGCGGTGCCGAAGGCGTTGACCGACCTGGCAGGCGACCTCGGCGTCGACATCCGCGTCGGCTGCGGCGTAAGCCGGGTGCTGAGCGAGGCCGGGCAGGCGGCGGGAATCGTGACCGAGGCCGGCGAGACCGTGCGGTTCGACCGCGTGGTGTCGAACATGGACAGCGTGCGGACCTACAACGAACTGGTCGGCGGCGCGCCCGCGGCCAGCTTCAACAAGCGCTGGAAACGCGACCCGGCCTGCTCCGGCGTGGTGCTGTATCTCGGCCTCGACCGCGCCTACGACCACCTGCTGCACCATGATTTCGTGTTCTCGCGCGACCCGGAGGAGGAGTTCGACTGGATTTACGGCAAGGGCGAACCGGCTCCGGACCCGTCGGCCTACCTGGCGGCGCCGTCGCGCACCGAGCCGGGGGTGGCGCCGCCCGGTGGAGAGGCGCTGTATGTGCTGGTGCACACCCCGTTCCTGCGCCCGCACCACGACTGGTCGAAGATGTTCCCGGCCTACCGGCAGGTGATCCTGGACAAGTTGAAGCGCACCGCGGGCATGGGCGACATCGAGGAGCGCATCGTGTTCGAGCGACACCTGACGCCGCAGGACATCCATGACCGCTACAGCGTGCTGAACGGGGCGATCTACGGACTGGCCAGCCACGGCCGGTTCTTCGGCGCGTTCAAGCCGGGCAACCGTTCGCGCGACCTGGCGGGGTTGTACCTCGCGGGGGGTGCGGCGCATCCGGGGCCGGGGATGCCGATGGTGTTGATGTCGGGCTGGATCGCGGCGGACTCGCTCGACCAGGACTCGCGCGCCAACGCCCCGGCTACGACGGCGCAGGGGTCGGCCGCCCCGGTTCATGCCTGACGCGGACCCGCTCGCCGCCCGTTCGCCGTTCCTGTTCTGGCTGTTCGGCTGCTACCTGCGCTGGTACTTCTGGCGCAACTTCCATGGCGTGCGCCTGTCGCGGGCCGGGCTGCCGCTGCTGCCGGCGGGACGTCCGGTCATCATCTTCACCAACCACCCCTCGTGGTGGGACCCGGCGCTGTTCATCCTGCTGTCCAATACCCGCCTGCGCGGGCGCACCGGCTTTGGGCCGATGGAGGCCAACTCGCTCGGCAAATATGGCGTGCTGGCGAAGATGGGGGTGTTCGGCATCGACCTCGACTCGCCGCGCGGCGCCGCGCGGGGGCGGGCGGGGCGCCGGCGGGGGCGGGGCGGCCCGGGGGCTGTACCCCACGCTGCGCGCCGCTACTTTGGGGGGGGCCCTGCTGCTGCCGGCGGCGGGCTACGTGATGCTGAACTACACGCCGATCGGCGAGCGGCTGGTGGCGCACTTCTACGTCGACGACAGCGCCGACGTGCGCAGGGTGCAGTGGCAGGTACTGGACCACCTCTCGACGCGCGACGTGCTGTTCGGTATGCCGGAGGACGAGATCCCGTTCCTGATCCTGACCGTGAACCTCGACGAGCGGCTCGACCAGATCGAGAATCCGTGGCTGCTGACGTTCCTGAAGATCGGCGCGCTGGGATGCGTCGTGTTCCTGGCCGGGCTGATCCCGTTCGTGGTCCGGCTGTGGCGAAACTCGTCGCTGTGGGGACGAACCTTGCTTGTCTGCGGGTTCATCGTCATCTCGTCGAGCAACTCGTTGGGCGTCAAGAGCAACGTCCTGTTCCTGCTGACCGCCTTCGTCATCAGGGGGGGTGTGTAGGGTGCGCGGGGGGTCGGGGCGCCTGCGGGCGGGCTGGCGGCCCCTCAGGGCGCTATCGCCGCGAACCGGACCCTGTTCGGGCTTCCGGATGATCGCCGCACATTCTCCAGATCGGTCGCCCCCAGGTCGGTCGCCTCATGAGAAGCAGCATGACAACCATCCCGCTCGAGATGCCCCGCAAGCCCGACGTCGCCCTGCCAATCCTGATGGCCAGCCTGCGCCACGACCGTTTCTGGATCGTGTTCTGGGCATTGGCCACACTGCTCGGCGCGCTGGCGCTGGCGATCGTGACGGTGCCGCTGTACCGGGCCGAGTCGACGCTGCTGGTCCTGCTGGGCAGCGAGTATACCTACCGGACGGTCGCCGGCGAGAACATGAACGCCGCCGGCGCGCTGAACCGCGAGCAGATCCTGCGCACTGAGATCGAGATCCTGTCGGAAGACAACTTGCACCGCGAGGTGATCCGCACGATCGGCCCGGGAGTGCTGTATCCCGAGTTGCTGGCGCCGCCCGGGCTGCTGGCCAGGGTGAAGACGTCGGTGACGGAGTCCATCGGCAGGTTGCGCGAGTCGGCGGAAGGCGGGGCGCCGGCGCCGAAGCGGCCGGCCGACCTCACCGAGATGGCGCTGCGGGTGCTGAACGCGCACCTGGACTTCCTTGCGGTCAAGGACGGCAACGCGATCGAGCTGACCTTCTCGCACCGCGACCCGGCGATCGCGGCGCGGGTGCTCAGCCTGCTCGAGGACGAGTACCTGCGCCGGCGACGGGAGCTGTACCTGACCCAGGAGGGCGCGCTGGTCAGCCACGAGGTCGAGCAGATTCGCGAGAAGCTGGAGGCGGCGGACGCGAAGCTGTCGCAGTTCAAGCGGGAGCATGGGATCAACGACTACCTGGAGCGTCGCGGCATCCTGCTGCAGCAGCAGGGCGCGCTGGAGACCGACCTCCGCCTGGCCAAGAGCCTGATCGACCAGGACGTCGCCAAGATCACGCAACTGGACGGGCAGGTGCGCAACTTCCCGGGCGTGTTCAACACGCTGACCAACCCGCTGATGCTGCAGGTGCAACTGGAGCGGAGCAAGACCCAGGCGGAGCTGCAGGCGACGCGCGCGCAGGCCAACCTGGACGTGACGCACCTCGCGACGGTCGGCACCGGCCTGGCCAGGCTCAACGACGACGAGGAGCGCATGAACCAGCTCACCCTGGCGCGCGACGTCCTGGTCGACGACTACAAGGCATCGAGCAAGATCCGCAACGAGCGGGCGGTGACCGAGAACGTCGAGCTGAACCGCAAGGACAACGTGCGCGTGCTGCAGGAGCCGATCGCGCCGCTGCTGCCGCAGGCGACCCGGACGCTGATCCTCATGGCCGGCTTCGTGCTCGCCTTGATCGTGGCCGGCGCGGTCGGCCTGCTCAAGCACTACACCCGCCGCATCTACCTGATTCCCGAGGCGCTGGAGAGCGACACCGGGCTGCGGGTGCTGATCAGCATCCCTGAGTCGCGCTATCTCGCCCGGTCCAACCTGCTGCTCGGGGCGCGGTGATGGATGCGGCGCGCAAGCGGGTCCTCATGCTGGCCGGCGGCGGCGTGGCGCACACGTCCGGCGGGGTGGGCACGCTGATCGGATACTGGATCGATTGCTGGGCGAGCGACCCGCAGGCGCCGTCGGTCCAGGTGCTGGACACACGCGGCCAGGGCGGCGTCGTGGGTGGGGCGTGGGCGTTCGCCAGTGTGTTCGCGACGCTCGCCTGGCGTTGCCTCGGCGGCCGGACCTCGCTCGTGCACGCGCACATGACGACGCGTGGCAGCGTGATCCGCAAGTGCCTGCTCTGCGGCGCCGCCAACCTGCTCGGCGTGCCGACCATCATCCATCAGCACGGCGCCGATTTTCACGACTATTTCCGGGCCCAGCGCCCGCTCCTGCGACGGATGATCCGGGCCGTGCTGAACCGGTCGAGCGCGGTGATCGTGCTGGGCGAGAGCTGGCGCGAGTTCCTGGTGCGTGAGGTCGGTGTCGAGCGCGGCAAGATCCGCATCATCGCGAACGGCGTGCCGCGACCGATGCGAGGCCCGGCCGGCGCGCCCGCGTCGGAGCCGAGAATCCTGTTCCTTGGCAGGCTTGGCGACCGCAAGGGCGTCCCGGAGCTGGTGGCGGCGCTGCGGCAGGAGCGCGTCCGCGGCAGGGCGTGGCGCGCGACCCTGGCGGGCGATGGCGACGTCGCGCGGTTCCAGCGGGAGGTCGCCGAAGCCGGCCTGTCGCACCGGGTCGATGTGCTGGGCTGGCAGGATCGTGCCGCCACCGCGTCCTTGCTGCGGCAGGCCGACATCCTGGCGCTGCCATCGCATCATGAGGCGCTGCCGGTGGCGATCCTGGAGGCGCTGTCGCATGAGGTCGCGGTCGTCGCCACGCCGGTGGGCGCCATCCCGGAGTTCTTGCGGGACGGCACCGAGGCGCTGCTCGTGCCGCCGGGGGATGTGGCCCGCCTGGGCGACGCGCTGGTCAAGCTGCTCGACGAGCCGGACACGCGCTCGGCGCTGGCGGCGGCGGGACATCGGATGTTCCTCGCCAGGCTCGAGATCGGCGCGGTCGCCCGCAAGCTGCTGGCACTGTACCGCGAAGTGGTCGCCCACGGCGCCGCCGCCGCCGAGCAGGTCGCGGGGCAACGCCATGAAGCCTCGTAGCGGGCCGGGGCATCGCGCGCTCGACGATGTGCGGTCGATGATCGCGCGTTTGGACATCGTTGCCGATGAAGCGGCCGAAGCGCAGTTGCTGCGGCGACTGGCGCGGCCGTCGCGCGCTATGGTAGTGTCGTTCGTCAACCAGCACGCGGTCAACCTGGCATGGTCGCGGCCGGACTTCGCGGCCACGCTGCGCGGCGCCGACGTGCTGTTGCGCGACGGGGTGGGCGTGGAGGTCTGCCTCAAGGCGACCGGGCGAGCCAGCGGGCGCAACATGAACGGGACCGACTTCATCCCGAAGCTGGCCCGTGCCTATGCCGGGCGGAAGGTGGCGCTGTTCGGCACGGCGAAGCCGTGGACCGAGCAGGCCGCCGCCGCGCTCGGCCGGATGGGATGCGAAGTCGTGTCCGCCATGGATGGGTTCCGGCCCGCCGACGACTATGTCGCCGAGGTCTCGCGCACGGGTCCCGCCCTGGTCATCCTGGCGATGGGGATGCCGAAGCAGGAGCAGGTCGCGGCCGTCATCGCCGCCTCGGCGCCCGGACCCATGGTGATCGTCAACGGCGGCGCGATCGCCGACATGCTGGCGGGACGCTTTCCGCGGGCGCCCAGGCCGGTCCGTGCGATGCGGCTGGAGTGGTTGTACCGACTGGCCGCGGAGCCGCGGCGCCTGGCGGGTCGGTACTTAAACGGCGGCGCCGCGTTCGCCTGGCGCGTCGTGCTGCTGCGCGCGTCGCCATGACGCCCGCCCTGGGCAAGGTGCTGGTGATTGGCGCCGATGGTTTCGTCGGCGACGCCGTGATGCGGGCGTTGCAGCAGGCGCCGTCGTGCCACCCGGTCGCCGGGACCCGTCGCGCCCAGGCCAGGGCCGACGGGCTGGAGCACCGGCGCTGCGACGCGACCGACCAGGCATCGTTGGACGCCGCCTTGGCCGGCATCGACGCGGTGGTCTTCTGCGTGCTGGCGAGCGGGACGGCGATGGTGGAGGCGACCCGCATGCTGTGCCGAGCCGCCACGCAACGGCGCGTACGGCGCGTCGTGCTCATGAGCTCGATGGCGGTTTACGGCGCGGCCGAAGGGCTGGTCGACGAAGCCGCACCGCTGGCCGGCGCGGAACTGGGCGCCTATGGCGCCGCGAAGGTCGCGTGCGAGCGGCTCGCCGAAACCTGCATCGCGGACGGTGGCGCGATCTCCGTCTTGCGTCCCGGCATCGTGTACGGCCCTGGCGGCGAGCAATGGATCGGCCGCTTCGGGCGGCTGCTTCGCGCCGGGCGGATCGGCGACCTCGGCGCGCTGGGCGACGGCATCTGCAACCTCGTGCACAAGGAGGATGTGGCGGCCGCGAGCCTGGCGGCGCTGGCGGCTCCCGGCGCTGCGGGCCAGGCGTTCAACCTGGCCGACGGTGCGGATGCCACGTGGAACGACTTCATCGCGGAGCTGGGCTGCCTGATCGGCGTGCCGGTCATCCGGCGCCTGTCGCGGCGCCGGCTGCGGTTCGAGGCTCGGGTGGCCGCGCCGCCGCTGCAAGTCCTGAAGCTGGCGCGGGCACGCATCGCGAAGGGCGCGCCGGGATGGCTCGACCCGATCCCGCCATCCTTGCTGGCGGCGTGGGCGCAACGCATCCGGCTCGACTGCCGCAAGGCGGAGGCGGTGCTGGACATGAAATGGACGCCGCGGGCACGGGGCCTGGCGCAGTCGGCGGAGTGGTTCCTGGGCAAGGCCGCGCCGGCGCGGCGCGGCCTGCCGCTCGGGCGGGAGTTGCCGACGTGATCCAGGACCTGCACGACTTCGACGCGGGCGCCGAGCTGCGCGCTGACGTCTGCGTCGTCGGCGGCGGCGTCGCCGGCATCACACTGGCGTTGCAAATGAGCGAGTCGGGGCAGTCCGTCATCCTGCTGGAGTCGGGCGGCGAGGCGGTCGAGGACGACACGCAGTCGCTCTATGACGGCGAGGTGGCCGACCCGGCGCTGCATTCGCCGACCATGACCTACCGGCAGCGACGCCTGGGCGGGACCAGCGGCATCTGGGGCGGGCGCTGCGTCCCGTACGATCCCAGCGACTTCGAGGACCGGCCGTGGGTCGCCGAGCGCGGCTGGCCGTTCGGCATCGACGAGCTGCTGCCGTTCTACGACCAGGCCAACCGGATCTGCGAGGCCGGGCGGTTCGCCTACACGGTGGAGCAGGCGTTCCCCCGCGGCGTGCGCCCGATCATCAGCCAGTTTCAGGGCGAGAACTTCTCGGACAACACGCTGGAGCGGTTCAGTTGCCCGACCGATTTCGGCCATCGCTACCGGGACCGTCTCGCGCGCGGCAAGAACCTGCGCGTGCTGCTGCACGCCAACGTCACGGAGATCGTGGCCGGCGCGTCCGGCGCGGTCGAGCGCGTGACGATCAAGACGCTCGGCGGCAAGGAGTTCTCGGCGAGCGCCACGCGGTTCGTACTGGCCGCCGGCGGCCTGGAAGTGCCGCGCCTGCTGCTCTGCTCGCGCGCCAACCACGCGGCGGGGCTGGGCAACGGGCATGACTGGGTGG
>CAXUHK010000124.1:0-11934 GCA_964250775.1 uncultured Acetobacteraceae bacterium | reverse complement strand
GCGCCGGCACCGAGCTGCTGGCCGGCGAGGCGGTTCCCGGCGACGGCCGCCTGGCCAGGCCGCTGGCCGGCGAGGCCACGCTGGAGCTGCGGCGCGGCGACAGCCTCACCCTGGTGAACCTCAGCCTGACCCAGCCGGTCGTGGCCGAGGCGATGCCGGGCCGCCCGCCCGTCCCGCTGCCGCCCGGCGGCGTGCAGACGGTGAAGTTGCAGCCGCGGCCGCCGGTGCTGCTGGCGCGGGAGCCCGCGGATGCCGCCGCCGCCAGCGCCGCGCGCTCGGGCCGCATCGCCATCGAGGCGGTCTCCCCCGCCGTCGACGATGGACGCTTCGCCGCCAAGCGCACGGTGGACGAGCCGGTCGACGTCGGCTGCGACGTGGTGTGCGAAGGCCACGACCAGCTCGGGGTGATGCTGCAATGGCGCGCGGCAGACCGGGAGCCCTGGCAGGAGACGCCGATGGCGGCGCAGGGCAACGACCTCTGGCAGGCAGCCTTCGTGCCCGACCGGGTCGGGCGCTGGCTGTTCCGCGTCGTCGCCTGGCGCGACGCGTTCGCCACGTTCCGCGACGAGCTGGCGAAGAAGAGCGCCGCCGGGATCGACGTGCGGCTGGAGATCCTGGAAGGCCGCGCGCTGCTGGAACAGGCGCGCGGGTCCGACCCGGACGTGGCGACGGCGCTGCGGGCGGTCGAGGCGGGCGAGCGCGACGCGCAGGTCGCGGCCCTGCTGTCACCGGAGACGGCGGCGGCGATGCGTCGCGCCGACCCGCGGCCGTTCGCGACCACGACCGGCGCCTACCCGCTCGACGCCGACCGCAAGGCGGCGGAGTTCGCGTCGTGGTACGAGATCTTCCCGCGCTCGATGAGCGACGACGAGAGCCGGCACGGCACTTTCCGTGACGTGATCCGCCATTTGCCGCGCATCCGCGACATGGGGTTTGATATCCTGTACTTCCCCCCGATCCACCCGATCGGCCGCAAGAACCGCAAGGGGCGCAACAACTCGCTGACTCCCGCCGAGGACGATCCCGGCAGCCCGTACGCGATCGGCTCCGAGGCCGGCGGCCACGACGCGATCCACCCCGAGCTCGGCACGTTCGAGGATTTCGAGGCGTTGCGGCAGGCGGCGGCCGGAAACGGGCTGGAACTGGCGCTGGACTTCGCGATCCAGTGCTCGCCCGACCATCCCTGGCTGCGGCAGCGCAAGGAGTGGTTCGCCTGGCGTCCCGACGGCTCGATCCGCTACGCCGAGAACCCGCCCAAGAAGTACGAGGACATCGTCAACGTCGATTTCTACGCGTCCGGCGCGGTGCCGGGCCTGTGGGTCGCCTTGCGCGACGCGGTGGCGTTCTGGGCCGAGCGGGGGGTGCGGGTGTTCCGCGTCGACAACCCGCACACCAAGCCGTTCCCGTTCTGGGAGTGGATGATCGCCGACATCCGGAGCGCCTACCCGGACACGCTGTTCCTGGCCGAGGCGTTCACCCGGCCGAAGGTCATGAACCTGCTGGGCAAGGTGGGGTTCACCCAGTCCTACACCTACTTCACCTGGCGCAACACCCGGCGCGAGCTGGAGGCGTACTCGACGCAGCTCGCGGACGGGCCGGAGCGCGACTTCTTCCGGCCCAACTTCTTCGTCAACACGCCCGACATCAACCCGCCCTTCCTGCAGACCTCGGGGCGTCCCGGCTTCCTGATCCGCGCCGCCCTGGCGGCGACGCTGGCCGGGAGCTGGGGCGTCTACAGCGGGTTCGAACTGTGCGACGGCACGCCGCTGCCGGGCCGCGAGGAATACCTCGACTCGGAGAAGTACCAGTTGCGCGCCTGGGACTGGGAGCGGCCGGGCAACATCACGGCCGAGATCTCGCAATTGAACCAGGTGCGCCGGCGCAACCCGGCGCTGCAGAGCCATCTCGGCGTCACCTTCCTGCCGTCCGACAACGACCAGGTGCTGTTCTTCGAGAAGGCGACGGGCGACCGCGGCAACGTCGTGCTGGTGGCGATCAGCGTCGACCCGGCGCGGCCGCAGTCCTCGGCCATAGAAATGCCGCTGTGGCGCTGGGGCCTGCCGGACCAGGCCAGCCTGGTCTGCGACGACCTGGTGGGCGACTCGACGTTCACGCTGGCCGGCAAGTACCAGCGCGTGGCACTCACGCCCGAGGCGCCGTACGCCGTGTGGCGCGCCCGTCCCGCAACCTGAAGGCCAGCATGAACGACATCGCCCCATCTGCCCTCACCACGGCCGCCGCCGTCGCCGATCCGCTCTGGTACAAGGACGCGATCATCTACCAGCTGCACCTGAAGTCGTTCTTTGACAGCAACAACGATGGTGTCGGCGACTTCGCCGGGTTGATCGAGAAGCTGGACTACGTGGCCGAGCTCGGCGTCACCGCGATCTGGCTGCTGCCGTTCTACCCGAGCCCGCGCCGCGACGACGGCTACGACATCGCCGAGTATCGCGGCGTGCACGAGGACTACGGCACGCTCGGCGACGTGCGGCGGTTGATCGAGGCGGCGCACGCGCGCGGCATCCGCGTCATCACGGAGCTGGTCATCAACCACACCAGCGACCAGCATCCGTGGTTCCAGCGCGCCCGCACCTCGCCGCCCGGCTCCCCGGAGCGCGACTTCTACGTCTGGTCCGACACCGACGAGAAATACGACGGCACCCGCATCATCTTCGTCGACACCGAGAAGAGCAACTGGACCTGGGACGCGGTGGCCGGCGCGTATTTCTGGCACCGCTTCTACTCGCACCAGCCCGACCTCAACTTCGACAACCCGCAAGTGATGGACGAGGTGCTGTCGGTGATGCGGTTCTGGCTCGACCTCGGCGTCGACGCGCTGCGGCTCGACGCGGTGCCGTACCTGATCGAGCGCGAGGGCACGATCAACGAGAACCTGCCCGAGACGCACGCCATCCTGAAGCGCATCCGCGCCGAGATGGACCTGCACGCGCCCGGCCGGATGCTGCTGGCCGAGGCGAACCAGTGGCCGGAGGACGCCCAGGTGTATTTCGGCGAGGGCGACGAGTGCCAGATGTCGTTCCATTTCCCGCTGATGCCGCGCATGTACATGGCGATCGCGCGCGAGGACCGCTTCCCGATCACCGACATCATGCGCCAGACGCCGGACATCCCGCACAACTGCCAATGGGCGATCTTCCTGCGCAACCACGACGAGCTGACGCTGGAGATGGTCACGGACGTCGAGCGCGACTATTTGTGGGAGACCTACGCCAACGACCGGCGCGCGCGGCTCAACCTCGGCATCCGCCGCCGGCTGGCGCCGCTGCTGGAGCGCGACCGGCGGCGCATCGAGCTGATGCACAGCCTGCTGTTGTCGATGCCCGGCACCCCTGTGCTGTACTACGGCGACGAGATCGGCATGGGCGACAACATCCACCTCGGCGACCGCGACGGCGTGCGCACGCCGATGCAGTGGTCGAGCGACCGCAACGGCGGCTTCTCCCGCGCCAATCCGGCGCAGATGGTGCTGCCGCCGATCATGGACGCGCTGTACGGCTTCCAGGCGATCAACGTCGAGGCGCAGGCGGCCGACCCGCACTCGCCGCTGAACTGGATGCGGCGGCTGCTCGCGGTGCGCAAGCGCTTCGCGGTGTTCGGCCGCGGCACGCAGCGCTTCCTGTATCCCGGCAACCGCAAGGTGATGGCGTTCCTGCGCGAGCACGAGGGCCAGACCGTGCTGTGCGTGTGCAACCTGTCGCGCAGCGCGCAGGCGGTGGAGCTCGACCTCGTGGCGTTCGACGGCCGGGTGCCGGTGGACATCGTGGGCGGCTCGGCGTTCCCGCCGGTGGGCCAGTTGCCTTACCTGCTGACGCTGGCGCCCTATGGTTTCTTCTGGTTCCTGTTGGCCGCCGAGGCCAACCTGCCATCCTGGTACGCGGCGCCGCCGCAACCGATGCCGGAGTTCGCCACCTTGGTCCTGAGACTTGGGCTTTCCGACGTGCTGGCGCCGGCCTCGCGGGCGATCCTGGAGCGCGAGGCGCTGCCGGCCTACGTCGCCAAGCGGCGCTGGTTCGCGGCCAAGGGCGAACGCCTGGAGGCGGTGCGGATCGCCTACGCGACGCCCATGCCGCACGACCCGGACGTGCTGATGGCCGAGATCGTGGTCGACCTGCCCGGGTCGCGGCAGGAGGAGTACGCGCTGCCGCTGGCGATCGCCTGGGAGGACCAGAACGTCGGCCCGCTCGGCCAGCAGCTCGCCCTGGCCCGGGTGCGGCGTGGCCGGCGCATCGGCTACCTGACCGACGGCTTCGCGGTCGACGCGATGACCACCGGCGTGCTGCGGATGTTGCGTGAGGCGGCCACGCTGCCGCTGCCGGGTGGCGGCGAGCTGCGCTTCGTGCCCACCTCGCGCATGGCCGAGGTCGAGGTCGGTGCCGATCCGGAGATTCGCCGCCTGTCGGCCGAGCAGTCGAACAGCTCGCAGATCGTGGGCGATGCCGCCGTGCTCAAGATCGTGCGCAAGGTGCTGGCGGGCGTGCATCCCGAGGGCGAGATGACGCGCTACCTCACCGAGCGCGGCTTCGGCAACACGGCGCCGCTGTTCGGCGAGGTGGTGCGTCACTCCCCGGACGGCACGCCGCACACGCTGATGATCGTCCAAGGTTTCGTGCGCAACCAGGGCGACGGCTGGGGTTGGACGCTCGATTACCTGGAGCGCACCAGCGACGACCTGACCGCCGGCGACGGGACGCAGCCGGCCGACCAGGCGCTGGGCGACTACGCCGTGTTCGCGGCCAGCATCGGACGCCGGCTGGGCGAGCTGCACGCCGCCCTGTCGCAGCCGTCGGACGATCCCGCCTTCCGCAGCGACGTGGCGGATGAGGCGATCGTCGACGAATGGGCGGCAGGCGCCGTCGAGCAGATCGACATGGCGTTCGAGCTGCTAGGGCGGCCGCGCGAGTGGCCGGACGAGGAGACGCATCGCTTGGCCGAGGCGTTGCTGCAGCGGCGCGAGGCGCTGGGCGAGGCGGTGCGCCGGCTGGCCCGCGCCGGCGCCGGCAGCCTGCGCACCCGCATCCACGGCGACTTCCATCTGGGCCAGGTGCTGGTGGTGCAGAACGATGCCTACATCATCGACTTCGAGGGTGAGCCGGCGCGGCCGATGGAGCAGCGGCGCGCCAAGTCCTCGCCGTTGCGCGACGTGGCGGGGCTGCTGCGCAGCTTCGACTACGCCGCGGCAGCCGCGGCGCCCGGCCGGGTCGCCGGATCGGCCGCCAGCGACGAGCGACGGGCGGCGCTGATCGAGCGGTTCCGCAAGCTGGCCAGCGCCACCTTCCTCGACGCCTATCGGGCGGTGCTGCACGCCGAGGCGCAGCCCTGGGCGCCGCCGCCAGCGGAGGCGCCGCTGCTCGACCTGTTCCTGATCGAGAAGGCGGCCTACGAGATACGCTACGAGGCCGCCAACCGCCCGACTTGGCTCACCATCCCGCTGCGCGGGCTGGATGCCATCGCGCATCGCGTCATGCAAATGGAAGGCGCGTCATGAACGACATGGTGGCGACCGACGCGCTCGATCCGGGAGCCCTCGACGCGATCATCCAGGCGCGGCACGGCGACCCGTTCGCCGTGCTGGGGCCGCATGGCGTGACCGGCGGCTGCGCGGTGCGGGCGTTCCTGCCGGATGCTGCGGCGGTCGCATTGGTTGCCGTAGACGCCGCGCAGGTGCTGGCGACGATGCAGCGGGTCGATCCGGCCGGGCTGTGGTCCGGCCTGCTGCCGGCGCGGGTGCCGTACCGGCTGCGCGTGACCGACGCGGCCGGCACCGAGCGGGTCGTGGCGGACCCGTACGGCTTTGGCCCGGCACTGGGCGACCTCGACGTCTACCTGATGGGCGAGGGCCGCCACCGCGAGCTTGGGCGCGTGCTGGGCGCCCACGTCATGACGCTCGAAGGCGTGCCCGGCGTGCGCTTCGCGGTCTGGGCACCGAACGCGCGCCGGGTTTCCGTGGTCGGCGGCTTCAACAACTGGGACGGCCGCCGGCACCCGATGCGGCTGCGCCAGGGAGCCGGGGTGTGGGAGCTGTTCGTGCCCGGCCTCGAACCCGGCACGGTCTACAAATACGAGCTGCTGGGGCCGGATGGCGGCCTGCTGCCGCTTAAGGCCGACCCGGTCGCGGCCTCGGCCGAGGTGCCGCCGGCCACCGCCTCCGTCGTGGCCGACGAGACCTTCGCCTGGCAGTCCGGCCACTGGCACCCGACGCAGGACCCGAGTGCCCCCATCAGCGTCTACGAAGTCCATGCCGCCTCCTGGCTGCCGGAGCAGCCGGGTGCCGACTCGGTCTGGGCCACGCTGTCCGAGCGGCTGATCCCGTACGTGACGCGCATGGGTTTCAGCCATGTCGAGCTGATGCCTATCATGGAGCACCCGTTCGGCGGCAGTTGGGGCTACCAGCCGCTGGGCCAGTTCGCTCCCAGCGCCCGGCTCGGCACGCCGCAAGACTTCGCCGAGTTCGTCGACCGCTGCCACGAGGCCGGCATCGGCGTCATCCTCGACTGGGTGCCGGCGCACTTCCCGTCCGACGCACACGGGCTGGCGCGGTTCGACGGCACGCCGCTCTACGAGCACGCCGACCCGCGCGAGGGGTTCCACCCCGACTGGAACACCTTCATCTTCAATCTCGGCCGCAACGAGGTGAGGGGCTTCCTGATCGGCAGCGCGCTGCACTGGCTGGAGCAGTACCGGGTCGACGGGCTGCGCGTCGACGCCGTGGCCTCGATGCTGTACCGCGACTACAGCCGCAAGGCCGACGAGTGGGTGCCCAACCAGTACGGCGGGCGCGAGAACCTCGAAGCCGTGGCGCTGCTGCAGGAGCTGAGCGAGGTGGTGCGCGAGCGCTGCCCGCACGCGGTGCTGATCGCCGAGGAGAGCACGGCCTGGCCGGGTGTCAGCCGGCCGGCGCGCGAGGGTGGCTTGGGCTTCGACTACAAGTGGAACATGGGCTGGATGCACGACAGCCTGCATTACATGCAGGAGGATCCGGTCAACCGGCGCTGGCACCACGACCAGCTCACCTTCGGGCTGGTGTACGCCTTCTCCGAGAAATTTGTGCTGCCGCTGTCGCACGACGAGGTGGTGTACGGCAAAGGCTCGCTGATCCAGAAGATGCCCGGCGACCTTTGGCAGCGCTTCGCCAATTTGCGCGCCTATTTCGGCTTCATGTGGACCCATCCGGGCAAGAAGCTGCTGTTCATGGGCGGCGAGATCGCGCAGTGGCGGGAGTGGAACCACGACAGCGGGCTCGACTGGCACCTGCTCGACGAGCCGCGCCATGTCGGCGTGCAGAGCCTGGTGCGCGACCTCAACCTGCTGTACCGCGCCACCCCCGCGCTGCACCGTCGCGACTGCGATCATCGCGGCTTCCGCTGGGTGGTGATCGACGACCGGGCGCAGAGCGTGTTCGCCTACCTGCGCCTGGGCGAGGAAGGCGACGCGCCGGTGCTCGTGGTCTGCAACTTCACGCCGGTGCCGCGCTTTGGCTACCGCCTCGGCGTGCCGCAGGGCGGCGCGTGGGACGAGGTGCTGAACAGCGACGCGGACATCTACGGGGGCTCCAACATGGGCAATGGCGGACAGGTGCGGGCGGAAGCGGTCGAGAGCCACGACCAGGCGATGTCGCTGGCGCTGACGCTGCCGCCGCTGGCCACCATCGTGCTGCGTGCCGGCGGATGAGCGCCCGCCACGGCCACCGCCTGCCGTTCGGCGCCACGCTTCAGGACGGCGGCGACACACGTTTCCGGCTTTGGGCGCCGGCCTGCGAGGGCATGGAGCTGCTGTTGCGCGACCGGCCGCCGATGGCGATGCGGGCGGCCGATGACGGCTGGTTCGAGGCGACCGCGCCGGCCGCCGCCGGCACCCGCTACAAGTACCGGATGCCCGACGGGCTGGAAGTGCCGGATCCGGCCTCGCGGCTGCAGGACGGCGACGTGCATGGCTGGAGCGTGGTGCTCGACCCAGCCGAGCACGAATGGCAGAACACGGATTGGGCTGGCCGGCCATGGCACGAGGCGGTGATCTACGAGCTGCATCCCGGCTTGATGGGCGGCTTCGTCGGCATCGGCGACCACCTGAACCGGTTGCGCGACCTCGGTGTCACCGCGATCGAGCTGATGCCGGTCAACGAGTTCCCCGGCGAGCGCAACTGGGGCTATGACGGCGTGCTCCCCTATGCCCCCGACTCCGCCTACGGCACGCCGGGCCAGCTCAAGACGCTGATCGACCAGGCGCACGGGTTGGGCCTGCTGGTCTATCTCGACGTCGTGTACAACCATTTCGGCCCTGACGGCGCCTACATCCACGCCTACGCCGGCAACCAGTTCTTCGACGAGGCGAAGCACACGCCGTGGGGCGCCGCGATCGCCCACGAGCGGCAGCCGGTGCGCGACTACTTCATCCAGAACGCGATTTACTGGATCATGGAGTACCGCTTCGACGGCCTGCGCTTCGACGCGCTGCACGCCGTGCTCGACAAGAGCTTTCCAGCCGACTTGGCGCGTGCGATCCGCGCCGCCGCCGAACCTGGGCGGCACGTCAACCTTATCGTGGAGCACGAGCAGAACCACGCCGACCACCTCGCCCCCGGCCTGATGGACGCGCAGTGGACCGACGACACGCACCATTGCTTCCACGTCCTGCTGACCGGCGAGACCGAGGGCTATTACGCCGACTACAAGGACGCCGCCGCCAAGCTGGCCCGCGCGCTGTCGGAAGGCTTCGTGTTCCAAGGCGAGGAAAACCACGAGGGTCGCGCGCGCGGGCAGAAATCCGGGCACCTGCCGCCCACCGCGTTCATCATCTTCCTGCAGAACCACGACCAGATCGGCAACCGCGCCATGGGCGAGCGGTTGGCCACGCTGGCCGACCCGGAGGCATTGCGGGCGGCGACCGCGCTGCTGCTGCTGTCGCCGCAAATCCCGATGCTGTTCATGGGCGAGGAGTACGGCAGCAACGCGCCGTTCCTGTTCTTCACCGACCATCACGACGAACTCGCCGACGCGGTGCGCGAGGGGCGACGCAAGGAGTTCGCGGGGTTCGCCGCGTTCGCCGACGAGAAGCGCCGGGCGCAAATCCCGGACCCGAACGCGATGACGACCTACCAGCTCTCACGCCCGGAGGCAGGCGACCACGATCCCGAGACCGCGGCGGCGATCCGAGTGCTGCTGGGCTTGCGCCACCGCCACATCGTCCGGCGCATCCCGGACACGACCAGCCTGGGAGCCGCCCCGCTCGGCGACAGCGGCGTGGTCGCGCGCTGGGCCATGGGCGATGGCGCGGAACTGGTGATCGCCACCAACTTTGGGTCGGGCATCCTGCCGGTCGATCCGGTCGATGGCCCGGTGCTGTTCGAGAGCCATGATGGCGACGCGGCCCGCTTCGCCGATGGCCAGCTTCCAGGGCGCAGCACAGTCGCCTACCTGTTGGAACGCACGTGACGGATGCGGCGCTGCGGGCGCTGGCGGAGGCGTCCGGCGTGCTGCCGCGCTGGCGCGACGTGCATGACGACGAGCACGACGTCTCGCCCGAGACGCTGCGGCGCGTGCTGCAGGCGCTGGGGATCGCGGCCGAGGACGAAGCGGCGGTCGAGCAGTCGCTGCGCCACGCGCACGAATCGGGCGGCCGGCTGCCGCCGTTGCTGACCGTGGCCCAGGGCGGCGCGCTCGCGGTGCCCGGCGTCTACACGGTCCATCTGGAAAGCGGCGGCCGCGTCGAGGGCACGGACGAGTTGCGCCTGCATGAGGTCGGCTACCATCGGCTGCACTGCGGCGGGCAGCGCGTCACCGTCGCGGTGGCCCCGGCCCGCTGCCAGGACCTGCCGCAGGGTCGGCCCTGGGGCGTGGCGGTGCAGTTGTACGGGTTGCGGCGCGACGGCGATGGTGGCATCGGCGACCTCCCGGCGTTGGCGGAGTTCGTGCGCGGGGCCGCGCGGCACGGCGCCGACGCGGTGGCGATCAGCCCGGTCCATGCCCAGTTCAGCGCCGACCCGGACCGCTTCAGCCCGTACGCGCCGTCCAGCCGCATCATGCAGAACGTGCTGCACGCGGACGCCGGGGCCGACCCTGAGATGGAGGCGCTCGATCTGGTCGACTGGCCGGGCGCCGCCCGTCGCCGGCTCGCCCGGCTGCGCGCGCGCTTCGACGCCGGCATCGACACGGCGCGGCTCGATGCGTTCCGCGAGCAGGCCGGCGACGTGCTGGAGCGCCACGCGAGGTTCGAGGCCCTGCACGCGCATCTCTATGCCAGCGACCCTAGCCTGTGGCAGTGGCGGAGCTGGCCCGCCGAGTACCGCGCGCCGGACAACCCCGCCGTCGCCCGATTCGCGGCCGACCATGCGGCGGATGTGGCGTTCCACGCCTGGCTGCAGATGCTGGCCGACGACGGGCTGGCGGCGGCGCAGCAAGCGGCGCGCGACGCCGGGATGCGGATTGGCCTGGTGTCGGACCTCGCGGTCGGCACCGACGGCGGCGGTAGCCATGCCTGGAGCCGGCAGGACGAGACCATGATCGGCCTGTCGATCGGAGCGCCGCCCGACCTGCTCAACCAGCAGGGGCAGGACTGGGGCATTGCTGCGTTCTCGCCGCTGGGCCTGCGGCGCAACGGCTACGCGGCGTTCCTGGAGATGCTGCGTGCGGCGCTGCGCCATGCCGGCGGCGTGCGGATCGATCACGTCATGGGCCTGCAGCGGCTCTGGGTGGTGCCGGAAGGTGCCAGCCCGCGGGACGGCGCCTACCTGACCTTCCCGATCGACGATATGCTGCGGCTGGTCGCGCTGGAATCGCAGCGCCACCGCGCCGTGGTGTTCGGCGAGGACCTCGGCACGTTGCCGGACGGCTTCCAGGAGCGGCTCATCGGCAACGGCCTGTTCGGGATGCGCGTGCTGTGGTTCGAGCGCGACGGCGACCGCTTGCGCCCGCCCTCCGAGTGGTCGCCGCAGGCGGTCGCGATGACCAGCACGCACGACCTGGCGACGGTCGCCGGCTGGTGGCAGGGCCGCGACATCGAGTGGCGCGAACGGATGGGCTGGTCCACCGACCACGGCGGCGACCTGCGCGCCCGCGACCACGACCGCGACCTGCTGTGGCAGGCGATGGTGCAATCGGGCGCCGCCACTGGTGAACAGCCGCCGGCGCACGATGCCTGGCCGGTGGTGGACGCGGCGCTGCGCCACGTCGCCCGCGCCGCCTGCCGGTTCGTGCTGCTGCCGCTGGAGGACGTGCTGGCGCGCGACCAGGCGCCCAACCTGCCGGGCACGCTCGACGAGCACCCGAACTGGCGCCGCCGCCTGCCCGGCACGGCCGCTGGCCTGCTCGACGCCCCGGAGGTCGCCGCGCGCCTGGCGGGCTTCCGCGCCGCGCGAGACGCCGCGTGACGCTGGTCCGTTCGACGGCTCGGCTGCAGTTCCACCGCGACTTCCCGATCGACGCGGCGACCCGGCTGGTGCCGTATTTCGACCGCCTCGGCATCAGCCATCTCTACGCCTCGCCGCTGCTGACCTCGCGCCCCGGCTCGACGCACGGCTACGACATCGTCGACCACGACACCATCAACCCGGAACTCGGCGGCGAGCCGGCGCTGCGGCGGCTGGTGGCCGAGTTGCGGGCGCATGGCATGGGGCTGATCCTCGACATCGTGCCCAACCACATGGGCGTCGGCGGCGCCGACAACGCCTGGTGGCTCGACGTGCTGGAATGGGGCCGGGCGTCGCGCTACGCCGAGTTCTTCGACATCGACTGGGACCCGCCCGACACGGCGCTGCGCGGCAAGCTGCTGGCGCCGTTCCTGGGCGGCGCCTACGGCACGGCGCTGGCGCAAGGCGACATCACGCTGCGGTTCGACCGCGAGGACGGCCGCTTCTTCGCCTCCGCCTACGGCGCGCACCGCTTCCCGATCAACCCGCGCGACTACCCGATCGTGCTGCGC
>CAXUHK010000123.1:9551-12043 GCA_964250775.1 uncultured Acetobacteraceae bacterium | reverse complement strand
CACGATGGTGGCGGCGCCGCCTGCGTTGGCGAACTGCATGGTCCCGGCACCGCCGAACACCACGTCTCCGGTGCCGCTGGCCGAGATCGTGGCCGCACCGCTGCCGCCCACGATGGTGTCGGCGCCCTCGCTGCCGATCAGGTCGTTGCCCGATCCGAGGAAGTATTTGTTGGCGCCCATGCCGGCCGCTGCGGTGTCGTCGCCACTGCCGAGCGAGATGGTGTTGCCGCCGAACATGGCGCTCGGCGTGTAGGTCGCGGCCGATGGGTCGGCTACGCCCGTCACCACCGTGTAGTTGCCGCCGCCGGTGTTAGGCACGACGACGGTGTTGTTGCCGCCGGCCATGGCGACGGTACCCGACGTCGCGGGGATGAAGAACGTCTCGCCCGCGGTGTCGGCCTCGTAGAACACGCCGCCGGCGGCGGAGCCGACTACCGTGTTGACGCCGCCCAGATCGAGGATGACGGCGTAGTCAGGCGTGGCGGTGACGGTGCCGTTGCCGTTGATGTCGAGCTGGGCCGGGGCGGCGCCCGCCGCCGGGATGGTGCCGACGGCATTGGTGGCGGTTTCGGAGGTGACGGCGCCAAACGCCGCAGCGTCGGCCGCGGCGACCGTCGCGCGGATCGAGTCGGAGAGGGTCTGTGACATAGACTGGTTTCCTGTGTCCCTATTGTTGCGGCAGCCGCGTCAGCTCGTGATCGCGCCGTTCATGCCGCTGGGGAAGAACAACCCGGACTTCGCGGCGCCCGTGCTGTCGCCGTAGACGATGTTGAGTACCTGCCGCGTGGTGCGAGTGAAGGTGAGCGAGTTGGTGTCGGTCGGCAGGATGTTGAGCTGGTGGCCCAGGATGATGCCCTGGTCGTCAGCCGGCGGCTGGCCCGCGCCGCCGGTGCCGGACAGCGTGGCGCGCAGCTTCGAGATGGCGATGGTGGTGGCCGGCGCGGTGCCGCCGATGGCCGCGAGCCGGGTGCGAACCTGGCCCGCGTGGTAGGCCTCGACCGCGAGGATGCTGGCGGCGGCAGTCAGGTAGCCGGGCGTGCTGATCAGCGCCGCGGCTCCGGCATAGGCGGTGACGCCCACGTCCTCGAAGATGTAGGCGCCGATCAGGAAGCTGGTGGCGTCTGCGAAAGGATTGAAGCTGCTGCCCAGGCCTGCGGCCTGCGCCAGCGTGTTGAAGCTGGTCATCAAGTCAATGTTCGGCTCGGCCGCGACCGGCGCCTTGGCCGCCCCCAATGCCGCACGCAGGAAGCGGACGTGGTTCATCTCGTCCTGGGCAATCTCCTCAGCGTACTGCAGGTTCGCCCGCGTGCCGAAATCGACCCGGCTGCCGCCGACTACCGTGCCCTGCGTGCCTGTGTTGCCGTTCACGTCGCTGGCCGACAGCCCCGAGCCGTAGACCGCGCGCAAATAGTATTCGGCTTCGAGGTATTCGAGGTTAAGGGCGAAGTTGAGGACCGCGTAGTCGGTGTTCGCGTCCGCCTTGGCGGAAGTCGGTGAGAGGCCGGTGGCCAGCGCCGCCATGGCCGCGACACCGGCGCCGGTGCCGGCTAGCACGTTGCGCCGGGCAAGGCCGCGCGGCGGCCCGTCTTGTTCTTCTGCAATCATGTCCGTAGCTCCCGTTGGAACCGGAATAGAACTCCGGTCAGCACGGTTTACGGCGGATCGCCTAAATCAGATGCAAGATTTTGTTAGGATATCGAAAGTAGTTATCACGGTGCCGCGATCACGTCAGCCTGTGGCGCGTGCCTCGCCGCCCTTGCGGTCGCCGTTGCGGCGCAGCAGGAACTCGCGGCCGACCTTGACGATGGCGCGGCCGTCGTAGTCGACGATGTCGGCGGTGGCGTAGGTCTCGCCCCAGGCGTCGGGGATGAAGCTGCCGGTGCCGATCACGTCGACCGGGGCGTGCGCGTCGGCCATGGTCAGGCACTTCGCCACCCCGAAGCCGCTGCTGGCCACGATCCGCACGCGCGGGAACCCGGCCGCGTCGAGCGCCTCGCGCATCCGCCAGATCGCCGCCGCCGAGACGCCGGTGCCGACCAGGTGGCGCAGCTCGGTCTCGCTGCGATAGCGGCGGATGGTGCCGGGCGAGCGCCGTTCCAGCACGGCGTAGCTCTCGGCCGGGTCGAGCCCTTCGAGGAACCGGCCGCCATGGGTGTCGAGCCGCACCGAGACCTGGCCCGCCGCCGCCAGTTCGGGGAAGCGCTCGCACACCGCCAGACCGTCGGTGATCTCGCGGCCGAAATAATCGACCAAGACATTGAGCGGCTCGTCGGGGAAAGTCTCGCGGAACATCTCGGCGGCGCGCACGGTGCTTCCGGCGTAGCCGATCAGCGCGTGCGGCATGGTGCCACGCCCGGCCGGCTGGCCGAACCAGTGCGCGGTGCCGTCGTTGGCGTTGCCGCCGAAGCCCGCGGCGCCCTCGCGCCGCCCCCCCCCCCAGCCCCCCGCGGCCGCCAAGGGCCAAAAAAACATCAAAAAAGCCCCCGCGCCCG
>CAXUHK010000123.1:2390-9541 GCA_964250775.1 uncultured Acetobacteraceae bacterium | reverse complement strand
CGCGGGCGCCCCCGGGGGCGGGGGGGGGGGGGGCGGGCCCGCCCCCCCCCCCCCCCCGCCCCCCCCCCCCCCCCCCCGCCCCGCTGCCGACGGCGGCGGCATAGGCCATCATCTCCTGCATCTCGGCCCCGGCGCAGTGCCGTGCCTCCATCGCCAGGAACGAGACGCGCGGCAGCGCCAGGCACATTTGGTAGGCGTTGTGCGCCGCGACACAGGCCGGGCCCAGCTTCTGCAGCAGGATCGTCTCGAGGTCGACCAGCTCGGTGAAGCGGCCGGTGACGTAGACGATCGGCTCGCCGGCGCCGGTCCAGCTCCCCTCGGGATGCACCACGTCGACCTCGAACGCGGTGTCGCGCGCCGCCGCCACGGTGGCCAGCCAGTCCAGCATCAGCCGCGGCGCCGAGATCACCGGCCGGCGCAGGAACATCGCGTACGTCACCGGCATGTCGCCGTGCCCCGCCACGATGCGCTTGGTGCGGTTGAAGTAGCTGTCGGTGCGCGCGGCGACGTCCCGGTCGAGTTGGTCCGCCACGCTATTGCGCCGCGACGGCGGCTCGGGCCGGCGCTCGGCGCGCCTTCAGCTCCTCGGCGACCAGGAACGCCAGTTCCAGCGACTGCTCGGCGTTGAGCCGCGGGTCGCAGAACGTCTCGTACGAGCGCGACAGGTCGTGCTCGGTCAGCCGGTGCGCGCCGCCCACGCATTCGGTGACGTCGCGCCCGGTCATCTCGACATGCACGCCGCCGGCCCAGGTGCCCAGGCCAGCGTGGGCGTCGAAGAACTGGCGCACCTCGGAGAGGATGGCGTCGAAGCTGCGGGTCTTGACCTTGTTCGCGGTGGCGTGGGTGTTGCCGTGCATCGGGTCGCACAGCCAGACCACGCGCCGGCCGCCGCGCTGCACCGCGCGCAGCAGCGGCGGCAGGCCGCGCGCCACCTTGTCCACTCCCATGCGGCTGATGAGGGTGAGCCGGCCCGGCTCGTCGTCCGGGTTCAGGATGTCGACCAGCCGCAGCAGCTCGTCCGGATCCATGCTTGGCCCGACCTTGAGTCCGATCGGGTTGCGCACGCCGCGCAGGAACTCGACATGGCCGCCGTCCGGCTGGCGGGTGCGGTCGCCGATCCAGAGGAAATGCGCCGAGCAGGCGTACGGCTCGCCGGTGATGCTGTCGATGCGGGTCAGCGCCTGCTCGTACGGCAGCAGCAGCGCCTCGTGGCTGGTGTAGAAGTCGGTCTCGCGGATCTGCGGCGTGCTGGCGCTGGTGACGCCCACGGCGGACATGAACGCCAGCGACTCGTCGATGCGCGAGGCGAGGTCGCGGTAGCGCCCGGCCAGCGGACTGCGATCGATGAAGCCCAGGTTCCAGCGATGCACCTCATGCAGGTCGGCGTAGCCGCCGGAGGCGAAGGCGCGCAGCAGGTTGAGCGTGCCGGCGGACTGGAAGTAGCCGGTCTCCATGCGCGCGGGGTCCGGCACGCGGGCGGCCTCGGTGAACTCGGCGCCGTTGACGATGTCGCCGCGATAGCTCGGCAACGTCGCGTCGCCCAGCGTCTCGGTGTCGCTGCTGCGCGGCTTGGCGTACTGGCCGGCCATGCGGCCCATCTTCACCACCGGCACGCTGGCGCCGTAGGTCAGCACCACCGCCATCTGCAGCAGCACCCGGAACGTGTCGCGGATGTTGTTGGCGGAGAAGTCGGAGAAGCTCTCGGCGCAGTCGCCGCCCTGCAGCACGAAGGCACGGCCGTCGGCCACCTGGCCCAGCGCCTGCTTGAGCCGCCGTGCCTCGCCCGCGAACACCAGCGGCGGATACGAGGCGAGCCTGGCCTCGGTGGCCGCCAGCCGTGCCCCGTCCGGGTAGTTCGGCATCTGGCGCAGCGTGCGGGAGCGCCAGCTCCCGGGAGTCCAGGTGTTCATCGCGATGCATCCGCACCTGCGTCCCGGGCGATCCGGGGCGGCCTTGCGGCGCATCTATCCATGTCGCACCCGGTTTGGCTACAGGGCGGCAGCCGTTCAGCCCCCCAGCCCGGCCTCGGCCATGCCCATGGCGTTGGCCGGCGCCTCCTGGGCGTCCTGCTCGACCAGGGTCGGCACTCCGGCTGTGCGGGTGCGGGTGCGCAGCGTCACGAACTCCTCGGCGCTGGTCGGGTGGATGCCGACGGTGCGGTCGAAATCGGACTTGGTGGCGCCGCAGTTCAGCGCCACCGAGACGCCCTGCATGATCTCCGGCGCGTCGTCCCCGAGCATGTGCGCGCCGAGCACCAATTGCGATTGCTGGTCGACCACCAGCTTCATCATGCTGCGCCGGGTACGCCCGCCCAGCGTGTGCCGCATCGGCGTGAACCGGGTGAGGTAGATGTCGGCCGGGCCGCGCACCGCCGCCTCCTGCTCCGAGAGCCCCACGGTCGCGATCGGCGGCGACGAGAACACCGCCGTCGCCACCCGCGTCAGCTCCCAGGAACGCCGCGTGCCGCCGAACAGCCGGTCGGCCAGCGCGTGCCCCTCGGCGATCGCCACCGGCGTCAGGTTCATGCGGTCGGTGACGTCGCCGATGGCGTAGACGTGCGCCTGGCTGGTGCGGCCGTCGCGGTCGACCGTGACCGCGCCGAAGCCGTCGAGCGCCACCCCCGCCGCCTCCAAGCCCAAGCCGTCGGTCAGCGGCGTGCGGCCGACCGCCGCGAACACCAGGTCGGCGTCGAGCGTGGTGCCATCGGTCAGCGTGACGTGCTTGGCTCCGTCCATCGTGACGGAGGCGATCGAGGCGCTGCGATGGACTGTGATGCCTTCCGCCTGCAGCGCCTCGTCGAGCGCCGTGCGGAGGTCCTCGTCGAAGCCGCGCAACGGCAGCTCCTGGCGGAACACCAGGTCGACCTCGCTGCCCAGCCCCCGGAAGATGTTGGCGAACTCGACCGCGATGTAGCCGCCGCCCAGGATCGTGACGCGGCGCGGCCGCTCGGGCAGGGTGAACGCGTCGTCGCTGACGATGGCGTGCTCGCAGCCGGGGAACGCCGGGGTCAGCGGCCGGCCGCCGGTGGCGATGACGACGTGCTCGGCCGTCACCCGCCGGCCGCCGACATCGAGCGTGTGCGGGTCGACGAAGCTGGCGCGGGCGTCGAACACGGTGGCGCCGGCGTTGTGCAGCAAATGGCGATAGGTCGCGGTGAGGCGGGCGATCTCGCTGTCCTTGTTGGCGATCAGCCGCGACCAATCATGCTCGCCCCGCGCCGTGTCCCAGCCGAAGCCGTGGCTGTCGCGCAGCGCGTGGCCGTACTCGGCCGCCATCACCATCAGCTTCTTCGGCACGCAGCCGATGTTGACGCAGGTGCCGCCCCAGTGCCGCTCCTCGGCGACGCCGACGCGCGCACCGTGCGAGGCGGCGATGCGGGCGCAGCGGGTGCCGCCGCTGCCGCCGCCGATCACGAACAGGTCGAAATCGTACGCCATCACTCCACCGTCACCGATTTCGCCAAGTTGCGCGGCTGGTCCACGTCGGTGCCTTTCAGCACCGCGACATGGTAGGCCAACACCTGCACCGCAACGGCGTAGACGATCGGCGCCACAAACGGCGCGCAGGCCGGCAGCACCACCGCGTCGACCGCGATGGCGCGCAGCCGCTCGGCCCCCGCCGCGTCGCTGAACGCCACGATCTGCCCGCCGCGCGCCGCGGCCTCCTGCAAATTGCTCGCGGTCTTGTCGAACAGCGGGCCGGAGGGCGCGATGGCGATGACCGGCACCCGGCTGTCAATCAGCGCGATCGGGCCGTGCTTCATCTCGCCGGCGGCGTAGCCCTCGGCGTGGATGTAGCTGATCTCCTTGAGCTTGAGCGCGCCCTCCAGGGCGATCGGGAAGCAGCCGCCGCGACCGAGGTAGAGCACGTCGCGCGCCTCGGCGATGCGCCCTGCCACCCGCTCGATGTGCGGCGCGTGCTCCAGCACCTGCGCCGCAAAGCCCGGGGGTTACAGCCGTGCCGCGCTCAGCGTCGCCACGGCCGCGGCGCCGAGCGTGCCGCGCGCCCGTCCGGCGGCCAGCGCCAGGCAGGCCAGCACGGCCAGTTGCGCCGTGAACGCCTTGGTGCTGGCGACGCCGATCTCCGGCCCGGCCACGGTCTGCAGCACCGCGTCGCTCTCGCGCGCCATGCTGCTCTCGGCCACGTTCAGGATCGACAGCACGTGCTGCCGCTCGGCCTTCAGGTAGCGCAGCGCCGCCAGCGTGTCGGCGGTCTCGCCGGACTGGCTGACCAGCAGGCCCAGCCCGCCGTCCGCCAGTGGCGGCGCCCGGTAGCGGAACTCGCTGGCGACGTCGGCGTCGACCGGCAGGCGGGCCACGTCCTCGAACCACCAGCGCCCGACCAGCCCGGCGTAGAACGCCGAGCCGCAGGCCGACAGCGTGATGCGGCCGATGCGCCGCCAGTCGAACGGCAGCGCTGGCAGCACCACGCTGCGGGTCGCCGGGTCGATCATCTGGCGCAGCGTGTCGCCCAGCACCGCCGAGTGCTCGTGCAGCTCCTTTTCCATGAAGTGCCGGTAGTTGCCGCGCCCGGTCGCCGCCCCGGACGCGGCGGTGGGACGGATCGGCCGCTCGACCGCGGCGCCAGTGGCGTCGAACAGCTCGGCGGTCCCGCGCGCGACCACCACCCAGTCGCCGTCCTCCAGGTAGGCGATGCGCTCGGCCATCGGCGCCAGGGCCAGCGCGTCGGAGCCCAGGAACATCTCGCCGTCGCCATAGCCCACCGCCAGCGGCGGGCCGCTGCGGGCGCCGATCAGCAGGCCGGGATGGCCCGCGAACACCATCGCCAGCGCGTAGGCACCGTGCAGCCGGGCGAGCGCCGCCGCCGCCGCGTGGCGCGGGGCCATGCCGCGCGACAGATGGTAGTCGACCAGTTGCGCCACCGTCTCGGTGTCGGTCTCGCTGTGGAACACCTGGCCGGCCGCCTCCAGCTCGGCGCGCAGCTCGGCGTGGTTCTCGATGATGCCGTTATGCACCACGGCGACGCGCTCGGTGCCGTGCGGGTGGGCGTTGGCCTCGGTCGGCGCCCCGTGCGTTGCCCAGCGGGTGTGGCCGATGCCGGTGCCGCCGGCGAGCGGCCGCTCGGCCAACGCGGCGGCGAGGTTGAGCAGCTTGCCCGGCGCGCGGCGGCGCTCGATCGCGTCGCCGGAGAGCGTGGCGATGCCGGCGCTGTCGTAGCCACGATATTCCAGCCGACGCAGCGCCTCCAGGATCACCGGGGCCGCCGCCGCGTCACCCACCACGCCGATGATGCCGCACATCAGGCGGGCTTCTTGCGCGCGGCACGGAACCTGGCCGCAGCGCCGGGCAACGCCGCCTGTCGGGCGCGCCCGAACGCCATGGCGTCGGCGGCGACATCCTCGGTGATGACGCTACCGGCGGCGGTGAACGCGCCGTCGCCGAGCCGCACCGGGGCCACCAGCACCGAGTTCGTGCCGACGAACGCGCCGGCGCCGATCTCGGTGCGGTGCTTGGCGAAGCCGTCGTAGTTGCAGGTGATGGTGCCCGCCCCGATGTTGGCGCCGGCGCCGACATCGCAGTCGCCCAGGTAGGTCAGGTGGTTGGCCTTGGCGCCCTCGCCGAGCCGGGTCGCCTTCAGCTCGACGAAGTTGCCGACATGCGCGCGCGCCTCCAAGACGGTCGCCGGGCGCAGCCGGGCGAACGGGCCGATGACGGCGCCTGGCCCGACGCTGCACCCTTCCAGATGGCTGAAGGCGCGGATCTCCGCCCCCTCGGCCACCGACACGCCCGGCCCGAACACCACGTTGGGGCCGACGCTGACGTCCCGCGCCAGTGCCGTGTCGGCGCACAGGAACACCGTCTCCGGCGCGGTCATGGTGACACCGGCGTCCATCGCCGCGAGCCGTAGCCGGCGCTGCACCACGGCCTCGGCCTCGGCCAGCTCGGCGCGGGAGTTGATGCCGCGCAGCTCGTCGAACGGCGCCTCGACGGCCGCGACCGTGCGCCCGGCGGCGCGGGCCAGCGCCACGAGGTCGGTCAGGTAGTACTCGCCGCGCGCGTTGTGCGGCCGCACCGCCGCCAGCCACGCCGCCATGTCGGGACCGGGGCCGCACAGCACCCCGGCGTTGCACAGCCCGACCGCCCGCTCTGCCTGGTTGGCGTCGGCCCACTCGACGACGCGCTCGACGTCCTCGCCGGTCGCGACGACCCGCCCGTAGCGCCCGGGGTCGGGAGGACGCATGGCCAGCAAGGCAAGCCCGGCGCCGGCGCGGCGGCGGGCCAGCAGGCGGCCCAGCGTCTCGGCCGAGATCAGGGGGTTGTCGGCGTAGAGCACCGCCACGTCGCCGTCGCCGAACAGCGCCGCCGCCTGCAGCGCCGCGTGCGCGGTGCCGAGACGCTCCTGCTGCACCACGACCGGGTATGGCGCCGCCGCCCGCTCCAGCGCCGGCATCTCGGGGCCGGCCACCACCACGATACGATCGAACACCGCGCCACAGGCGTCGAGCAACTGCCGCAGCATCGGCCGTCCGGCGATCGGATGCAGCGCCTTGGGCAGCGACGAGCGCATCCGGGTGCCCAGCCCAGCGGCGAGGATCACGGCGAGGGGTCGGGACATGGTGTCGGGTTAGCGTCGCGTCGCCTGTCGTGTCAAAGCCGCCATCGCGCGCAAGGCATCACGTTTGGTATCGAGACGCAACAAACTGCCACGGTCGCGTCAAGGTGCCAGGTCAAGGTGCCAGGTATAGGGTAGCGTCGCCGAAGAACGGGGTCGCGAACCGCACCCGCACCGGCACCGGCGGGCCGCCCGGACGCAGCGGCGCGAACCAGGCGACGCCGCGCTGCGGCCGTGCCGCGCGGGCGCGGTTGTCCTCGTACTTGAACCCCGCCAGCAGCGTGCCGCTGAAGTCGCAGCGCAGCGCCGGGCCATGGAACACCGAGCGATCGGTCTCGGGCAACGCCTCGACGCCCACCGTCCCGGCCGCGATCCGCGACAGGCGGCGGCCGTCGAACACCCGGCGGCTGCCGTCGCAGCGCCCGATGGTGGCGACGTCGTGCAGCAGCGCCGCCATGGCGCTCAGGTTGTCGACCGTGTTGGCCCACAGCGCCACCGGCACCGGCGCGCGCGCGGCGGGGTCGGCCGGCGGGCGGGGGGTGGCGCTCGGGGGGCCGTCGGCGGCGGGCAGCGCGCCG